>JAMCWO010000189.1 GCA_023481165.1 Planctomycetota bacterium | reverse complement strand
TTTGTCATTCCCGCGCAGGCGGGAATCCACTCTGTGTGGATGTAAATGGATCCCCGCCTGCGCGGGGATGACATGGGCCGATCAATTCTTCTGCTTCTTTTTCTGTTTCTTTTTTCCCTGTTGCTGGCCGGGTTTCTGCAGGGGCCAGGGCTGGACGCCGCAACGCTGGGCCCAGGCCTCATACAACGCTTTCAATTCCTGCACCTTCTCCGGATTCTGGGCGGCCAGGTCGTGCATCTCCGTGCGGTCGGCGTCGATGTCGTAGAGTTCCCAGCCGCCGGGGAATTTCGAGACGAGCTTCCATTTGCCCTGGCGGACCGCCCGGTTGCCTTCGTGCTCCCAATAGATCGACCCTGTGCCGAGGGACTTGTCCTGGAACGCCGGGACGAGGCTGACGCCCTCTTTCGGCTGGATGTCGTGGCCCTGATACTGCGTCGGGTAGCGCGCCCCGGAGACATCCGCGCAGGTCGCCATGATGTCGATCAGATGGCCGGGCTCGTGGAAGAGAGAGCCGCGGGCCCGGATGCCGGCGGGCCAGTGGCAGATCAGCGGTGTGGAGATCCCGCCCTCGTGGACCCAGTGCTTGTACTCACGGAACGGTGTGTTGGAGACGTTCGCCCAGTTCCGGCCGTAGGCAATGTAGGTGTCCGCCGGACCGGGCATGACCGTCGGTCCACCGCGGACCGGCCGGCCGTCGCGCGTCTTCATGGGCGGCCAGATCTTCGGCTGCAACTCGTCCGGGGCCATCGGGCGGCGGTCCGTGATCGCGCTGACCCATTTCTCGTTGATATTCGGGTCCCGGCCCATGGGCTCGGCGCAGCCGCCGTTATCCTGGAGGAAGAAGATCAGCGTGTTGTCGAAGACGCCCCCCCGCTTCAGTTCCGCCACGATGCGTCCGATGCCCTGATCCATCGTGTCCACGATAGCCGCATAGACCTCCATGCAGCGGGCCTCCCACTCCTTGTGCTCGACCTTCTCCCAGTCCCCCGCCTGCGGGCTCAGGTCCCAGTCTTTGTGGATCAGGCCCCACTGCTTCAACCGCTCGAAATGCTGCCGGCGGTAGAACTCGTAGCCCTTGCTGTACCGACCCTTATACTTGGCGATCGCCTGTTCGGGGGCGTTCATGGGCCAGTGGGCCGCCGTGAAGGGCACGTACAGGAAGAAGGGCTTATCCGCCGACTGCTCGAAGTGCTCGTGGACGAACCGGACGGCGTTGTCGGCAATTGCGTCGGTGTAGTAGTACGACTCGGGCTTGTATTGGGGGTCGTTCTGCGGCGTGATGTAGGTGTTGTCCCGGCACAGGGTCGTCGGATCGAAGTAATTACCCGCGCCGGTGATCGTGCCGTAGAACCGGTCGTAGCCGCGTTGCAGGGGCCAGTTGTGCTTGGGGCCGTCCTGGCCTGAGAAGCGCGTCACGTGCCATTTGCCCGTCATATAGGTGCGGTAGCCGGCGGACCGCAGCACCTCGGCGATGGTGACGCAGTTGCGGCTCAGGTCGCCCCGGTACGAAGGGAGGCCCGAATCGCCCGTCATGTGTCCAATGGACGCCTGGTGCGGGTACAGGCCGCTCATCAGCGAGGCCCGCGTTGGGCAGCAGCGGGCGGTATTGTAGAACTGGCTGAACCGCAGGCCGTTCGCCGCCAGGGCGTTGAGGTTGGGTGTGTCGATATCGCCGCCGTAACAGCCGATGTCGGAAAACCCCATGTCGTCCGACATGATCAGAACGATGTTTGGTCGTTTGGTACCCGCCGCCCGGACCCGCAATCCAGGCAGGGTCAATGTCGCCGCCCCGAATCCCATCGCCTTCAAGAAATCCCGACGCGTCCACTTTGACTCGGCCATATCAACTCATCTCCTCTCGTTCTTCGGGTGGCCGTGCCACCCCGTTGCTATTTGGGGTATAGCAGAGACCCAGGGTGCGTATCACGTACCATTCCACCGCGGCGCGAAGAGGTGCGTAGTACGCACCCTGCAGCTCCGCAAACGTTTGTTTCATATCGGTCGGCTGTACCCTTGTTGCTTGTAGCGTTCGAGCAACGCCGCGAGTCGCTCGACGATCTCGGGCTCTTGGAGCCAGAGGTTTTTCTGCTCGCCCGGGTCATCCTGGAGGTTGTAGAGCTGGCCCTGCGGCCCACCCGGCTTGGGCTTGACCTGCGCTGGGGCGGTGAAGCCGCCGGAGCCGAGGCCCTCGATCAGCTTCCACGGGCCCTGGCGGATCGCAAACACGCCGTTGCCCGAATGGTGCACGGTGGCCTCGCGAATCGGATTCTCCAGGCCCGGATTCAGCAGGGCCGGCAGAATATTGTAGCTGTCCTGACCCGCGCCGGCCGGCAACGAGTCCCCGACGATGGCGGCGCATGTGGCCAGCATGTCGGTCAGGCAGATCGTCTGGCGGCTCTGGGTGCCGGGCTTGATCCGGCCGGGCCAGCGGCAGATAAAGGGCACGCGGTGGCCGCCCTCGTGAATATCGGATTTCTGCCCGCGCCACGGCCCGTTCGCGCGATGGCCGAACTGCTTGATCTGGGCGACCGGCCAGTGCGAGCCGTTGTCCGAGGTGAAGATCACCAGCGTGTTGTCCCCAAAGCCCGCGTCGTCCACCGCCTTGAGGATCTGCCCCAGGGCCCAGTCCACTTCGGTGACGAAATCGCCGTACCAGTCCACCTTCGTCTTGCCGCGGAACTCGTTCGTCGGCATCCAGGGCGTGTGCGGCGCCGTGAGGGCGGCGTAGAAGAAGAAAGGCCGGTCCGCCGTCTGGCGCTGGATGAAGTCCACCGATTTGGCCGTGACGGTCGGCAGGACCTGGTAGAAGTCGAACGACGGCGCGATCGGCCCCGCGCGCCAGAATCCGCCGCCACCGTCCCAGCGCCGCTTGCTGCCGGGCGTGTGCGCGGTCGCCGGCTCCACGGTGCGGCCGTTCTCCAGCCAGCAATACGGGTCCATATCGAGTGACGCCGGGATGATGTAGCTGTAGTCGTACCCCACCGACCGGGGCCCATACGTCACCGGCTTACGCCAATCGACGTTGCCTTCCTTGGGCTTTTCGGCCGGGTCTTTGGCGACCCAGCCCAGGCCCAGGTGCCATTTGCCCGCGCAGCCCGTGTGGTAGCCATGTCTCTTGAGCAGTGCGGCGATGGTCAGGCGGTCGGTCTCGATCAGCGGCTCGCTATAGCCGCCCAGGACGCCCCTTTTGAGCGACGACCGCCAGCAGTATCGGCCGGTCTGGAGGCCGTACCGCGTCGGCGTGCACACCGCCGACCCCGTATGGGCATCTGTGAAGCGAATACCCTCCTGGGCGAACCGGTCCATCTTGGGGGTCGGGATCTTCGACTGCTCATTGTAGCAAGTCGGATCGCCGTACCCGAGATCGTCCGCCAGGATGAACACGATGTTCGGCGGCCTGCGCTCGGAGGATCGGGTCAGGTCCCCACCGCCGGCAACGGCAAACGCGACGGCGCCGCAACCGAGGGTCTTGAGAAAACCACGACGGGTGAACGCTTGGACAATCATAGAGCGGCTCCAACTGGTGTCCAGATCACGTCACCATTATGGGGTTGTCCCCGCCAACAATCAAGGATGCGGTTTGTATCCATGCCCTGCGGAGCAGCCCTTGATGGACGAAGGCTCAGCCGCAGCTTGAGCGCGAAACGCAGCATCTACTTGATGAAGTGGATGATCAGCGGGTAGGGATAACGATAATGATAGCCATCGTTGGCTTTGATGGCGGCGATGATCAGGAAGATCGCATCCACGACGCCGACGGCGATCATCACGGGAACTCCAATACCGCATAACGGGATGAGAAGCGCGCCGATCGCCAGGTAGATCAACATGGTGATCTGAAAATTCACGACCTCCTTGCCCTGCTCATCGACGAACGGAAATTCATTCTTCTTGAGGAGCCATACAATCAGCGGTCCGAGCAGGCAGCCAATGAGAGGCACGATGGGCAGCACACCCGCAAAACCCGCCAGATGGCAGAGCATGGCCCAGGTGCGGGCTTTCGGATCGGCCTCCCGGCCCAGGGGGCCGAATCGATCGACGACAGGCGGCACATCCGTCGGGCCTTGCGGCCGGTCGGTGTCGTGCTCGGGGTTCTGGGGCGTCTCGGGGGTTCCATGTACTTCTGCCATGTTCTGATTCCCTTCATCAGGACAACGAATTCCGCTGCTTCCGTCTGTCCACGCCGGCAGTGGCCGAAGCGACCTTTCCGCTGAGCCCGCCGACCGGTCTTTCTTTTAGCAGAGCCAGGGCCCGCAGTCAAGGCCATCCTTGACGGGTCCGCGCCGGGACGCGACAATGCCAAGCCTAAGTAGCATGGGCGCCAGCGCCCATGAACTCCGGGATCACGGGCAAAGCACGCCCTGAGCGACGTCGAAGGAATGCCCGTGCCACTACAGGAGATTCCTCCGTGCCGGATGCGCGAGCCCTTGGACAGACAAGTGCTGTATCGATCGGCTGGTCCCGTTGGGGCATCTGTGCCCTGCTATTCTTTGCGACCACGCTCAACTACATCGACCGCCAGGTGATCGGCATTCTCAAGCCGGATCTAGCCCAGCAGCTTGGCTGGAACGAGATCGACTACAGCAACATCGTTTTCGCGTTTCAGGTCGCGTATGCCATTGGCTACGGAGGGGCCGGGCGGCTCATCGATCGCATCGGAGTAAGGCGCGGATACTTTCTGGCGGTCTTGCTCTGGAGCCTGGCGGCGATGGCCCATGCCCTGACCCGATGGATCCCGCCCGAGGCCAAAGTGGGTGACTGGGCAGCACCCATGGGGTACGTTGCCGGAAACTGGCTCTTGGTGATGCCCATGACGGTACTGGGCTTCAGTGCGGCACGCTTCGCTCTGGGATGCGCAGAAGGGGGCAATTTCCCGGCGGCGGTCAAGGCGGTCAGTATCTGGTTTCCCAGGAAGGAACGGGCCCTGGCCACCGGCATCTTCAACGCGGGCACGAACGTCGGCATTCTGATCGCAGCGCTGCTGGTGCCTGGGCTGACGATCGCGTTCGGTTGGCCCATGGCGTTCCTGATGACGGGCGTGCTGGGTTTTGCCTGGTTGGCCGCTTGGGGGCTGCACTACCGGGACCCCGAAGCGCATCCGCACCTGTCGCCGGCGGAACTGGCCCACATTCGCAGCGACCCGCCGGACCCTGTCGTCAAAATTCCCTGGCTGGCGCTGCTGCGGTATCGCCAGACGTGGGCCATCGCGGTAGGCATGTTCCTCTGCGCGCCGATCTGGTGGTTCTACCTGTACTGGGTCCCGGATTTTCTGAACAAGCAATATAGATTGGACCTGCTGCACCTGGGACCGCCCCTGGTGGTCATCTACCTGATGACGGATGTGGGCAGCGTCGGCGGCGGCTGGCTCTCCTCCTGGCTTCTCCAACGCGGCTGGAGTGTCAACGCCGCCCGCAAGACGACGATGCTGCTCTGCGCGCTGTGTGTGGTGCCGGTCTTCATGGCTTCGCGGGTGTCCGGCCTCTGGACGGCCACCTTGCTGGTCGGCCTGGCCGCCTCCGCCCACCAGGGCTTCTCGGCCAATCTCTACACGCTGGTGTCCGACACGGCGCCGCGGCAGGCAGTCAGCTCGGTCGTGGGCATTGGCGGCACGGCGGGCGCGATCGGCGGCATGGTCAGCGCCAAACTGATCGGGTACGTCCTTCAGTGGACGGGCAGCTACACCGCTTTGTTCGGCATTGCCGCCACCGCCTACCTGGTGAACCTGGCGATCATCCACGCCCTGAATCCCCGGCTGGAGCCGATGCAGTTCGATGTGCCGCCGACGCCGCGACGGTAGAAAGGAGAGGTTGCGCCCGTTGGTCATCCCTGCGCTGCGCTCAGGGCAAGCTCCGAACGGAGCGCAGCGCAGGGAAGGATTGGAGCTACGAACAAAGGAGACTCCCCAGGCGGTGGCCAGATTCCTTCCGCAGGCTCAGGACAGGCTCTTCGGCTTCGCCTCAGAGCCTGCCCTGAGCCTCGAAGGGATGACGGAGTCAATACCAGGCACGAAGGTTTCCGAATCCCCATCATTTCTGCTTCGTCTGGGCCTCGATCCACTGGGCGATGGTCTCCAGGGCCAGCGGTGCGATCGTCTCTTCGATCTGGGCGTACTCGTCGATGTTGCCGGTTTGGGCCATCTGGAAGAGGTGGTTCAGACCCGGTAACTCCTTGACCACAAAATGCGTGTTGCCTCCTTCGCGCAGGCCCTGCTCGATGGCCGGCAAGTTCACCCGGGCTGACACCTGCGTATCGAGCGTGCCATTGAGCGCCAGGACGGGGCATTTGACCTGCCGCAGTGTCTCCTGCGGATCATGAGTGACGAAGAAGCGAAACCACGCGGAGGTCGCCGTCTGAATCTGGGCCTCCGTATAACCAAGGTTGCGCAGCTTCTCTCGCGCCATATTGGGATCTGTTTCGGTCTTGACGACTTCGACCAGGCGTCTCTGGGCCCCGAGCGTCGCGTCGATCGCCGCCTGGCTTGCCCCTTGGGCTTTCAGGAGACCCGCGATTTGCCCTTCGATGATCAGGTCGCCGGGTACGCCCGGGCCGGCCATCAGGACGACAAACGCCACGTCGTTCGCATCGACGGCTGCCAAGGGAGCGATGATCCCGCCTTCACTATGCCCGATCAGGCCGATGCGCTGGGGGTCGATCTCCTTGCGGCCCGCGAGATACCCGACTCCCGCCAGCACATCCCGGGCAAAGTCCTCGCTCGACGCCTGAGAAAAGTCGCCCGTCGAGCCGCCCACGCCCCGGTCGTCCACGCGCAGCACGGCGAGGCCCCGCCGGGTCAGGTAGTCCGCCAGAACGAGGAACGGCCGATGCCCGTAGACGGTTTCATTGCGGTCCTCCTGGCCCGAGCCGGTGATTAGAAGGACGGCGGGAAAGGGCCCTCCGGCGGGCGGCAGGGTCAGGGTGCCGGCCAGCGTGACGGCATCCCGGGTATTCTGGTACGCCACTTCCTCCTCAAGGTACGGATAGGGCCGCGCCGGTTCCTGCGGCCGCAGCGCCGGGACCCGCTTCATCACCAATTCCAGGGACACACCCTTCTGCGTCAGGTGCCCGGTGATGGCGGAGCCTTCCGCGTTCAGCATCCCCTCAAAGCGGATTCCCGCGCTGCTCACTTCCATCGTGACCCATCCCCGCACCAGACCGATCCGGCTGAGAGCCGCAGGAGGGCCGTTCTGGTCCAGACTGAGGAACGTGCCGGACAAGGAACCATCCGGCTTGGCCTGGATATCGAACGCGATTCGCACTGACGTCGTGGGCGACAATTGCACCGTTCCCAACCACGCGCCTGCGAGAGAGGGGCCTTTCGCATCGCCCGATCCAGCCTGTGCCGGCACGACCGCCAGCAGGGGACAAAGCATGGTTACGATCAGACGGCTTGTTCGCATGGTCTTCACGAGCATCCCTCCTGAATAGGTCCGGGATTCTACTCCACGACCACCGCCGTGCCGTAGGCGAGAATCTCGGCGGCGTGGGTCGCTACCTCGGAAGTCGAGAACCGTACCCCCACTATGGCATTGGCTCCCAGTTTTTTTGCCTCCTCGACCATCCGGTCCAGCGCCTGTTCCCGCGACTCCCCCAGCAGCTTCGTATATTCGGTGATCTCGCCGCCCACGAGGTTCCGCAGGGCCGCCACGATGTCTTTGCCCACGTGCCGGCCGCGGATCGTGTTGCCCCGCACCAGGCCGAGGCACTGCGTGATCGTTTTTCCGGGTATCGTATCGGTCGTTGCCAGCAGCATGGTCTATCTCCTGACGTCTTTGTATCGGTCCCTGCTCCAGAAGTATACCCTCTCCCGCGTCACGGAGACAAACAGGATCGCCAGGCCGCCCAGCAGGGCCAGCAGGCCGACCTTCGCCAACACCCCCACGGTCCGGTCCTCGATGATCCCCTCGATCAACTCAAAACCCCCATAGGCCAGCAGCGCGATCGCGGCCATCGAGAACAGGATCCAGCCGGTGCCCCGCTCGATCCGGTTGTAGACGCCGCTCCAGTACTCGTCCCACATCCGGTCCTCCGGCTCGACAAAGGCCACACTATCCGTGACTTCCTTGAGCTTCTGGAACTCGGCCAGGTCCTTCGCACATTCCGGACAGGACGCCAGGTGCTCCTCCAAGGCGCGCCGTTGCTCCTCGTTCAATTCCTCATCCAAGTACGCCATCATGAGGTCTTTGTGGTCCTGGCAGGTCATGGCATCTGACCTCCTTTCCGTGGCTCCCGAATGGCCGTGTCGCGGGCATCCTGCCCGCGCTCCGAGGGCGGGACGCCCTCGACACGAGCGTCATCTGAGGCACCACTGTCTTGCCGGGTTCCCCAACCTGATACAGGCGGTCTGGGGTCCCCTTCCAGTATTTCTTTGAGCCGTTGGCGGGTGTAGAACAGCCGGCTGGTGACCGTCCCCCGATTACAGAACAGCAGCTTCGCCATTTCGTCGTAGGACAAGTTCTGGAAGTGCCGCAGAATGATCACCTCGCGATGTTTCTCATCGAGCTGACCGATCGCGCGCCAGAGGCGGTCCTTGGACTCGTTTCTCTCCGCGACCACCTCCGGATCGAACTGCGCGCCTGTATCACCAGGGTCATCGCCGGTGCCGCCGTCCTCTGTCCTCTGTCCTGCGTCCTCTACAGTCAGGCTTTCACGGACCCGGCGGACCCGGCGCTTCCGCAGGTGGCTGAAGCACAGATTCCGCAGGATCTGGTAGAACCAGGCGAAGAACTTGCCCTGGGCATGAAGCTGGTCATAGTGCTGGTAGGCCCGAAAAAACGCCTCCTGCGACAACTCCAGAGCATCCTCGCGGTTGCCGACCAGACCCAACGCGGTCAGATAGGCAGCTTTCATGTGCTGCTTCACGAAGGCCTCGAAATCATCCTTCGAGCGGATGTCGGGGCCGCAAAGCGGTACGGACTGTCCGCAGGCACTTTCCAATGGCCGGCTCCCGCAGCCCCCGGACTCGCCCGGAGGTCTTCTGCTGTAGGTATAGACTACTCGAAGGGGGCGTTTCTTCAAGGAGCCGGCACTTTTTTTGCGGTGGGATTCTCGCGAATGCCGATAGGCCCCAATGTGCCGTTTTAGAAAATCGCCGGTCGGTTGCGCGGCTCGTTGCCGTTTGTAGTGACGCCGTAAGGCGTTTCTTTCTCTGTATGCTCTTACGGGCACAGTACAAACGAGACACGTCAACCGCGACCCCCGGACTATGGTCGCCATGGTTTCCAACAAGACATACTTGCAGCAGCCGGTGACGGCCATCGCCCGCACGGACTTTGTCGTTCTGCATAAGGACCTGATCGTCCAGCAAGCGCTCACCATCATCCGCCGCAGCGACCTCGGCGATACGATCGTCTATTTCTACCTGATCGATGAACAGGAGCGTCTGGTGGGTGTGGTCCCCACGCGCCGGCTGCTCACCGCCGGACTGGAGCAGGCGCTTTCGGATATCATGGTGCGCCAGGTCGCCACGATTCCGGACACGGCCAGCGTCCTCGAGGCCTGCGAGTTCTTCGTCCGGCACAAGTTTCTCGCCATCCCGGTCGTGGACGAGCAGCGGCGTGTCGTGGGCGTCGTCGATGTCAGCATGCTCACGGGCGAGGTCTTCGACAGCGCCGAGCGGCAGAAGGCGGCCGAAGTGTTCGCGACCATCGGGTTTCGCCTGTCCCAGGTGCGGGATGCCTCCCCCGCGAAGGTCTTCCGTTACCGGTTCCCCTGGCTCCTTGCCACGATCACCAGCGGCCTGTGCTGTGCCCTGCTGGCCAGCGTCTTCGAGACCACCCTGGCGCAAAGCATCGTACTGGCGTTCTTTCTCACGCTGATTCTGGGACTGGGCGATAGTGTCAGCAGCCAGTCAATGACCGTGACGCTCCAGGCGCTGCGGACGAGCCGGCCGAAACTGGATTGGTATCTCGCAACGCTTCGACGGGAATTGAGCACCGCCCTGCTGCTCGGCCTCGCCTGCGGCGGCGCGGTGGCCCTCATTACCCTGTGGTGGCGCCGGGAGTCGGCCCCGGCGCTGGTCATCGGCGTGAGCATCCTGCTGTCGCTCTGTTCTGCATGCCTTACGGGCTTGAGCGTTCCGACGCTCCTGCACGCCCTGCGGCTGGACCCCAAAATCGCCGCCGGCCCCGTCACCCTCGCCTTGACGGACATTTTCACCCTGCTGTTCTATCTCGGCCTCGCGTCCATATGGCTGTGAAACGAACGCGGCAAACCGATCCGCAGAGTGGGCTGTGCCCACCAATTTCCAGGGGATAGACCCGACCACACATGGTGGGCACTGCCCACTCTACGAGGACGCGCCGGGGCCGCAATAGGTGCAATAGGTCCGGTCGGATTCCCAGACGGTGACGCAGTGCAGTTGGGCGGCGCCGAACTTGCCGGCCAGATGTTCCCAGGTAAAGACGGCGATGTTCTCGACCGTCGGCACCTTCTCCCGAAAGGCGGCCACGTCGAGATTGAGGTTCTTGTGATCCACCAACTGCATCAACTGCGCGTCCACCACATGCTCAAATTGCCCGATCTCCAGGGCGGGTCCCCCGGCGGGCGTCCGAACCGTGACCTCCACGAGGTAGTTATGTCCGTGGCCGGTGGGGTTGGCGCATTTGCCGAAGGCCTGGCGGTTCTGCGGCTCGGAAAAGCGGTCATTCCACAGCTTGTGCGTGGCGGCGAACTCGAATTTCTCGCTGAAGTACAGTACACCCGGCTCTTTCGTATCCATCGCCAGTTTCCTGAAAGGGTCCAGTTTCAAAGTCAAGCGCGCCAGGCGGGCGGGCCCGAACTTGTCCTGCAGGGGCGCGCGGGCGGCGTCGAGCAGGGACGCGATCCGGGGCAGGCCGATGGGCTCGCCGCAGCGCAGGTGCTCGGCGATCCGCTCGGCAAAGACCGGCACGGCGCAGCGGCGCACGACCTGATCGATCTCGCTGACATTCACCAGCAGACCCGTCTGGGGCTGCGGCGCTCCCTCCAGCTCGACGGCCAGCTCCAGAAAGAGGCTCAGCCCCTCGGCGGCCGGCTTGGAGGCATAGGAATTGAATCCCGGACTATGGCGGTCGAGAAAGGGATTGATCGAGAATCGAACCTGTCGTCCTAACCGCACCACCGGAGGATTCCCGTCTACGAGTTATCGTTGTGCATCAGGTGCAGCACTTCGGCGCGGGTGCGGGCGTCCTTCTTGAAGCTGCCGCGCAGGGCCGAGGTGACCATCATGGAGCCGGGCTTGCGGATACCGCGAATCGTCATGCAGCTATGCGAGGCCTGCAGGACCACCGCCACTCCCAGCGGCCGCAGGTTCTGCATGAGGAAGTCGGCGATCTGCCCGGTCAAACGCTCCTGGGCCTGGAGCCGATGGGCGAAGTTGTCCACGATCCGCGCCAGCTTGCTGACGCCCAGGACCTTGCCGGTGGGCAGGTACGCCACGTGCGCCCGGCCGATGAACGGCAGCAGGTGGTGCTCGCAGATGCTGTAGAACGGGATGTCCCGCAGCAGCACGATCTCATCATATTTCTCGGTGAAGACGCTCTGCAAATGGAGGTGCGGGTCTTCGAGCGTGCCGCCGAGCAGCTCGGTGTACATCCGGGCCACCCGGTCCGGCGTCTGCCGCAGTCCTTCCCGATGGATATCCTCGCCGACGGCCAGCAGGATCTCCTGCACCGCCTTGCGAATGCGTTCTACGTCGATCGTTTTGCGTTCTTCGGCCATACGGTCCGCTCGTTGGGAACGATGTCGAACGTCCGGCCGCAGGGGCCGTCGTCTCATTTTCGTTCCACCAAATTCATCAAATAGGTCGTCAGCAGCCGGACCCCGAAGCCCGTCCCGCCCACACAGCCGTATTCCGTCGGCTTGAGGAACACGTCCATCCCGGCGATGTCCAGGTGGGCCCATTTCGCCGTGCCGATGAACTGCTGCAGGAAGGAGGCCGCGGTGCAAGCCCCACCCCAGCGGCTGCCCGCATTCTTGAGGTCCGCAATCTTGCTCTTCATCTCCTCGGCATATTCCTCGCCGGTCGGCAGCCGCCAGACGCTCTCGCCGCTCTCCTGGGCCGCCTGCTGGAGCCGGGCGACCAAATCGTCGTCGTTGCTCATCAGCCCGGCCTTGTACGCGCCCAGCGCCACCATGCACGCGCCGGTCAGCGTGGCGATGTCGATGATCACCTCGCATTTCTGCTCGGCGGCGTAGGCGAGCGCATCGCATAGGATCATCCGGCCCTCCGCGTCCGTGTTGAGGATCTCCACGGTCTTGCCGCTGTAGGTCGTGATGATGTCGCCGGGGCGGTAGCTCGAGCCGCTCGGCAGATTCTCCGCCGCCGGGATCAGGCCCAGCACGTTCACCGGCAGCTTCAGTTCAGCCAGGGCCCGGATCGTCGCCAGCACCGCGATCCCGCCGGTCTTGTCGAACTTCATCTGGTCCATGTCCTGCGCGGGCTTGATGCTGATGCCGCCCGAGTCGAACGTGATGGCCTTGCCCACCAGGGCCACCGTCGGCACTTCCTGGGACGGTTTGCGGGTGGGGGTGTATTTCAGGAGGATCAGTCTGGGCCTGCTCTGACTGCCGGACCCGACCGCCAGAAGGCCGCCCATTCCCTTTGCCCGGAGTTGCTTCTCGTCAAAGATGGTGCAGCGTACCGATGGGAGGGTGCGGGCCAAGTCGCACGCCGCCTGCGCCAAAGCCGGCGGGTCGATGACATTGGCCGGCCGGTTGGCCATGGTCCGCGCGTAGCTCTGGGCCTGCCCGACAATAATACCGGCCGAGACGCCCGGAGCCAGGCTTTGGACCCGCGTCGGCTCAGAGTCCACGATCTCGACCTCCAGCGAGCCCAGCCGGCCGTTGCCGTTTTCCGACACGTACTCGTCATAGCGATAACTGCCCAGGTACGCGCCCTCGGCCATCGCCCGGCCCATAGCGGCCGCCGGGAGGCCGTCGCCGAACGCGCGGTGCAAGGCCAGCGCGATGCGCTGGACCTTCAGATCGACGGCCCGGCTCGCCGCCGCAGCCGCCGCCCGGCGAAGCGTGTCCAATGTGGCCTTCTTCCGCTCGCCCAAGCCCAGGAGCAGCACGCGCTGCGCCGCGATTTTGCCATCGCTATACAGGAGAGCGTGCGTTTTGGGCTTGCCCGTGAAATCGCCCAGGGTGGCCAGCCGGTCGATGCCGCCGCCGAGTTTCTTATCGAGGGCCCCAATCACCTCGTCCGGCCCGCCGTCGGAAAACCGCCCCACCACGAGCACGTCCGTCCGGCACTGCGCAAACTCAACTTTTCGCGTCTTGACCTTGACGCCGATGATCTGCTTCATTTTCTGCTTTGCCGCTGATTACTCTTTCATTCGTTTCTTGGCGCGTTGCCGCAGACAGCTTTCGATGAACGGCTCCAGCTCGCCGTCGAGGACGGCATCGACATTGCCGGTCTGGTAGTCGGTGCGATGATCCTTGACCATCTGATAGGGTTGGAGCACGTAGCTGCGGATCTGGTTGCCCCAGGCGATCTCGCCTTTGTCGCCGTAGAGCTTGTTCATCTCCTTGTCGCGTTTCTCCTGCTCCATCCGCTCGATCTTCGATTGCAGGATCGCCAGGCCCATTCTCTTGTTCTGCACCTGGCTGCGCTCGTTGACGCACTCGACCATGATCCCCGTGGGGATGTGCCGGATGCGGACGGCCGTGGAGACCTTGTTGACGTTCTGCCCGCCCGCTCCGGAGGAACGGCGGAAGAACTCGATCTCGCAATCGCTCTCTTTCAAGGTCAGATCCGTTTCGGGCAGTTCCGGGAGCACGTCGACGGCGGCAAAGCTCGTGTGCCGGCGTTTCTGGGCGTCGAACGGGCTGATCCGCACGAGCCGGTGCACGCCCGTCTCGCAGGAGAGCTTGCCGAAGGCAAACGGCCCGATCACTCGCAACTGGATGGAGCGGATGCCCGCCTCTTCGCCCGGCGTGATGTCCACCTCCTCATACTTGTATTTGTTCGCGTCGAAATAACGGGTGTACATCCGCAGCAGCATGCTCGCCCAGTCGCAGCTTTCGGTCCCGCCCGCCCCGGCGTGGATCCCGAAGAAGCAATTGCGCATATCCTCCGGGCGCGACAGCAGCCCCTGCAGTTCCACCTGCTCGCAGCGCCGCTCCAGGACCTTGATATCGGCCTCCAGTTGCGTCAGCTCATCGGCATCGCCTTCGTCGGCCGCCAGTTCATAGAGCTCCGCCAGGTCCTTGACCTCGCGCTGCATCTCCTCCACCGGCTCGACCAGGGCCTTGAGCGCGCTCAATTGGCCGACCACGCTCTGGGCCTTTTCCTGGTTATCCCAGAAGCCCGGCCGGGACATCTTGTTGCCCAATTCTTCCAGTTGCTTTCTCTTCGTCGGCAAGTCAAAGCCAGTCCCGGATGTTCTCCACCCGGGCCCCCAGTTCGCCGATCATCGTCTTCAATTCCGCTACTTCCATAACGCCTTCCTACACGATTTATGATTGATGATTTACGATTCATGATTCCCAGCTACGCCAACAGCGTCTGCCAGATCATAAAGCGCAGATTGCGAATAGTAAACGACAGGGCTTATACCACATCCACTCTCTATATGCAACCTGTGTCTGCTGAGTTCGCTTACCGACGGCCCGTATAACGCATGGACGTCGTTGCCCGCCAGTGAACGAGACGGTAGAATTTCGGCCATGAAGAGATTGTACTGGACGCAGCCGGATGTGTTGGAAACCGAAGTGGAGGTGGTGACGGTCGGGCCGAATCAAGTCACAATCGACCCGATCCTCTTTCATCCCGAGGAGGGCGGGCAGCCGGCGGATCGAGGCGCGATCGGGGAAGCGCTCATCAAAGACATTCAAGTCGTGGACGGCAAGATCGTCCACACGCTGGACCGGCCGCTCGCGAACGGCAGATACGTCGCCCGGGTTGATAAGGAGCGCAGGCTCTATACGGCGACGCAGCATACGGCCCAGCATATCCTGTCGGGAATTGCCGCCGCGCAATTCAGCCTGGAAACGGTGGGCGTGCACATCGGTCTGGAAAGCGGCACCGTGGACTTCGACCAGAAGGTCGAATGGGAGGTGGCGGAGCAGATCGAGCGGCGGGCCCTGGACGTGGTCACCCTGGATATCCCTGTCGAGACGACATTCAACGATACAGACGCCCAGGCGCGGAGCCGGTTCGGGCAGATTGAAGCGGACGTGATCCGGGTGGTGCGAATCGGCGCCTTCGATAAGTCCGCCTGCTGCGGCGCGCACGTCCCGTCCACCGGCCAAATCGGCGTCATCCGCATCTTCGACCTGGAAACGAAAAAGCAGGGAACGCGGGCATCGTTCCTCGCCGGAGCGAGGGCCCTGGAACGATCCCAAGCGGAGACGGCCATTTTGCGGGAACTGCGAAAGATGGCGGGCTGCGCCACCTGCGATTTGCCCGCGACCTTCCAAAAGAGTTTGGAGCGAGCCAAAGAGCTCGGCAAAGAAGTGGAACGAATCTGGTCGCTGCGGCTGGGCGACCTCGTGAAGTCCGCCGAGATGGTCACGGCGGGATCGTCGCCGGTCGGTGTCTATGTCGGCGAGTTGCCGCGGGAGCTGGCCGCCGTTTTGGCCGGCATGATCGGGGAAGCGACGGCCGGCGCCGGCGTGGTCGTCAGCGACACGAATATCGCGATCAGCTCGCGAACGCTCGACGCCGGCGGTCTGCTCAAGAAGATTCAAAGCACCGTCGGCGGCAAGGGCGGTGGGTCGCCCAAGTCGGCCAACGGCAGACTGAACCGCCCGGTGGCCAGGGGGGAACTAGTGGACATCCTGCGACGTCCGTAGTGGCGCGGGGAGGATCAGGGCGAAGCTTCAGGGAGGCAACTCAAAGGAGGTGACCATGACTAAGCTCCGACGCAGAATATTCGCTCGTACATTGGTGGCCCTGGTGGGTCTAGGCCTGTGGGTGGCGGTCGCAGCAGGCCAGACCCTAAGTATCATCCCTTTGCCCGTCTCCCTCGAGCAGCAGGACGGCTCTTTTCTCATCACATCGTCCACGTGCGTAGTGGCGCAGGGACCTGCCGCGAATGAGGCCGCCAAGCTCGTCGAGGTACTGGCACCGGCGCTGGGCCATCGACTGAGGCTGGTCCAGAACTCGCCACCGGCGCAGGACAGTATCCAGTTGAAGATCGAGCCCTCCCTGCGCGACGGGCTCGGCGAAGAAGGATATGAGTTGGAGGCAACGACGACCGCCGTCATGATTCGTGCCGCTGCCCCGGCCGGGCTGTTCTACGGCATCCAGACGCTGCGACAACTGCTGCCGGCCGCCATCTTCAGCAAGCAGAAGGTCGAGGGGGTTCCGGGGACGGTGCCCTGCGTGCGCATCACGGATCATCCGCGCTTCGCGTGGCGCGGCCTGCTGATCGATCCAGCGCGGCACTTCATCCCCGTGGCGGACGTTGAGCAATACCTCGACACGATGGCCCTGCACAAGTTCAACCACCTCCAGGTGCACTTCACCGATGACCAGGGCTGGCGGATCGAGATCAAGAAGTACCCGCAACTGACCCAGACCGGCGCGTGGATGGACTTCACGACCATCGTCCAGGGGAACAAGATGGAGAACCACCGGCCGGGGGGGTTCTACACCCAGGAGGACATCCGCCATCTGGTACGCTACGCCGCCGAGCGATACATCACCATCGTGCCGGAGATCGAGATGCCGGCGCACACCGGCGCGGCGATCGTCTCCTACCCACAGATCGGCCTCTACCCCGCGCGGCTGAACGCCCTGCCGACGGAAAAACGGTGGACCGCCCACGAGGGAGTCCTGGCGCCGCGGCCCCAGACGGTCACGTTCATGCAGGATGTACTGACGGAAGTGATGGACCTGTTTCCGAGCAAGTACATCCACATCGGCGGCGATGAAGCCAATATCGAGCACTGGAAGAAATGCGAGGAGATGCAGAGGCTGATCCGCGAAATGAAGCTCAAGGACGAGTCCGAGCTTCATAGCTGGTTCATCAGGCAGATGGACACGTTCCTGACCGCGCACGGCCGGCGGCTGATCGGCTGGGACGAGATCCTCCAGGGCGGCCTGGCGCCGGGAGCGGCCGTGATGAGCTGGCGGGGCGAGGCGGGAGGTATCACCGCCGCCCGGGCCGGACATGATGTGGTCATGGCCCCGACCTCGCACACCTATTTCGATTACTATCAGGGCCCGTCCACGACCGAGCCCAAAGCCATTGGCGGCGATCTTCCGTTGGAGAAGGTGTACCAGTACGAACCGATTCCGGCGGCCCTCAACGCGGACCAGGCCAGGCACGTGCTCGGCGGGCAGGCGCAACTATGGGGCGAGTACATCAGCAATCAGAAGCACCGCTTCTACATGACCTACCCGCGCGCCGCCGCGATGGCGGAAGTGGTCTGGTCGCCGCGCGAAAGCCGCAACTGGGGCCAGTTCCTGGCGCGCTTGAACAGTCATCTCGCCCGCCTCAAGGCGTTGGGCGTGAACTACCGCCCCCTGGACAACGGACCCGCATCGCGGTCCGGGCGCAGGGACTCAAACGCGCCGGCGGCCGCGCGGGCGTTACTCCAGCGGTTGCTGCCGCAGCAGGCGGATCGCTTCACTTTTGAGACGATTTCTCCGGCGTCGGGCCGGGATGTCTTTGAGATCGAGAGTCCTGGCGACAAGGTCGTCCTGCGGGGCAACACGGCGACCTCGATGGCGATGGGCCTGAACTGGTATCTCAAGCACTACTGCCGATCTGACATCTCCTTGTGCGGCAGCCAACTGAATCTGCCAAGTCCACTGCCGCAGGTTCCGTCAAAGGTGCAGCAGGTCTGCTGGGCCAAGGATCGCTACTTCCTGAACTACTGCTGCTTCGGGTATTCGCTGCCCTGGTGGGACTGGGGCCAATGGGAGCGGCTGATCGATTGGATGGCATTGCACGGCGTCAACATGCCGCTGGCAGTGACGGGCCAAGAAGCCGTGTGGCAGGCGGTCTGCCACCGGCTGGGCCTGACCGAGGAACAGATCCGCGAGTTTCTCGCCGGACCGCCCTATCTGCCCTTTCAATGGATGGGATGCCTGGACGGCTGGGGTGGGCCGCTGCCCCAAAGCTGGATCGACCGGCACGAGGAGTTGGCGAAGAAGATCCTCGCCCGCGAGCGCGAGCTGGGCATGACGCCTGTTCTGCAGGGCTTCACCGGCCATGTGCCGGCGGCACTCTCGCAGAAGTCTCCCGAAGCGAAAGTCCACCACATTCGCTGGATCGAGTGGGAGACCACTCTGCTCGATCCACTTGACCCCCTATTCGCGAAGGTTGCACGCATTTACCTGGAGGAGCAGGCCAAGCGTTTCGGCACAGATCACCTCTACGCCGCCGACACCTTCATCGAGATGCGTCCGCCCAGCGACGATCCGAAGTACCTGGCGGATTTGGCCCGCGCGATCTATGCGGGCATGACCGCCAGCGACGCCGAGGCCATCTGGGTCCTGCAGGGCTGGATCTTCACGAACAATCCGGACTTCTGGAAACCGCCCCAGGGCCGGGCGCTGTTCGGGGCCGTGCCCGATGATCGCATGCTCGTGCTCGACCTGATGTGCGAGGAGAACCCCGGGTGGATCAAGACGGAAGCCTTCTACGGCAAGCCCTGGCTCTGGTGCAACCTCCAGAACTTCGGCAACACGGTCCACCTCAGCGGCGCCCTGAACAAGATCGCCCAGGACCTGCCGGCTCTGCGCCGCCGGCCGCAATCCGGCAAGCTCGTCGGTCTGGGCTTCGTCAACGAGGGACTGGGCTACAATCCTGTCGTGTACGACCTGATGTTCGAGATGGCCTGGCGGGATCAGCCGGTTGAGGTGGCAAAGTGGCTCGATGATTACGTGCTGTCGCGCTATGGCCGGGCCAATGAGGACGCGCGCAGAGCCTGGCAGATTCTCCTGGGGACCGTCTACGACGGCGCCCATTACACGCGCTCGGTTATCGACCAGGTGCCGCACGTCCAGACCGCTCCCCAGGCCCCGTACGACAACACCAAACTGGCCGGGGCCTGGGAAGCGCTGCTCGCCGCGGCCGGCGCACTGGGTGAGATCGACACCTTCCGTTTCGACCTGGTCAATGTGGCCCGGCAGGTGCTGTCCAACCGCGCCGCCGGCCTGCACAGCGCGATCGTCCAAGCCCGGCAGGCAAAGGACGCCTCCGCCTGCCGCCGTGCCTCGGAACAATTCGTCGATCTGATCCGCGATATGGATAGACTGCT
Source organism: Planctomycetota bacterium (assembly GCA_023481165.1). GTDB lineage: Bacteria > Planctomycetota > Phycisphaerae > Sedimentisphaerales > Anaerobacaceae > PLanc-01. The sequence continues at coordinate 10,688 of JAMCWO010000189.1, read as the reverse complement.
CGCGACCCGCGCGGAGTTCCTGCTGGGCCGCTGGTTGGAGGACGCCAAACGCTGGGGAGCGACGGACACGGAACGGTCCCGTTTCGAATGGAACGCCCGCCGCGTCCTGACCATGTGGGGTCAAACCTCGTCACTCGACGACTATGCCCGCAAGGAATGGTCGGGCATGGTCGGCGGGTACTACCTGCAGCGATGGGAACTGTTCCTGCACGAGTTGAGTGCGTCGCTCGACAGCAACAGGCTGTTCGAGGAAAAAGAGTTCCAGAGTAAACTCCGCCGTTGGATGGCCGATTGGTCGGACCAGCGGGAAGCCTACCCGGCGCAGCCGCAGGGTGACAGCATCCAGGTGGCAAAGACCCTATGGGCCAAGTACAAGGAACAACTGGACCGTTCGTAGTGACGCCGTAAGGCGTTTTCAGTAGCATGGGCGTCTCGCCCATGCCACGATGCCCTTACGGGCACACTACCAACCAGAGGATTTGCATGAAACCAACGCTATTGGTCCTGGCCGCGGGTTTGGGGACGCGCTACGGCGGACTCAAACAGATCGACGCGATCGGCCCCTACGGCCAGACCATTATCGATTACTCCATTTACGACGGGATCCGGGCCGGATTCGGCAAAGTGGTGTTTGTGATCCGGCACTATTTCGAAGAGGCGTTCCGGGAGAAGGTCAGCCGCAAGTTCGACGGTTTCGTCGAGGCGGCGTATGCCTACCAGGAGTTGGACGCCGGCCTCGACGGTTTTCCCTTGCCGCCCGACCGCGAGAAGCCCTGGGGCACCGGCCACGCCATCCTGGTGAGCCGCGAGTGGATTCACGAGCCTTTCGCCGTGGTCAATGCGGACGATTACTACGGACGCCACTCGCTGGCGGCGCTGGCCGGTTTCCTGAACGGCTCCCGCGGGCCGAATGACTACGCGATGGCAGGCTACACGCTCCAGAACACCTTGAGCGAACACGGGACCGTCGCCCGCGGCGTGACCGAGTGCGATGAACACATGTTTCTCCAGCGGGTGGTCGAACGCAAGAAGATCGAGAAGACCGCGGACGGCATCCGGTACTTCGATCCTGATGGGACGCCGCACGCCCTGACGGGGAACGAGATCGTATCGATGAATCTTTGGGGATTCCAGCCTTCGATCTTCGCCCATATCGAGTCGCAGTTCGCCGAGTTTCTCACCGAGCACGGCCGCGAGAAAGACGCGGAGCTGTACATCCCCTTCGTTGTCGACGAACTGGTGACCGCCGGAACAGCTACCGTGAAGGTCCTGCGCACCGAGGAGCCGTGGTTTGGAGTCACGTACCGCGCGGACAAGGCCCTCGCGGCCGCTTCCATGCGCCGGTTGATCGACCAAGGCATGTATCCGGAAAGGCTCTGGGATCGCTGATGGCACACGATTTCCCCTTCCTTGCCAGGCAGTTTCGCACGCGGGGCGAACCCACAGACATCGCGGCCGTCCCGGTCGGACACATCAACGATACGTTTCTCGTCGCCACCGGCAGCAACCGTTACGTGCTCCAACGCATCAACCAGATTGTCTTCACGAAGCCGGTGGAGGTGATGGCGAACGTCGCGCGTATTACCGGGCATATCCGAACGAAGATGGAAACAGCCGCGCCAGGGTCGGCGTCGCGCCAACTGGCTGTGGTGGCAACGAAGGACGGCAACGCGTATTACCAGGACGCCGCCGGGAACGTCTGGCGGATGTACAACTTTATCGAGAACGCGGTCACCTACGACTCGCTCCAATCCGCGGCGCTGGCCCGCGAGGCGGCGCGGATGTTCGGCTGGTTTCAGAGTATGCTGGTGGACCTGCCCGGGCCGCCCTTGTACGAGACGATCCCCGGCTTTCACAACACGCCGCGCAGGTTCGAGCGCTTTCGGGAAGTGGTCAAGGCGGATGCAGCCAACCGTGCTAAGGACACCAAGGCCGAGATTGAGTTCGTGTTCGCGAACGCGGCAATCTGCCACGTCTTGTACGACCTGGTGAAACGTAGCGAGATTCCCGTCCGCATCGCCCACAACGACGCCAAGATCAACAACGTCATGTTCGACACGGGCACGAGCGAAGGCGTCTGTGTGATCGATCTCGACACGGTAATGCCCGGCCTGTCCGTCTACGATTTCGGCGATCTCGTCCGCACGGCCACCTGTCCGGCGGCAGAGGATGAGCGGGACCTGTCGAAAGTCGCGGTCGATCCACAGTTGTTTGAGGCCCTGGCGCAGGGCTTCATCGAGGGGGCAGGTCCTTTCCTGACGCCGGCCGAAAGGCAGCATCTGGTCTTCGGCGGCCTGCTCATCACGTTCGAACAGATGATCCGGTTCCTGACGGACTACCTCGCGGGCGACGTCTATTACAAGGTCCACCGCGACGACCACAACCTCGACCGCACCCGCACCCAGATGAAGCTGGTGCGGTCCATCCTCGGACAGGAGGAATCGCTGAACAGGCTCGTGGAGCGAGCTTTGTAGGGTGGGCTGTGCCCACCATTTCAACGGATAGAGCCGACGGCTGGCAAGCTGGTGGGCACAGCCCACCCTACGAACGGAAAGGACCGAACGGTGGCACAACGAAGCAACAGGCATGCTCTCGTCTGTTCGACGATCTGGATCGGATTGTTGGGAGTAGGCGTCATGAAGGCGAAAGGTTCGGTCGAATATCCCGGCCCGGCGCCGGGAGAGGCGAAAGCTCCGGTGGAACACAATACGATCAGTCTGGGCAATAACGCCATTAGGTGCGTATGGAGCGTGGCCCAAGGAAGACTCGTACGTGCGTTCGTTGAGCACCCGCGCGGCTTTCTCCTGCCAGACCAGACAGAGTGTTTTCAACTGCTTTTGGGAGACGGGCAAATACTGCGAGCATCCGATCTCAAGATCGTACATGGTCCGGATCTCGATAACTTGCGGCCGGATCCCACGGCCCAGCGTCTCGGAACGCGAAACGGCGGTAAACAAGTCAGCATGGTCCTGGCCACAGCAGATGACCATCTCACCGTTCGGTGGCGCGTCGAGCTGCGCGACGGCTCGAATTACATTCGCCAGTACGTATCTCTCGCAGCCAAGAAAGCTGCTGTGGACCTCCGCGAGATTGCCCTTGTGCTGGAGCGGAAGGGAGGACGCGCCGGCACACTGGACGGCTCCCCGATTACCGTCGACGACAGGTTCTTTCTCGCTTTCGAGCAGCCATTATCCAAGGTTCGAACGTCCTACAAAGCAGGGTCCGAGTGCAGCTTGCCGCGCAGCACGCCGTTGAAGGTGGGCGAGGAAGTGACCTACAGTTCGGTCATAGGTGTCGCTCCAGCGGGCCAGCTTCGGCGGGCGTTCCTGTATTATGTCGAGCGGGAGCGGGCCCAGCCCTATCGGCCCTTTCTCCACTACAACAGTTGGTACGACCTCGGCTACGGGCTCGGCAAGATACTGGAGCCGGATGCGCTGAAAGTGATCGACCTGTTCGGCCAGGAACTGATCGAGAAGCGCAAGGTCGTGATGGACTCCTTCGTTCCCGACGATGGCTGGGACGATCCGGCTTCCCTGTGGCGGTTCCACGAAGGATTCCCCCACGGCTTCACCACCCTGCAACAGGCGGCTGCGCGGTACCACGCGGGTGTAGGGGCGTGGCTGTCGCCTTGGGGCGGGTATGGCAAGGCCAAGGAGGAGCGGATGAAGTACGGCCTGAAAGAGGGCTTCGAGACGAACAAGAACGGCTTTTCGATGGCCGGCCCGAAGTACTACGCCCGGTTCCGCGACGCCTGCTTGGGAATGGTCCGGGACTACCACCTCAACTACTTCAAATTCGACGGGATCAGTTCCGGCGGTGCGCCGACCGGCGCTCCGGCGGCCTTCGCGGCGGACGTGGAAGCCCTGCTGCGCTTGATCGGCGATCTGCGCGCGGCCAAACCCGACCTCTTCCTCAATGTCACGACCGGTACGTGGTCCTCGCCCTATTGGCTGTGGTATGCGGATTCGACCTGGCGGTCCGGCAGCGATTGGGGCAAGTGCGGCTGGGGCTCGCAGCGACAGCAACAGGTCACCTACCGCGACGCCCAGACCTACCAGAACGTCGTACGCCGGGCGCCGCTGTACCCGATCAACTCGCTGATGACCCAGGGTGTCATGTTCGCCAATCATGGTCTACCCAGAGACACGGATCGTCTGGTCGAAGACATCCGTAGCTTCTTCGCCAGCGGCACGAACTGCCAGGAACTGTACCTCACGCCATCGCGGTTGGATGCCAAGACCTGGGACGTACTCGCGGAGGCCGCCATCTGGTCCCGCCACAACGCCGATGTGCTCGTGGACACCCACTGGGTCGGCGGCGACCCGGCGAAAGGCGAGGTCTACGGCTGGGCCTCCTGGTCCCAACGCAAAGGCATTCTCGCCTTCCGCAATCCGAAAGACACATCCGGCACGATCACGATCGACATCGGCAAAGCCTTCGAGCTGCCGGAAGGAGCCGCCCAGCGGTACTCGCTGAAAAGCCCCTGGAAGGACGACGCCACGATGCCCACGCTGATGCTGTCGGCGGGCGAGGAGCACACCTTCGAGCTTAAGCCCTTCGAGGTCTTCGTGTTCGACGCCACACCATGATAAACGTGGGGCGCGACTCGCCCACACGACGGGTGCCATGTCTACGCTCGCGTAGACATGTTTGATTCGATGGAGCATGCCTACGAGGCGTAGGCATGGCACCCGGTTTCGTTAGCGCCGAAGCTCTCCGTCAGACGCACCATTGCTTCATAGTTCTGCAATATCCGCGGCGTGATCCGTCGGCCGTTGGGAGCAGAGGAAGGCATCAGGACAAAGCCCCGGCCCTGACCCTGCATGCCGTCTGCCAGCGTCTGTCGGACGAGTCGCTCGAAGGCCGCCGCTTCCATCGACTCGATATCCGACCACTCGATATTGCCGAAGAGGACCAGTCTGTCGCCATACCGGCGGCGCACGTAGTCGAGGCTGACGTCGCCGTGCGGCGGCGGCTCGATCGGATCCGTCGCGTCGGCGCCCATCTGACAAACAAGGTCCAGAATACCGTTGAGCCGGCCGTGACAGTGAACGCGGGCGAAACCACCGTGCTTCCGGATCGTCTTGACCAGCGGCTCCGTGTAGCGAACCACGTACTCTTGGAACAGCCGCGGCGGCAGAAACGGCTCCGCCGCATATTCCGGGCCGTAGATCCGCCAGAGGTGGCCGGGAAAGGCCTGCGCCACGCGTTCGGTCCGCGCATACAGAGGACGCGCGAGCTTCTCCAGAAGCCGGTGAAATAATACCGATTCCGTCAAGGCGACAGTCAGGAAGTCCTCCATGCGAAACAATGACGCCGCCGCACAGATGGGGTCTTCCGTGTCCACCATAACGATCCCACGATCGCCGACCTTGGCATCGTCGTCATGGAGCCTGGCCACGTCGATCTCTTCGGCAAAGAACGCCTCGGGCAGTTCCAGATAGGTTTTCAGGTCGTCCACGTTCTTGAGCAGATGCTCCGTCGTCCAGATCGTGTCCACCTCGGGATTGCGGCGGGTGGTCGAGGACAAGGTTCGTTCGCCGATGCGCAGCGCCACGCGGGTGCAGTGCCAGCGGTCCTCCTGGTAGCGACGTACTTGCATGAGATCGGTGGTCGTAGTCGTAGGGTGGGCTGTGCCCACCATCGACTGCGGGTGCTCATCGGAATCGGAATTGGTGGGCACAGCCCACCCTACGACCGCCGTCTGCGGGTCCCAGGAGCGGGACCTTACGGCGCTGCGCATCCGGATCAGGTCGGTGCGCTCCTCCGCCAGCTCCAACAGCGGCCGCCACGAGGGGTCATGGTACACGTTGAACTCATCGGGATCGGACGGGTCCACATCGAATCCGCCGATCTCGTAGAAGTTGACGGCGGGCCGATCCACCGGCTCGCCGCGCAACGTCGCCATCAACCGTTCACGGGAAGTCATCACGAAGAAAGCACGAAGCTCGAATTCGGATTTACTCTTTCAACGCTTCTTGGCAAAGCTGTCGGTACTTGCCCTGTTCTCCGCGGCCGCCTCCCGAACCCGCGGCCCCTTCTTTCCAGGCGGCTTTCGCTTCATCTATACGGCCGAGCGCCTCCAGGGCCTTGCCGCGCCAGTATTGAGCATCGGCCTCCTGCGGCCGATTCGACCTTCCGACTCCGATATTCTCCGGGTACGTCAACGCGGCCTCGAAGTCCTTCAGGGCCCCGGCAAAGTCCTTGGCCTCCATGCGGCTTTGCCCGCGTTTCATGTGCGCCCCGTGGAACAGGTTCCACGTAATGGACTGGCCTTCCCAGTTGACGAAGTACGGCGTGGACTCCAGCAGGTTGATCGTCTCCTCGTACCGCTGCTCATCCGTGTAGGCCTGGGCCAGCATGATGAGGATGTCCGCACGCCGCAGGCCCACGGAGGGCATCGACTCCAACAGCTTGATCGCCTCCGGCCGCTGGCCCTGGGCCATGATGATCTCGGCCAGATCGCGGTAGAGCGTCTGGTCCGCAGGCCGGGCGTCGATCGCCTTGCGGTAGAGCTGCTGGGCCTGGGCCAGATCGTTGCCCGGTCCCCAGGCATAGAGCCCAAGGTTGCGGTACGCCACGCTCAACCCCTTGTTCAGATCGGCCGCCTTCTGCCAGTGGTCCACCGCCTCCGTCGTCCGCCCCAGATGGGCATACAGGTTGCCCAGGTGCAGGTGGGCACAGGCATCGTTGGGATTCTCCTGGACCGCATACTTGAGCACCTCCACCTCCTCGGGCCGCGAGGGCCAGACGAAGTCGCGGTACGTCACGGCCGCCCGACGCAGCCAATCCTGGGCCGTCGCCGCATCCTTCTGCTGCGCCGCGAACCAGGCCAGATAGTACATCGGCAGCGGGCTGCGGTGCGCCTGCGGCACCGCCTCTACGCAGACGGCATAGAGCAGCCGAGCCGCCTCTTTCACCAGGCCCAGTTCGGCAAAGGTCAGGCTCGTCTCCAGCATCTCGAACTCATCCTCGCCGACGAAGCCCCGAGCCTCCTTCACAAAAGCCTGCATTTCCTTCTCGCCGCGCAGCGCCAGCAGGGCTCGGGGCACAAGGTCCGTCGGGTCCTGGGAGACGGCCTTCTGAGCGTACTGGGCCGCCGCAGCGGTGTCCCCCGAGGCATACAGGGCCAGCAGCCAGTGATCGCTGGCCAAGTCGTCTCGCAAATTTAGACGCGTGGCCTGCTGGAAGGCATTGAGGGCCGCACGCCGCTCGCCCAGCACCATGTGAGCACGGCCGGCCAGATCGAAAGCCAGCGCGCCGGTCCCAGTGCACCGCGTCGCCTCCCGGGCACAGCGCAGCGCCTCCTGGGGCTTGTGCGTCCGAAGATAGTTCACGCCCAGGAAGTACCAGGCAACACCGTCGCCGGGGTCTCGCAGAACCGCTTTCTCCAGGCGCTTGATGGCTGCTTCATACAGCCCGGCCTCGGTATCGAGCACCGCCAAACCCCGCAGTGCCGGTGCATAGCCGGCATCGTCCGCCAGAGCCCTCTCGTAATACTCGCGGGCCTTCCTGCGATTGGTGCCCAGATCGTGCTTCAGGGCCCGGAGGTACTTCTCCTCGGTCGTCAGTTGCCCATCGGGCTTGTTCATATAGTCGGGCCGGTGCGGCGGGTCCGTCTTGGGAATCGGCAACGGCGTGGTGAAGGCCGCCAGGATCTCGCCTTTGGCGGTCTTAACCGTCACATCCACCGGAGCTTTCGGGTCGGGCGACAGAGTGACGATCTGCGGGGCCTTCGGCGACAGGTCCAGCTTCTTCGTGACCAACACCTGGCCCGTGTCGCGGGCATCCTGCCCGCGCTGTGTCGAGGGCGTCCCGCCCTCGGATCGCGGGCTGGAAGCCCGCGACACAGTGCAGGTGGCGCGGGGGAACCGGCCGGTCGCCAGCAGGCGTACCTGCAAGTCGCCGTTTTCGCGAATCGTCTGCGCCGCCAGGTCCTTCGTGGCGAACTCGAAGCCCTCGCCCAACCCGTGCACCGGATACCAGTACTCGCGCCACGAGACCTGCTGTCGCGGCACGAGCATGCCGTAATCGGATTGCGTCGGCAGCGGCCCGCTCTGGATCTCGATGTAAGGACCATCGTCGTCCGTCAGGTTCTTCTGGCAGACGAGGGCAAAGTCCGAAGTCCCCCACGTCCAGGCCTTCTTGCCGCTAAGCTCGTAGTGATCGGCCACCTGCACTACACCGCGGTCGGCGTCCACATCATAGCCCCCGAAGAAGTCGAAGACGCAATCCACCGAGAAGATCGACGAAGCCTCCGGGTAGTTCTTCAGCCAGGACAGGTCCCGGCCCTCATGGACAGGCCAGTTGAAGAACCGGACACCATTATGGTCCGTCCCCAGGGTCATCGGATAGATGAACCGGGTGCCTTCCCGGCACGGAAACGCGGTGCAATTCCAGAAGTAGTAAGGATTTACAGCATCCACCGGGTTGAAGATGCGGATCTGCTCATCGAGATAGGCCCGGCCGGGATGCAGCGTCACGCGGACGGTCCAGCGGGTCCGCAGGGTCTGCTCCAGGTTGCTGACCTCGATAAAGGCCGAGCCATCCGGATTCGCCCCGACGAGCGCATCGACCGGCGACATGATCGTCACGGTATGCACCTGCGGCCCGGCGTTCCACTCGACGCCGCCGCTGATGAAGGCCCCGCGCATCGCGATCATGCTCGGCTTGATGACATGGTTGGCGTGAAACGTCTCTTCATTCGTGGTCTTGTCCCAAACCGAGTGCAGCCGCCCGCCCAACTCCGGCAGGCAGGTCACCTTGAGGTACTCGTTCTCCAGGAACAAGGCCTTGTACGTGCGGTTCTCCTTCGTCCGGGACAGGTGGTCCTGCATGGAATACGGGTACACGATGGCCCCTTTGACCGTGGTCGAGAGCTTGACCTGGTCTTCCAGGGCCCAGAACTTGGGATTGACATCGTCCGACCAGCCGTAGGTCGGGATCGTGATCCGTCCCTCCCAGGCCTGGGCCTTGGCCCAACCCATCCTCGGCGTGGCCAGAACGAACAGGGCGCACGCGACGGAAACCCACAGGGCTTGCTTGGAAATGCTCATGGCTCCTGCCTCCAATGCTACGGATGTTCACGGATGCACGTTACTATCCAAAATGGTACCTCGGATCGCCCCGGATGCAACCATTTTCGGCGTAGCCACCGAATTCCGACGATATCCGGGTGAGTAACGAGCTTGAAGAGAACTTGCGAATGGGGTATAATAATATAATAGAGATGTGCGCGGGGCTGGGAGGGAGTATTTTCTGTAGCCGGGTGGCACCGGCCGGAGATGGGATCGATGGCAGAGAAATCAAAGACCCGTAACTGCCTCTCGAAACTCTGCTGGATCGTTCTTTTGCCGGCGGCCTTTACAGCGTCCCCACCGTCCGGGGTGGTTCTGGCCCAGGCACGAGCGGCCCAGCCGCAGGCCGGCGGCGAGAACGACTGGTTCGTCTACCTCGGTAATCGGGCGCCGCCCAAGGCCCCTCCCAAGCAGATCAGCGCGGCCGAGGCGCTGCCCCCCCTGCCGCTTCCGGCGACTCCCTTGCGACGAACCGAGCGCAAAAAGCCGCCCCAGCCGGAAGACTTGGTAGGCAAGGTGATCTGGGGGGAATCTGCATCCTTCACCGACAGCAACGGCGACCCAATGCAGATCGCCGACTGGAATCTGTGCCCGACGGACCTGGAGCGACTCTGCGAGAAGGCCCGCGAGACGGGACTATCGTATCACTGGAACAACGTCAACCTCAGCGACTTTCATTTCGACCCGAAGAAGCTGCCCGCCCTGTTCTTCAGCGGGGTCCGGACCCTTCGGCTCAGCGACACGCACATCCAGGCGCTGCGGAACTACGTGCTCGACGGCGGCATGGTGATCTGCGATTCGATTGCCGGCTCGCCGTTCTTCTATGAGTCCGCCAAGCAGGTCTTTTTGCAGGCGTTCCCGGAGTGCCGGCTGCGGGTGGTCCCGGCCGATCATCCCCTCTACCACATGTTCATCGATGCCACGCGCGCCTCATATCCCGGCCGCGCAGGATCGACGCAGCCTATCCTGGAAGGCATCTACGTCGGCAGCCGCGTGGGGGTGCTGCTCTCGAAATATGGACTGGGCTGCGGCTGGAACCGCGACACCGTGCGGCTGGCCCAACTCCCGAAGGCGGCGTATTACGACGTCAAGAGCGCCGGCGAAATCGGCCTGAATCTCGCGGCTTACATCATCGGATACGCCCAGGCCGGTGCCGTTGAAGCCCGCCCGGAGATCTACGGGACGGCAGACCAGAGAACACCGACGGATGAATTCGTCTTCGCCCAACTGAAGCATGAAGGCTCCTGGAACGTACACCCCGGCGCGGCGACGGCGCTGCTGACCAAGCTTCGCAGCCATACGACGATCCGCGTCAACCTCAAGCGGGTGGTCCTCGATCCGGATAAAGACGATCTATCGGGCTATGCGTTTCTTTACCTGACCGGACTGGACGACTTCTCGTTTTCGCCGCGGGCGGTCTCGGGGTTGCAGCGGTTCCTGCAAGGGGGCGGCTTCCTGCTGATCAACAATGGTCTGGGCCTGGGGACCTTCGATCTGGCGGTGCGGCGGGAGGTCAACCGGATTCTGCCGGAGGCGAAGTTCCAGTTGCTCCCCGATGGGCACGGCCTGTTCAGCAGCCTCTTCAATATCACCCAAGTCGAATACAGCGGG
>JAMCWO010000303.1 GCA_023481165.1 Planctomycetota bacterium | reverse complement strand
CACGAATGACAGCGATGAGAACCCCTTTAACTTCACCATTACCGGAACCGTTACGGCTTCCGGCACGTCGGAGAACCTGGCCCTGGGCAAGACGGTGGTTGCGTCGTCGTCCCACGGCAATCTCGTGGCCTCGAATGTAACGGACGGCATTCTCTCCAGCCGCTGGTCGAGCAGCTACTCGGATGATCAATGGATCTACGTGGACTTGGGGGCCGTTCTGCACGATCAATCGGATCGTGCTGCGCTGGGAGACGGCTTACGGTTCCAGCTATCAGCTGCAGGTCTCGGACGACACGTACACGTGGTCGGATGTGTACAGTACGACCACGGGCGATGGGGGGGTGGATGATATCACGCTCAGTGCCCCGGCGACGGGCCGGTATGTGCGGATGCTGGGAATCCACCGGGCCACAAAGTACGGCTATTCCCTCTACGAGTTCGAGATCTACGGTTGAGCGAGTCCTGTCTGAGATCTTCCCACGCTCGTCCTGCAAGCAGCAGAGGTAACCCCTGGCGCACGGGGGACCCTCGGAGTTTGACAGATACATACCATGAGGTACTACCCATGAGTGTAAATCGCACAAGACTGAGGCAGCTGCGGCAGATCCGGCGGCCGCTCCTGGAGACCTATTGGAGACTATTCAACAGGCGTTTCTACGCGAGTTGTCGCGAGCAGAGGCGCGTCCGCGCCCTGCCGTTGACCGAGATTCGCCGGCTCCAGTGGCAGCGGCTGAAAGAATTGCTTCAGTACGCGTACGAGAACACAGACTTCTACCAACAGTACTTCGCGTCGGCCAAGCTGACCCCCGCCGACATCCAACGCCCGGAGGACCTGCTCCAGCTTCCCGTCACCGATAAGCAGACCTATCGCACGCACTGCCGGAAGATCCTCGCGCGACACCTCCGGGAGGCGGACTTGATCCCTTCCAACACCTCGGGCTCGACCGGGCAGCCGTTCCGGTTCTATCTCGATGGTGTTACGGAAGCCGCCAACACCTCGGCGGCCTTTGCTCTGAACAAAGAGGCAATGGGCATTGTTCCGTGGGAGAAGATCAACGAGTTGGTTCTGAAGGTGGAGCCCCCGAACCGGATTGACCTCACCGGCATCGCGCGCCGCGGAAGCCTCTCGCTGAAGGAGGTCCTGGCTTCGGAGCACATCGGCATCTGCACGAACGATATCACGCCTGCCAATATCAGCGCGATTGCCGAGATCATCCAACGCAGAAAGCTGCGCGCCATCTATGGCTATGCCTCTTCCGTCTTTTCCCTGGCGCGGTACCTGTCCGATCGCCGCTGCGCCCCGCCGATGCGGTATGTGATTGCGATCGCCGAAGGCATGCTGAAGCAGCAAAGAGGCTATATCTCGGAAGTGTTCGGCTGCCCGGTCTACCAGGACTACGGTGCTTCCGAGTGTATGAGAATGGGCTTCGAGTGCCGGTGCCGCAGTGGATACCACATGGACCTCTACAATTACTACTTCGAGCACCTGGATGGGGCGAAGTATGCCAAGGAGGGCAGTGTAGGCGAGATTGTCGTGACCAATCTGAACAACTACGTGTTTCCCTTCATCCGGTACAGAATCGGCGACCTGGGCGAGCCGTGCACTGGCGAATGCGGGTGTGGGATCAATCTGCCCATCATGCGCAGCCTCGGCGGTCGGCCGTCGGAGATCATCACCACGCCGGCCGGCAAGGACATCACGGTGCACGCCTTTACCGTTCTCTTCGAGTACCTGGACCGGTACGTCCGGCAATTCCAGGTGGTCCAGAGCGCACGCGATGCGCTGGTAGCGCGAATTATCCCTACTGGAGAGATGAGCGATGCCGTGAGGGAACACATCAGGAACGAGATTCTCAATTGTGTGGAGAAGAGCATGACGGTCAAGGTGGAGTGTGTGGACGAAATCGCGACGGAGGTAACCGGCAAAAGACGGCTCATCGTGCCGCTGCCGCGCGAATGAGCACGTTTATTTGACCAGCTTGGCGATTTCGCGAAAGTGCCGGTGTTTGGCGGTCTTGAGCAGCTCGCACAGGCCATTTCCGTGCTGCTGACGTGGGCGCCCTCAGCGGCGAGCCGGCCCCAAGTCATCTGCCGGTTCTGCGCGGTCCGAGACGAAACGGCGTCGGCGAACACGGCGACATCCAGGCCCTCTTCATCCGATCCATCGCCGTCTGATAAATGCCGATGTGGCTTCGGCAGGGGGGATGTTTTCACCACCGCAGGCACCCGCAGAATTTTATGCTGAAAAACAATGTGGGGATCTCTACAGCGACGGGTGTTTTCTTGCCGATAGTACATCGGCAAAGGCTCCGGGCTCCTCGCCAACAGGAGTGGCCGTCAGTAAGACGGTGGATTACGGAAGACCTTTCGGTTTGAGTTTCTTCACGGGTGGCCATTCGGATCGGTCCGTGAACATCTGGGGGTAGTTGTTTGATGCCGCACGGTCTTTGCTTCATTGCCCGCCGAAATCTCTGCCTTATTGCCAAGTCGTTGTAGGACGGCACGACCCGACGGGCCGAGTTCTACAACGGTAGCGCAAGTGCCATACTATGGCATTGAGGGAATCGTGTCTGTAGCAACAAGGGGCATGTTGTATGGTGAACAGTCTGGTTGATGGCTTCATGAGTAGCTCGAAAAGGAACATCCGAAGCGATTCGTTGCAGGGGGAAATCAGGGGATCCGGTCGTGGGGCACGCAAGGCACGGGGATCCGGCTTTCTCGCCACCGCGGTGCTGATCAGCGTGTTCTGCGTCGGTCAGGCACAGGCAACGACGTATTACGTCAACAAGACGGCGGGAACCGATGCCGCGGCGGGCACTTCCGTATCGACCGCGTGGGCCACGATCGGTAAAGCCAATGCCGCGCTCCGTGCCGGGGACACCGTGTATATCCGGGCGGGGACCTACACCGAAGCCGTCGCGCCGGCCAATTCCGGGACAGCGAGCAATCCGATCACCTACAAGAACTACCCCGGTGAAGTAGTCACCGTGGACGGGGTGTACACCTGTATCATGCTCACGGGCCGCAGCTACATCACCGTCGATGGGATTCGAGGTCACAATCCGACCTACCAGTGGGTCCGGTTTGACAACACCAACTACTGCATCGTCAAGAACGGGACATTCTGGGCGATCCAGACGGCGAACGCGGCGGGCATCGTGTCCTTCTCGAACGCCTCCTGTTACAACCAGGTGCTCAATAACAGCCTGGACGGATGGACGCCGACTTCCCAGGCGGGACAGCAGGACCTCATCCTTGTGACGGGCAACTCCACCCACAACCTGATTCAGGGCAACACGTTCGGCTATGGTTCGCATGGCGACATCATGGTGCGGGCCGGGTGCGACTATACCGTCATTCGGAACAACATCTTCGATAACCCGTGGCACACAGGACTGAACGTCTACGATTACTCCAATAGCGCCAAGTACGTCGTCATAGAAAACAACATCTTCCGCGACATGGGGACGGAGCACGCCACGAACCCGTCCACCGTCGATGCCCCCAAGGCCCTGTGCTGGCATCCGGGCCTCCAATGGGGCGGGGGCATCAAGGGCATCGTGCGCGAGAACGTCTTCTACAACTGCGGCACGGGCATATCTCTGGGGGGGCATGAAGTCACCACCGATGACAAGTTCTACCACAACACCTTTTACAACAACGTCTTTCACTTCAGTGCCAATACTGCTACCAGCCCGGCCGTGACCGGCAACGTCTTTGTGAGCAACCTGATGTTTGTGCATCAGCCCTACTCAGAAGCCGGGGCCGCTTATGACAATCACGACATCTATTACACTATCACGTTAGACCCGAATTGCGTAAATGCCTGGACCAACAACAGTGTGGCCTACTACAGCGGCCCAACCTTGACCAGCCGGATCAAGTATGGCTACAGTGCTACCTATGTGTGGGAAGGGACGCTGGCCTACATTGAGTCGAAGTTTCCGAACGACTGGTACGGCAACTATCAGTATGACCCGCAGTTTGTCGATGCCACGAATCATAAGTTCACGTTGCAGGCTACGTCCCCGTGTATTGACAAGGGGCAACATCTGACTCTCACGGTGGGCGCAGGGACCAACAGCACCAGTCTGGTAGTGGCCGACGCGGGCTACTTCTTCTCCGGTGCAGGTGCCCCCTGGTTCGTGCCGAATACAGTCGCCGATACGATCTACATCGAAGGCGCCGGTTCGGTGCAAGTCGCGAGCATCAACTACAGCACTAACACCATAACGCTGGCAAGTCCGATGACTTGGGCGACCAATAAGAAGGTGTATCATAGAAAGTACGCGGGTAATGCCCCCGATATCGGCGCTTATGAATACCAGGGGAGCTCCACTACCTACACTCTCACGGTCAGTGCCACGAACGGCACGGTGACCAAGACGCCGAACCAGACCAGCTACACCTCCGGCCAGACGGTCACATTGCAGGCTGTGCCGAATACCGGTTACACCTTCAGCGGCTGGTCGGGCGATCTGACCGGCACGACCAACCCGGCCACGCTGGTCATGAATGCGAATAAATCGGTGACGGCGAACTTTACCGCCGTGCCGGTTACCTATACGCTCACAATCAGTGCCACGAACGGCATCGTGACCAAGACGCCGAACCAGACCAGCTACACCTCCGGCCAGACGGTCACGCTACAGGCCGTGCCGAATACCGGTTATACGTTCAGCGGCTGGTCGGGCGATCTGACCGGCACGACCAACCCGGCGACGCTGGTCATGAATTCCAATAAATCGGTGACGGCGAACTTCACCGCCGTGCCGATTACCTACACGCTCACGATCAGTGCCGTGAACGGCACGGTCGCCAAGACGCCCAACCAGACCAGCTACACGTCGGGCCAGACGGTCACTTTGCAGGCGACGCCGAACATCGGTTACACGTTCGGCGGCTGGTCCGGGGATCTGACCGGCACAACCAACCCGGCCACGCTGGTTATGAACGCGAACAAATCGGTAACGGCGAATTTTGCGGCCGTTTCTACTGCCACCACGTATATCCTGGCAATCAGCGCCGTGAACGGCACGGTGGCCAAGACGCCCGACCAGACCAGCTACACGTTGGGCCAGACGGTCACTTTGCAGGCGACGCCGAAGGCCGGTTACACGTTCAGCGGCT
This sequence comes from Planctomycetota bacterium, assembly GCA_023481165.1. Taxonomy (GTDB): domain Bacteria; phylum Planctomycetota; class Phycisphaerae; order Sedimentisphaerales; family Anaerobacaceae; genus PLanc-01. Next base: position 24,767 of record JAMCWO010000303.1, on the reverse strand, counting down.
GGTCGGGTGATCTGACCGGCACGACCAACCCGGCCACGCTGGTCATGAATGCGAATAAATCGGTAACGGCGGCCTTTGTCGTCGCCCAGCCGGGGGTGTACTATGTCGATCGCGGCGCTGGAAATGACAACAATGATGGCAAGAGCGCGGCGACCGCCTGGAAATCCCTCGCCAAGGTCAACTCGTACACCGGGTTTGTTCCGGGCGATCAAATCCTGCTTCATCGCGGTCACATCTGGCGCGAACAGTTGATCGTTCCGGCGAGTGGTACTGCTGAGAAACCCCTCACCGTTGGGGCCTACGACACCGGGAACCGACCCCTGTTGAAGGGGTCCGTCTGGCTCCCGAGTTGGACTAGCGCAGGCACCAATCAATGGCAGGTTCCCCTGAGCGCCGAGCCCGATCAGGTCTTCTTCGATGGGGTGCGGGGCACAAGGATGACAAGCCAGGCCGCTCTGACGGGGCCGCAGCAGTGGTGCTGGGTCTCCGGTCTGCTGTACGTGTATGCCCCGTCCGATCCGGGCAGTCTGTACGTCAATCCCGGGATCGAGGCGTCGGTCCGTCCCGCGATGCGCGGCGACGGCCTGGTTCAGATCCAGGACCGTTCCTACGTGACGGTCCAGGATCTCCAAGTCACTCAGTCCTACAGCGCCGGCATCTGTCTTGCGTCCTCGGGCCAGGGCTTGACGGTGCAGAACTGCGAAGCGGACAACTCGGTGGATGGTGGCATCGTGGCCACCTCGCCCGGCGTCGCGTTGTCGAATGTGACGATCGAGGGTTGCCTGATTCACCACAACAACACGGGCATCAAGGAAGGGGCACTCGGCACGGCTACGTACCAGGAAGGGCTCACGGTCGAAGGGGTCGACGGTTTCGTCGTGCGGGGTTGCCAAGTCTACAGCAACTACGCCCGGGGCGTGGGCCTCCAACACGGGGCGGCCAATGGCAGCTTCGAAAATTGTCAGGTGAATGGGAATGGTTCCCTGAACGTCTATCTCGACGGCGTCTCGAGCACGCAGATTCGGTACAACAAGATTTACGACTGTGCTGCGGGTACGGGACTCGGTTTGGGTCTGGAGACGAATACCTACGATAACGACGGTGTCCAAGTCTATTACAACTTGCTCTGGAACAACGGTAACGGTGTCTCCTTCTCGGCCTTCAGCGGCGTGACGACCCAGACCCGAAACCTCAACCTCTACAATAACACGTTCTACAGCAACGGGGAGGCCATTCGCTGGAGGTCCACCGTGGCCGGCCACTACAGCGGCACGAACAAGGTCGAGAACAACCTCCTTTGGACACAGGTTACGACAAACATCGGCCTCCGCGATGAGACGACCGGCCAGCAGGCTCTTGCGCAGACGAGCGTCGCCTACAACGGCTTCCAGCAGGGGGCCGCGACCGATACGACCGGCACAAACGCCCAGGTGATGATTGATCCGTACTTCGTGGATCCGTCGGCGTATGACTTCCATTGCAGCACTGTCAACTCGCCGACCGTCGATACGGGCACGAACGTAGGGCTCACGCGCGACTTCGACGGGGATCCGGTCCCCCAGGGTTCAGCGCCGGACATTGGTGCCTATGAGGCCGGCAGGAGTTCGGCTACGGCGTATGTCCTTATGGTCAGTGCTACGAATGGCACCGTGACCAAGACGCCGGACCAAGCCAGCTACACGCCCGGTCAGACGGTCACGCTGCAGGCGGTACCGAATGCGGGCTACGCGTTCAGCGGCTGGTCGGGCGATCTGGCCGGCACGACCAATCCGGCGACGCTGACGATGGACGCGAACAAATCGGTGACGGCGAACTTCACCGCCATTCCGGTTACCTACTTGCTGACCATCAGTGCCGTGAACGGCACGGTGAGCAAAACGCCGAACCAGACCAGTTACACCTCCGGCCAGACAGTTACGCTGCAGGCGGTGCCGAATACCGGTTACACGTTCAGCGGCTGGTCGGGCGATCTGACCGGCACGACCGACCCGGCAACGCTGGTCATGAACGCGAACAAATCGGTGACAGCGAATTTCACCGCCGCGGCGGCGAGCTATACGCTCGTGACCAGCGCGACGAACGGTGCGGTGGCCAAGACGCCGAACCAGACCCGCTACGCTTCCGGCCAGACGGTCACGTTGCAGGCGATACCGAATGCCGGTTACAGGTTCAACAACTGGTTGGGCGACCTGACCGGCACGACCAATCCGGCGACGCTGGTCATAAACGGCAACAAATCGGTGACGGCGCGTTTCAAGCGTTTCGGGGGCATTGGCAAGGGCTTGAACAGGCTGGACAATCAGGCTGTATCCGCCAATACGAACATAGATACGGTACCCGCCCTCCATCCTACAGGTGCTGCTTCCGCGGTCGACCAGCAGCCGCCGTTACTGGGCGACTGCTCTCCGGCACCTGATTCCATTCAGGCTGCGCCGGACGCTTTGATGGTTGTCCGCGTCTGCGATGAAGGTCAAGGGGTAGACCCTGCTTCCGTGTCCATCCAGGTGGACGGCCATCTCGTCTACGCAGGGGACGTATCGTCTTATCGTACGGCCTATGGTGTGTGCACCAGATCCGGGACGGAGGCCCAGTACACGTATGCGTACCAACAGCAGGGAGGTTTCCGTTACAGCCAGAAGGTAGTGGTGACCGTCCACGCTCAGGACCGGGCCGGGAATGTGATGCCCGAGCGGACATATTCTTTTGCCACCGAGATGTACTCGTTCGGTGTCGACCGGAACATCGCGACGGACCAGCCCGGTCTGGTCCAAGGCAGACCGGCCACCGTTGCTGACGGTCAGGGCAACTTGTGGATCGTCTGGCACGCGGGAGTTCCCGGAAGCCGGCACATTTATGCGACACGTCTGCAACCCGATGGCAATCCGTGCAACGGTACGGTGCAACTGAGTTACGGTGCCGGCGATCACTGCCATCCGTCCATTGCTATCGATGGCACAGGGATACTGTACGTGGTCTGGCAGGAAAATGCCAGCGGGGTATGGGATATATACGTATCCACGTCGACGGACGGGCAGACATGGTCTGCACCAAAACCGTTGGCCGGTACGATGAACGTTCCGGTTCGCCCGGTAGTCAATCGGGTCCATCCGGTTGTGGCGGCCCGCGGACAGTCCAGCAGCTTGGCCGCCGTCGCTTGGCAGGAAGGGCCGGCGGGCAACCAGGACATCTGGGTTGCCTCTTCGACGAATCGGTTCGAGACGGCCACCCTCTCGCGCGTGACCGTCGATCCCGCGGACCAGACTGATCCTGCTATCGCGGTGGACGGCCAGGATACGATCTTTGTGCTGTGGACGGATGCACGGAACGGCTCGACCAACGTTTATGGGGCTGCCTCGAATGCCGGTCCGTGGACCAATATCCCGGTGGTAGAGAGCGAGAGCAACCCATCGCATCCCGTCCTGGCCGTCGGGTTGTCCGGCCGTACCTTGCACCTGGCTTGGGTCGAGGACAAGAACGGCAACCCGGATGTCTTCTATGCTGTCACGGAAGGCTTGCCGATGAGCCCCCTCCCGGGCGCGAACATCGTCGACGATACCTCCGGCGCCGACCAGCAGGTGCCTGCTCTCCGCGTGGCCGCCGGGGCGGACGGGACCGACCGGGTCTTCATCTGTTGGGAAGATGCACGGAATGTTGCCTACGGCGGCACCGTCGAGGTGTACTTCGCTGACGTCAGCCCGGGTTCGCTACGGACCAACGTGCCGATCGATGACGACGGCAGGAGCGGCGGCCCGCATGAACCGGTGCTCGGCGCTGACCGCTGGGGTTACCCCTATGTCGTGTGGGTGGGCGAGGGGTCTCCAACGGAAAATGCCGTGTTGGGGAGCCCCACTTCGGGCACAGCCCCTCAACTCTACTACTGCGGAGCCACCCATGCGAATCCGGCACCGCTGACGGAGAGGCCGATCGTCTCGTCGGCGGGCGGCCTTGTGGGAGCCTCGCCCGAGAGCATCAAGAGCGTGGATGATGTCTCCGTTGCGATCCCGGCGCTGGCCTGCCCTGTCGACGCCGTCATCCGCGCTGCGCGGATTTTGAATCCGCGGTGGTCGGCGGAGCAGTCTGTAAGTCAGGTAGCGTTCGGACCGGGCGGACTGGGATTCACGCAGCCAGTTACTGTCACAATTCCGTACGCTCCTGTCGGCGGCGGTGAGATACGCGTGTGTTGGTTCGACGCGGCCACCGGCACATTCCGGCAAGACGGCGTCGTGAACGTTCGGAGTATCCGGACCGCGTCCGGACTGGCGGCGCTGCAATTTGAGACAACTCGTCTCGGATCGTTTTATCTCGTATCCGGAACAACGCCCTGACATCTCGGGATTCCGTTCATGGTCCCGCCCCAGACCGGAGGGCTGCTGCGCATCCGGGCTGCACGTCGGGGGAATAGACTCTCGCATGTAGCTACCACGGACGGAGATTCAGGCTCGGGGCCCCCAACGCATAATTCCGCGTTGGGGGCCCCCGAGAAGAATCGTCGCTGGAGCCGCCGTGGGCGTCGTCATCCCGGCGATCCATCCATTCGCGCAGCGCTTCGTTCCCGCTACTTTCATGCCTTTCCTGGCGCCCGGTCGCGGCCGGCACGAGATTTGTCTTGCTCGCCGGCAGACCGTTTCCGGCCCCATCGCCTCCTTCGGCGGTCCCCCGTAGGATTCCCGCGTCGGCGGCCTCGGGCGGATCGATGCGTGTTCACACGGCATCGAAACAGGCTTTTTCCTTTCCACATCGCGCCGTCTCCCTAGCCGCAATGCAGTCCATTACGTGGTCCAAAATGAGTAATCGTCCGATAGTCATATGCGGGGGCGGACGGGAGAATGCAATGTGTGCGGTTTGGATGACTTATCCAGATGGATGGACTCATCCGGGGAGACGGAAGAACAAGACGTGACGTATGATACGAGGGCGATGCAGACATGAACGTAAGGCGTGGCCGAAGTGTGTATCGAGGCGTCGGTCATCGGATATATAGTAAGGAAGCGGATTCGTCTGTCTCGAGAGGGGAAGACATGCAGGGATATGAAGTGGGCGCAGACAACGGTGGTCAAGCCCGGAGGGCGAGACCGGGGAGTTTCACGTCCGAGGATCCGGGTGGGTCCCGCCACGTTCCGTGTACTTTGGGAGTCCTGCTCCCCTGGGTGGTGGCGCTGGGCGTGGTGGGGTGTGGCGACCGGGTCCATGAGCTTACGCCGGAAGAGAAAGTGGTTTTCGAGCGAGTCGGCTCGATCGCCCCGGTGGTGGACATGGATCGCATCGAGAGGGCCATCATCGCGACAGGTCCTTATCGTGTCGTGCCGGGCGATATCCTGGAAGTCACGATGCCGGTTCTGCTGCAGGCGGTCACCGCCGCGGAGGTCCAGTCGACGCAGAGGGCAAGCCAGGTGGTCAGTCCGTATCTCCTGCGGGTCCGAGACAATGGGACGATCGCTTTGCCGGCGGTCGGCCCGATGAAGGTCGTGGGTCTGCCGTTGTCGGAGATCGAGGAGCGAATCACCGCGGCCTATGAAGATTACGTCATCCCGCATCCGTCGGTCTTCGTGCGGGTGGCCGAGTACAAGACGGTGCACGTCTACGTGGCGGGGGCCGTGAAAACGCCGGGGGTCTACGCTCTCCACGCGGACCAGATGACATTGAGCTCGCTGCTGACCCAGGCGGGCGGGGTGGTCGATGCGGGCGCGGCGGTCGTGCGCGTCCTGCGCTCGGAACGCCCCGCGGAGAGCGCCGCCGCTACTTTCCCGGACGCCGCGCAGGCGGTGGCTGGCGATGCGAATGACCGGCCCGAGGCAAGGGCTCCCACCGACGAAACAGGGCCGATGGGGACGAGCCCCCAACCGTGCGATCTCGCGACGGAGAGCCCGAGCCTAAGCTTGGCGTCGTCCCTCGCGGCGCCAACCGCCGCGACGGCACCGCTGCCGGCACGGAGCGCCGCGCTGGGGCGTCGCGAGACCAAACCCATCCTCTTGCCCGTGGCCAGTACCAACATCCCTTACCGGGACGTGGCCCTGGACGAAGGAGACTCGGTGGTGGTCGAGCCGGTGCAGATGCCCCTGTTTTCCGTCCTGGGCCTGGTAACGAAGCCGGGCAACTTCCCCTATCCGCCCGGGGCGCACTATAACCTGACGCAGGCGATTGCTTTTGCCGGTGGTCTGGATCCGGTGGCCCGACCCTATTACGTTACGATCTACCGACTCAACGAAGATGGTTCGGTGGCTCGCGCGCCATTCCGTCTGCTCAAGAACGACAAGTTCACGGATGCTTTGGGCACACCGATCCGGCCCGGCGATGTGGTCGCCGTCGAGGATACCCCGCGCACACGCATGAATACCGCGATCCGCGATCTGGTCCGGATCAACGCCGGCATCTATGTTACGGGCCGCGACCTCTGGGAAAGAAACTGATCGAGTGGTGAGCAGATGAGAAACAACGATGCGACAAACGTCGGCGTGGCCGAGCGGATGGAAATAGCTCCTTTACCCGGCACGACCGACGATCTCCTGGAGAACCTCCAGGGATTTCTCTGGAGACGTCTCTGGATCGTTCTGCTGCCGGTTATTCTCGCCTTGCTGATGGGTGGAATCTACCAGTCCCGTGCCACGCCCCTGTATACGAGCACGTCAAAAATCTACGTCGAACAGATAGGCCCCCCCATTTTCCAGGGGAATGTCCCCGGCGTCGTCACCCGATGGCCGCCTTCCTATCTCAATACGCAGGCGGAAGTGTTGCGCTCCACCGGCATCCTCTCGGCGGCGCTGCAATCGCCCGCCCTCGCGGATCTCCCGGACTCTGCCAAATCGGCCAACTCCGTAGGAGCGTTGCGGCGAGGCCTGAACGTGGAGATGGGCAAGAAGGACGAGATCATCAATGTTTCGTTCACCTCTCCCTTTCCTGAGGAAGCCGCCGCGGTTGTTCGTGCGGTGGTCGAGGCCTACGTGGAGGCGCAGAACAAACACAAGACCAGCCTGTCGGCCGAAGCGGTGCGCATTCTGGGCGAGGAGCGGACCAAACGGGAAACGGAATTGAACGATAAGCGTCAGGCGTTGACGGACTTCGAGCGGAAGAACGAGGACTTGGTGTTTGGAACCGGCCGGGACACCAATGTGATCGCGCGCTCTTTGGAACACCTGCGTCTGCTTCTGACCGAGGCGGACATTGCCACCCTCGACAGCCAAGCCTTCTACGACACATGCAAAAGGCTGATGGACCGTCCGTCCCGGCTGCGCGAGTATGCGGTGTCGCAGCGGAACCGAGGCGGTGATATCCCCGCCGCCGGCCAGGTGGCCGGCCTGCAAGCCGAACTCAAGCGGCTGGAGCGGGAGCGGGCCGACTACCTCCTCCGGCTGAAACCCGATACCCCCGCCATTGTCGCTCTGGGGACGGAGATCAGCCAACTGAAGCAGCAGATCCTTGACTTGGATAAGGAGTTTGCCAAGACGCAGTTGGCCGTGGCGGAGGAGGAACTCCAAGCCGCCCAGGAGCGCCAAAAGGCGTTGGAATCCCTCTTTGAGCAACATCGTCAGGACGCCGTCACGCTCAGCAACCAACTGGGCCAATACGACCTTCTGCAGAGCGATTACGAGCGAACCAGGACCTTCTGCAACACGCTGGATGACCGCATCCGGGTGCTCGGGGTCGATCCCCAGGTGGGAAGTCTGGACGTGCAGATCGTCGAAGCGGCGCAGACGCCGACGTCGCCGTCTCGACCGCGCTTGCCCAAGACGATGGGGTTGGCATTGTGCTTGGGTCTGTTCTTCGGCATGGGACTGGCCCTGAATCAGGAATGGAAGGACAAGCGGCTCCGTTCTACCGAGGAGATTTCGGATCTGTTGGAGCTTCCCATTCTGGGTGTCATTCCCTCGATGACCTCGCCCAACCAGACGGCGGTGATCCGCGGTCAGAAGGTCCGCGTCAGCCCGGGTTCCCGCGAGGCGGAGGCGTTCCGCGGTTTGCGCACGACCCTCTTCCACTGGGCCCCCAAGGGAAAGGCCTGGACAATTCTGGTCACCTCTGCCGCGGCGAAGGAAGGCAAGAGCACAGTGGTCGGCAACTTGGCCATCACGATGGCGCATGCCGGGCAGAGAGTGGTGGTGGTGGATGCAAACCTGCGGCGCCCGGAACAACATATCTTGTTCAATATGGACCCCAAGGGGAAAGGGTTGACTTCGGTTGTGGCCGGCAGAATGAGCCTGGAAGAAGCCATCGCGCCTACCAAGATCGGCAATCTCGATATTCTGGCCAGCGGTCCGGCGGTGTCCAATCCCGCCGAGGTCATCGACAGCGAAGACTTTGCCCAAGTCCTGAAGCAACTAGCCGATGAGTACGACCGGGTCATCGTCGATTCGCCGGCAGTTTTGGCGGTTACGGATGCACAGATTCTGGCCAGCCGGTGCGATGCCACCGTGCTGGTGATCCGGGCCCAGGCCTCGAGCCGAAAGCTGAGCCTGCAGGCGCACCACCGCTTGGCCAGCGTGGACGCCCGCATCTTGGGCGTGGTCGTCAACGACGTGCAGTTCAAGGGAGCCGATTACGGATATTGCAGTCACTACGATTACCGTCGGGACGCGGACAGCAGCGAACTTGTGAAGGAGTGATGGGCAGGTGAGCTCTACGGCGGCAGATCGCCGGATCACGCCGCTGGGGGCCGAAGCGTGAAGCTGCCAGAGCGGATCCGCTCGGCCCGGGGGATTGAAGCGACACGAAAGAGAGCCAGACGTACCTCCTCGCGCCCATTCCCCGCCCCGCAGGGGGCCGGCGCGGGTTCTTTAGGTGAAGGGTAGGGGATTGTCTGAGAGTGCCGCGAGGCGCAGCCGTCGGTGTAACCGACGAAGACGGAGTCTGCGCGCAAGGGAGATCGGCGCCGCCCGGAGAAGGGGAACGCCGATCCCCACGCCGAATCACGGTTCTGCTTGGGAGAGGTGGCAAGATGATCAAGCCGTTTGAAGAAGCGATCTATGTGACTCGACCGTATCTGCCGCCCCTGGAAGCCTTCTGCGACGAACTCAAGGAGATCTGGAAGTGTCGTTGGCTCACGAACGAGGGACCGATCGTGCGGCGGTTCGTGCGGCAGTTGTCGCATTACTTTGAAACCGACAACATCTGCCTCTTCAACAACGGCACGCTGGCCCTGCAGCTCGCGCTGCAGGGCATGGATATCTCGGGGGAGGTCATTACCACACCCTTCACCTTTGTGGCCACCACGCACGCGTTGTTCTGGAACAAGATCCGGCCGGTCTTCGTGGATATCGAGCCTCAGTACTACACGCTCGATCCCGAGAAGGTGGAGGCGGCCCTCACCCCGTGGACGACCGCAATTCTCGCCGTGCACGTTTACGGCCATCCCTGCCGCGTGCATGCCCTGGCCGATATCGCCCGCCGGCACCACCTGAAGCTGATCTATGATGCGGCGCACGCTTTTGGCGTCAAGGTCGGCGGCCGCTCGATCGCCCACTTCGGCGACATGAACATGTTCAGTTTTCACGCCACCAAACCGTTTCACTCCATCGAAGGCGGGATGCTGACGTTCCGCGATTCCGGCTTGAAGAAGAAGCTGGACTACTTGAAGAACTTCGGCTTCGAGAACGAAGTGGAAGTGGTGATGCCGGGCACGAATGCCAAGATGAATGAATTCCAGGCCCTGATGGGCAGCATGATTCTCGGGTGCCTCGACGAGTTGATCGCCCGGCGCCGGCGGATCGCAGAAATCTACCGGGAGCGCCTGTCCGACCTCCCGGGAATCCGGTTCCCTCCCCCCTTGCCCGAGGACGTCCAAAGCACTCACGCGTACCTGCCCGTGGAGATCGACAACCGGGAGTTTCCGTGGAGCCGGGACGAGTTGTATGAGCAACTCAAGACGTACAACATCTACACCCGCCGCTACTTCTACCCCTTGATCTGCGACTACACCTGCTATCGTCACCTGGCGCTCCAGGACCCGTTGACGGTGGCTCGACGGGTGGCGTCATGCATCCTCACTCTGCCCATCTACCCGGATTTGGCGGAAGCTGATGTCCACCGGGTGTGCGATATCATACACCACATCCGTAAGGAACACCGCCCGTCGGCCAGCGGCGCCTTGGTGGCCTCCCCAGCCCTGCTGTCTCGCCCCGGTGCCCCCGTCCCGGGTGCCGAGAAGGACCTGGTGACGTCTTGACGCCAGCGACAGAATCCCTGAAGATTGTCTTCATTCATCCCGCGTATGCCCACTACCGTCGGGAGCTCTTTGATCGTCTGCACCGGGACTATGACGTGACCTTCATCTTCCTTCAGGGGCGTAACTGGCTGTCACATCAGTCGCCCAAGCCTGAGTGGAAGTGTACCACACTGAATAAAGAGCACACCCGCTGGTGGGTGGTTGACCTGGTCCGCTCGCTGCTGCGACATAGGCCGGCTGCTATCATCACGTCGGTAAACGGATCGCTCCAGACCCTGCTTTCGATTCTGGTCGGCAAGTTCAGGAGAATTCCGGTGGTCCTGTGGAGCGAATCGTGGGGTAGCTCCGAGCGATGGCTGGTATCTCCCTGGTGGAAGAAGTGGTATGGGCAGAGGCGTGCGAAGTGGGCGACCGCGAGGGTCGACGCCGTGGTGGTGAGTGGGACTCGTTGTCTGGAATACCACCGCGGGCTGGGGGTGGCCGAGGACAGAATCTTTCTCTCACCCCAGTCCACGATCGACCATCGCTCTGTGGCGGGTTTGAACGAGGCGGCTCCGGCGTCCCGAGCGGGGGAGCATCCCGTCCATCTCCTCTACTTCTCGCGGATTTTGAAACTCAAGGGACTCGACATTCTGCTGCAGGCATTTGCCGGCCTGGTCTCTCAGCGAAGGGAGGCCCATCTTCTCATCGTGGGGGATGGACCGTTCCGAAAGTACTGCGAGCAATTGCGCGACGACTGGCACATCCCCAACGTCCGGTTTGTCGGCTGGGTTCCCAACGAAGAGGCGTGGAAGTACTATCAGCAGGCCGATATCTTCGTTCTGCCCTGCAGCGGCAAAGGCCGGCGGGAAGGGTGGGGACTCGTGGTCAATGAGGCTTTGAGCATGTCGTTGCCCGTGGTTACCACGGAGGCAGTGGGCTGTGTGCCCGACCTGGTGCAGGAGGGGCGCAATGGCTACGTGGTGGCCCCCGGCGACGTCGCGGCTCTGCGACAAGCGCTCCAGAAGCTGGTGGAAGATCGATCTCTCCGCGAACAGATGGGGGCAGAATCTCGTGCCATCTTCGAGGAATTCAACAGTTACGAGAAGCAATATCGGGGATTCGATGCCGCGATTCGCTTTGCCCTGACGCACCGTGGAACGCGCGAAGGATTCTGACGAACTGGTCCGCTGGCCACCTCTGGGGCGGTGCCGCCGGCGACCAGATGGTGAAGACCCGGGCCCCGCCGCGCTTCCCTGCTTGCCCGCTCCGCGTGCGGGGTGCAGGCAAGCGCTTCGCCGGCGCGCCAGAAGATCCCGGCAAGGCCAACCGTAACTAGGGGAGGGCGCCATCATGGAGGCACATGAGACGGTCACGGGATATCTTCACCCCCGTTACGCAGCCTCCTTGGCAGAGTATGGTCTTCCCCGCGCCTTGCCCCACTCTGGTGCGTGGGTGTTGCAGCGGGCGATACCCTCGGTTCCCTTTCATGATGCGATGGGTTGCTATCCCTTGTTTGCCTGCCGCGATTGGTCGCGACTACCCGCGGACCTGGAGAACCTGGCGCACGATATGGTCTGCTTGTCCGTGGTCACCGATCCGTTCGGAGATTATGACGAGGCCCACCTGCGGCAGTGTTTCCCGGACAAGGTCGTCGCGCTCAAGGAGCACTTCTGCATCGATCTGGGACGTCCCATGGAGGAATACGTGCATCGGGATCATCAGCGCAAGGCGCGCAAGGCCCTCGCGCGGCTTCGGGTGGAGCGGTGCGCGGACACGATCCAGTGTCTGGACGACTGGGTGAGGTTGTACGGACATCTGATCCAGCGGCATCGAATCACCGGGCTCTTGGCCTTCTCGCGCACCGTGTTCGCCCGGCAATTCGAAGTGCCGGGTCTCGCGGTCTTCCGGGCCTTGCATCGGGACCAACCCGTCGGCATGGTCTTGTGCTACCTTCAAGGCAATATCGCCTACTACCATCTGGGGGCCCACAGCCCCGTCGGCTATGACATGGGGTCCTCGTTCGCCTTGTTCTGGCATTTGACTGAGCATCTCCGGGACGGTGGGCTGCGGTGGATCAATCTGGGCGGCGGCGCCGGGGTGGCCGCCGACGCCACCGATGGGCTCAGCCGGTTCAAACGCGGATGGTCCACCGGCACACGCACGGCCTACTTCTGTGGACGCATCTTCAACCGTCCCGCCTACGACCGGATCGTGGTAAGCAAAGGCAGGGCTGACACGGCTTACTTCCCCGCCTATCGTGAAGGGGAGTTTCATTAGAGATAATCCCGCACCGTAGAGAGAACAAAGGAGTGAAAGGATGACGGCGAGTACTCTTCTCATCAATCTGCCTCTGGCGGACGTGTCCACGACGCCCTTCTTCGTGATGCCGCCCGGGTTGCTGTCCCTGGCCGCCTATCTGCGCGAGAAAGGCGAGGCGGTAGATTGTGTGGACCTCAACGTTTTCCATAAGACCAGGGACCCGGGGGAAGCGGCGGAGGCGTTGGAGGATCTCTTGCAGGACCTGCGACCGACGCTCGCCGGCGTGAGTGTCATGGCGGCGGGGCAATTCCCGCGCGCCCGCCGCATCTGCCAACAGATTCGCCGGGCCCTGCCCGAGGCCCTCACGGTCGTCGGTGGGGCTCACGTGTCCCAGTTTCCGCGGGAGATTCTCGAGAATTGTCCGGAGATCGACTTCGTGGTTCTGGGAGAAGGCGAGGAGCAGGCGTATGCCTGTGCGCAATACGCCCGCACGCGGACGCGCCCACCCGCCTGGCCGGACGGCCTCGCCTATCGCGGCCGCGACGGGGCCATTACGGTTCTGCCGAAGACCCGGTACCTGGCCGACATGGATCGGCTGCCCTGGCCGGCGTATGACCTGGTGAATTTCGACAACTACCGCCATGACACCCGCACTTGGCATAATCCCTTTCGGGCCGATTTGAGTCTGCGCGTGCCGATCATCACCAGCCGCGGGTGCCCGAATCTGTGCAACTTCTGTTCCGTGGCCAAGTGCATGGGACAGGGCTATCGGCCCATGAGCGCTGGCCGCGTGGTGGACCTGATGCAGAAGCTGTACGAAGAGCGGGGGGTGCGATACTTCGCCGTTTTCGATGCCAATTTCGCCCAAGACGTGAATCGGGTTCTCGCGATCTGCCACGAGCTGGCCCGGCGTCACTTGGACATCCTCCTCGACCTGCCGACCGGGCTGCCCATCAATGCCACGGCACCGGCGATGATCGATGCCCTGGCGCAGGCCGGGCTGATCCGCACCTGCATCTCCGCAGAGACCGGCGACGACTTCATCCGCAACGACGTGATGTATAAGGACGTCGATTACGACGAGATCTTCCGCGTGGTGGCCGCGATCCGCCGCTATCCCCAGATCTTCCTCCTGACCGATTTCGTCATGGGCATGCCGGAAGACACTGTCGAGAGCCTGGAAGCCTCCTGCCGGCTGATCGAGGATTTGGATACGGACGACATCACGCTGTCCCTGGCCACGCCCTATCCGGGGACGAAGCTGTTTGAACAATGCCGCCGGGACAAGCTGTTCCTGCCGGATATCGACTGTGATCATCTGCATGAAGCGGACTGGTACTCCCACGTCAACCTCAATCGCTTCTGCATCAGACCCTATAACGTGGACCTGGACACTTTGAGCGAGTACCGGGCTCGCATTCTGGCCCTGCGCCAGGTCAAGATGGCCGCTTATACCCAACGGATGAAGACGCATTTCGGTGTGGCCCCGGAGTCCATGAGGGAGGATTACGGTGCGGCCGTGCCATCGCAAACGCGTGTAGATCATGGAAGAGGTATATCTCAGAGCGCTGGAGCCATCGGATCTCGACCGGACACGGAAGTGGCATAACGACGCCAGGCTGTATGACCTGCTCGTCAGCCCTTTCCGGTACGTCAGTCACGCCGCCGAAGGAGAGTGGCTTCATGCCAAGGCGGCGTACTCCCAGACGGAAGTCCACCTGGCCATCTGTCTGAGAGAAGGCGATCAGCACATCGGGAACATCAACTTGACCGACATTGACTGGGTCTCCCGCCACGGCTACCTGGGCATCTTTATCGGCGAGACGGAACACCAGTCGAAAGGGCACGGCCGGCAAGCGGTGCGTCTGATGCTGCGACACGCCTTCCGCGACCTCGGCTTGCACCGGGTCTACCTGACGGTCCTGGAGGACAACCCGCGGGCGCTGCGGGTCTACGAGAAGTGCGGTTTTGTGGTCGAGGGGCGGCTGCGTCAACACGCCTACAAGCGCGGGCAATTCCGGGACTTGATCTTGATGGGCATTTGTGCAGACGATCTAGGCGGCGATGGCGCGGACAAACCAACCAGAGTTGGACAAGACAATTCCACCCCCCTCACCTGAGGCAGAAGTGGTGTATAGTGGCGCATATTGCAGACACAAACAATCCATGGACGGTCGACGCTTCCGAGCTCACTGAGATGAACGCGGGGACCGGGTACATGCACCCCGGCCATGCGGCGTCCCTGGCGGAGTTCGGCACCCCGCGGGAGTTGCGGCGTTGCGGCGGCTGGCTCCTAGAACGTGCGATCCCCGGCACGGCGGCGCGGGACGCCATGGGGGTCTATCCGTTGTTCGCCTGTCGCGATTGGATGGGCCTGCGGGCGGACCTGGATGACCTGCAAGGCGAACTGGTGAGCGCCGCGCTCGTCGCCGATCCCTTCGGCCGGTACGATCGAGCGCTGCTCGACGAGTGCTTCACCACCGTCATCCTTTTCAAGGAACACTTCGTGGCTGATCTCAGCAAGCCACCGGAAATCTTTGTCTCGAAACATCACCGCCAGCACGCGCTCAAGGCGCTGCGCAACGTGGAGGTTCAAATCTGTGCGGACCCATCGGCGTTGCTGGAGGAGTGGGTCTCCCTTTATAGCACCCTGATTAAGAGGCATGGCATTACCGGCATCCGGGCGTTCTCACGGACGGCGTTTGCCAAGCAATTGGCGCTTCCCGGCATGGTGGCTCTATGCGCCGAGCGCCGGGGCCAGACGGTAGCCGCCAATCTGTTCTTGGTTCACGGGCAGACCGCCTACGACCACCTGACCGCGGTGAGTCCGGAAGGCTACGAGTGTCGTGCCTCCTACGCCCTGAAATGGGGGGCCATCCAGTGCTTCCGGGGCAAGGTGCGCTGGATCGACTGGGGCGGCGGGGCGGGCGCCACGATGGACGAGTCCGACGGTTTGACCGTCTTCAAACAGGGTTGGGCCCAGACGACCCGTCCGGCCTACTTCTGCGGAAGAATCCTCGATGAGATCCAGTACCGTCAGATCACCCGGGCGAAGGACCTCGAACACAGCCGGTGGTTCCCTGCCTACCGGGATGGCGAATTCGTCTGAGTCACGAAAATGAGCCCCTCGTTGAAAGCACAAGCGATTCGTGGTGTTATCTGGGGTTTCCTGGATCGGATCGGGCAACAGGGAATCAGTTTCGTCATCACGATGATTCTGGCCCGGCTCTTGGCGCCCGCCCAGTTCGGGCTGGTGGGCATGCTGACGATCTTCATGGAAGTGGCCGGAGCGTTCGTCGACAGCGGTTTCAGCGCCGCGTTGATCCAGAAGAAAGAAGTCAAGGACATCGACATCTGTTCTGCTTTCTATGTCAACGTCCTGACCAGCCTGGCCGCAATGGGCCTGCTGTATGTCGGCGCACCGTGGGTGGCGGCTTTCTACCACCAGCCGATCCTGACGTCCCTGCTGCACGTGCTGTCCCTCAAGCTGGTGATCGGGTCTCTCGCCTGCGTTCACTCCGCCTTGTTGTGGCGGCGTATCGATTTCAAGACCCAGTTGAAGATGGGCCTGGTCGCCACACCGCTCTCCGGCGCGCTCGGCATCGTGATGGCGCTTCAGGGTTTCGGCGTTTGGAGTCTGGTGACTCAGTACCTCACGGCCACCTTCCTTCGCTCGGCTTTCCTATGGATCGTGATCCCGTGGCGGCCCCGGCTCGTGTTCAGTCTGGCGTCCGTGCGCGAAATGTTCGGCTTCGGCTCACGTCTGCTGGCCTCGGGTCTGCTCAATACCTTCTTTGAGGACCTTTACCTGGTGGTCATCGGCCGGTTGTTCTCGGCCACGTCCCTGGGTCTCTACAATGGGGCCCGGCGGATCCAGACCCTGGCCACCACGAACACGACAACGGTAGTCACGCACGTCGCGTTTCCGGTGTTCTCCCGGATGCAGGATGACCCCCTGCGCCTGAAGCGCTCCCTGCGCAAGGCCATGACGCTGCTGGCCCTGATTCATTTTCCCGTCATGATGGGCCTGGCACTGGTGGCGCAACCGCTGGTCAATGTCCTGCTGTCGCCCAAATGGGCGGCCGCGGCCCCCTGGCTGCAGTTGCTGTGCCTCGTGGGCGCGACCTACCCGCACCAGGCGCTGCTCCTGAACCTGTTGAAGGCGAAGGGGCGCTCCGATCTTTTCTTCAACCTGGAAGTGTTCAAGAAGATTCTCACGGTGCTCGCGATTGTGATCACCTATCGGTGGGGCGTCGTGGGGCTGCTCTGGGGCCAGATCACTCTGTCGGCCCTGGGCTATTACATCAACAGCTACTATGTCGTCCGATTGGTCCACTACAGCCTGAAAGAGCAACTGGCCGACCTGGCCCCCTACGCCGGCGTTAGCGCCCTGATGGGACTGGGAGTGTACCTCGTGCAATTGGTGTCTTGGCCCGGAGCGACGGTTCAGTTGTTGGCGCAAGTTCTACTGGGGATCGCGCTCTATGCCACGCTGAGCTATGTCTTCGGCCTGCCCGCTCTTCTGGAGGCAGTCCATGACGTCCGGGACAAACTGAGATCGTACACGCTGTCTCCCGTGAGGAGTTGAGATCTCCATGGACTATCCGCTGGTCAGCGTGCAAATCATCACGTACAACCACCAGCCCTACATTGCCCAGGCGATCGAGGGGGCGTTGCAGCAGCAAACGTCCTTCCCGTTCGAGATCCTCATCGGCGAAGATTGCTCTACCGACGGCACGCGCGAGATTGTGTTCGATTATCAAAGGCGATTCCCCACGAGGATCCGCGTGATCACCTCGGATCGGAATGTGGGGGCCTACGCCAATCAACGTCGCGTCCATGCCGCCAGTTCCGGCAAATATCTCGCCATTTGCGATGGGGACGATTTTTGGCATGATCCCCGAAAACTGCAACTGCAGGTGGATTACCTGGAGGCTCGTCCCGAGTACAGCCTGGTGCATACGGACGCGGACTGGCTGGTGCAAGCTACGGGCCAACTGATTCCCTCCTGGCACAAGACCTCCGGGCACGTGATGGCGCAAGGCGACATCTACGAAGACCTGCTGGTGGATAATCAGATCATGACCTGTACGGTGTGCGTGCGGAAAGAGCAACTGGATCGATTCCCGAACGACCCCGCTCTCGACGGGCTTGCCATTGTGGCGGATTATCCCCGCTGGCTCCTCCTCTCGATGGTATCCAAGATCGGCTACCTGGACATCTCGACGACGACGCGCCGGGAGCTGGTGCACTCGATCAGCAAATCGCCGGATCCCGCCAGGAAGCTCGCCTTCTTCCTCGAGATGTATCGCATCCGGGAGCACTTCATGCGTCTCCGACCGCCCAGTCCGCGCATCCAGGCCCAAATCTACCACAACTATCACCTGGGGAGATTGAAACAGGGCTACCTCGTGCAGGATTTCCGGATGGCACGGGAGTCCTACCGTTACCTGGTGGGCGCCGGTCTGCTGTCGGTAACGGGCCGGCTGCATCTGCTGGGCAGCAAGGGCCGGACGCACCATGCGGCGGCCAAGGCGCTGCTCGCTCTCAAGGACATGGTCCGGCGGGAACAGAAGGCCCTGGCAGGCTGGACACGCCGGCAGAGGGCCGCCGGATGAGAATCGTCCATTTCACCGGCGCGTTCCTGCCCCACGTCGGGGGCGCAGAGGCCGTGGTGCATAATCTGGCGCTCGAGCAGACGCGCATGGGCCATGAGGCCTTTGTCCTCAACGGGTGGGACCGGTCCAAGAACGCCATCCGGAAGTACCTTCCCTACCGGTTGCTCTCTCTGCCGCCCAAGTGTCGTATCGATGAACTCTTCAATCGCCCGCTGCGTCGGATGGTTCTCCGGGCCTGGCTGACCTACCTGCAACGGCGCTTCCGCTTTGATGCGTGGCATCTGCACTATGCGTATCCCGTGGGTTCCGCCTTGCCGCTGCTTCAAGCCATGGGAATGGAGCCTGTTCTGACCTGTCACGGCATCGATGTGCAGACCCTGCCGTCCATCCGCTATGGCGTGAGGCTGGACCCGGAAATCGACCGCGAGGTCACGCGGGTCCTCTGTCGCTGCAAGAAGCTCGTGGCCATCGGCAGCGACATGCACCGGGAATTCCTGCAGGCAGGGTGCGAAACCGCGCGCATTTTCGACATTCCCAACGGGGTCTCTCTGGATCGTATGAATTCCATCTCGCGCGACACGGCGGCACGGAAGATCCGAAGTCGGTACCAGATTCCCCCCGAGGTGCCCATCATCCTGACCGTGGGGCGGAACCACCCGAAGAAAGGATATGACCTGATCCCGGCGATGATCGAATCCCTGGCCCGCACCGCCCAGCCGTTTGTTTGGCTGATTGTCGGTCCTCGTTGTGAGAGCATCTCCGAGAGGCTGGCTGCCCGCGGGCTGGCGGAGCACGTCAGGGTCGTCGGCTCCCTGGGGCTGAGCGAGAAGCCGGGAACGAAGACGTTCTTGTTTCCCAGCCCCGAGATGGTGGAGATGTTCCGGGCCGCCGACCTCTTCGCCTTCCCCACCAAGCTGGAAGCCATGGGATTGGTCGTGCTGGAGGCGATGGCGGCCGGCCTTCCCGTGGTCACTACCCGCGTGCCCGGTGTCCGGGATCTGGTGGAGAGCGGGGTCAACGGGTACCTGGCGCGGGAGGGGGATGCCCGGGACATGGCCCAATACATCCGCACGCTTTTGCTGGACCCGCGCCTGCGGCAGGCCATGGAAGCGAAAGGCCGGCAGAAGGCCCAGGAGTACGACTGGCCGAGGATTGCCCAGAGGTATGTCGACCTGTACTGGCGCCCGTGCTCCTGACGCCAACGGGAAGGCACGAGCCCGGAGCGGCGGATAGGTCGCGTGGGTCACGCGGGTGGATCGGACGCTGGGAACGCCGGTAGGCAGCCTCGACAATGCAGTGCCGAGATCGGAAGGAAGAACATGTTGACGACTACCCACAACCGGATCGAGAGGGAGTTCTTCGACGTGAGGGAGGGCAAGTATTCCCGGAGACTGGCGGACCAGAGCCGCGGGAAGACGATCAACTCCCAGGCGGTGGAGTTGTTTCTGCACCTGGGCTACGTGCCGGGAAACCTCACGCTGTTTGAGGGAGTGTTCTGCCTTCCGAGCCGTTGCGACATATCGTTGGGTCCTCACGGTTGGAAGATTGAAAAAAGACACTACTATCGGGACATTGTGGATCCGGGCCGGTACCGGGGCAGGGCGGCTCGGGAGCTGGCCGACATCGGCGGCCGGCTGTTCCTGGGAGTGGTCGAGAGACTGTACCAAAGCGGCACGCAGGCGGTCGTGCCTCTCAGCGGCGGATACGATTCGCGGGCCATCCTGGCCGCTCTGCTGGAGGTTACGGAGGCGAAGAACATTCAGACCTATACCTACGGGACGCCCCACACACTGGATTATGAGATAGGCCCGGTCATTGCCCGCGCGGTGGGCGTGCAGCACCGCCGCTACGATCTGACGCGGTTCGATGTGACCGAGGAGAAGCTGCGGCGCACGGCCGAACTGACGGATGGCAATACCGACCTGTTCCAGCCGGTGTACCTGGTGGACGCGGTGGAGTCTCTGGGGACCGATGCTACGATTTGGTCCGGGTACACCGGCGATGGGGTCGGTGGCTCTCACTTCCGGCGCCATGCCCGGAACGATACGGCCTCCGCCGTGCCGGAGTTTGTCGCCGCCGAATCCGTCCAACTGCTGCCCCCCGAGCGATTGAAGGAAGAGGCCAGGGACCAGATCGAGACCCAGAGCGCTTACAAAGGAGTCCTGGATATCCATGAAGAGGTGTTCTTTGTCAACCATGTGGAACGGTACACCACCAGCCACCTGTTCCTGAATAACCGATCCTATTGCGTGCCGTACATGGACGACGAGTTCCTGGCCTTCATGTGGGGCGTGGAGGCACGGCATCGCGAGCACAAGAGACTGTTCAACCGGATTTGGACCACGCGCTACCCTCGCCTCTTCGGCCTGCCCCTCAAGGCCAACTGCGGGTTCCCGATCCGACTGCCTCTGACTGCGAGGAAGTTCTACCGTCTGGCCGATCGTCTGATGGTCAAGATCGTCCCCGGGCACGTGTCGCGCTTCACCAATTATGTGTCCTATGCCAAAAAGCTGCGCGAGGACGAGAAGTTCTACCAATTGGTACAGCACCTTATCGACTCGGCCCGGCGCGTGGGCGACGTGGAATCCCGGGTGGATGGGGTCAGGCTGTTGCAGGAACACCGGGAAGGTCGCCAGGACCATAGCCGCGCTTTGACGGCCTTGGCTTCCCTGGGTGTGATCGTCCCGGCACTGGGCGAGGAGTGATTCTTTTCACCTTTCGCGAAGACGGGGCCGGTTATGCGTACCTATCTTTGTGTCTATCTGGGTTCGACCCTGCTGGCGTTGGGGATGACGCCGGTCGTGATTTGGCTGGCCCGGCGCATCGGGGCGCTGGATCACCCCAACGCCCGCTCGATCCATCAGCGGCCGGTCCCGCGGATTGGGGGCGTCGCCATCTTCGTCTCGTCGATGTGTCTGATCCTGTCCGTTCTCTACCTGCATAACGATATCGGAGAAGCATTTCGCGACGTTCGGCTGCAGGTGACCGTGTTGCTCGGTTCGGCGGCCTTCATCTTCCTGCTCGGGCTGGTGGACGATCTGAGGCACCTGCCGGCTCGGTTCAAATTCCTGGCCCAACTGGCCGCGGCGGGGGCTCTGTGCTTCGTCGGGGTGAGAATCGACGAAATTGGCTTGGCGGACGGTCCGCCAATTTCTCTGGGCTGGCTGGGCTGTCCGTTGACCCTGCTCTGGGTCGTCGGGATCACCAATGCGGTCAACCTCAGCGACGGTCTCGACGGTCTGGCGGCGGGGATCTCGGCCATCGCCTGCGGCGTGATCGCCGCACTGTCCCTCCACAGCGACAATCCCATGATGGCGGTCTTTGCCTTATCTCTGATGGGCAGTCTGAGCGGTTTTCTGGTCTTCAATTTCAACCCCGCGCGTGTCTTCATGGGGGACTGCGGCAGTCTGTTCCTGGGGTACACGATCGCGGCCTCGAGCGTGATGTGCATGACGAAGTCTTCCGCCGTCGTCGGTCTGACGCTGCCGGCTCTGGCGCTGGGAATCCCCATCTTCGATACGCTGTTTTCCATGCTGCGACGATTCCTGGAACGCCGGTCCCTTTTTGCGCCGGACCGCCGACACTTTCACCATCGGCTGCTCGAGATGGGTCTGCACCAGCGGCATGCGGTGATCATCATCTATGTGCTGACGCTGGTCTCCAGCGGCCTAGGGCTGCTGATGGTCGTCGTGCGGGATTGGGACGCCTTGATCATCTTCGGCAGTATCCTGCTCCTGCTGTTGGTTGCTTTCCGTCTCGTCGGAGCCGTTCGGCTGGGGGAGACTCTAATCCACCTGCAGAAGCGGTACCGCGTTGCGCGGCAGCAGCGCGTGCAGCAGGCCACGTTTGAGCAGGCGCAATTGCAGTTGCAGCAGGTGCGCGATACGGGTCAGTGGTGGCAGGCGGTCTGTAAAGCGGCGGATCAGATGGGCTTTGCCTGGGTCGCGCTCACGCGGACCGACCCCGATGGCCACGCCAAGAGGGAATTCTGGCAAGCGCCCGCGACCCAACCCGCGATCCCGCGTATTCTGCGCATGACGGTTCCTTGCGGCCAGGCCCCGGAAGAGCCGCGGCAGGAGTTTGAGATCGCCATTTGTATCGACGATTCTCTGGAGGATGCGTGCCGCCGGGCTTCCTTGTTCGGGCGGCTGATCGATGCGCCGGGGACGGCCCAAGCGGCGTTGGGAGTCGAGCGGATCACGGAAGGCGCCACCCCGGGAACCACGGGAGAGGGCCGGGATTCGGGACCGCCGCCGGTCCTGTCGCGGGGCGGACCACCGATGTTCTGATCCGGGCCAGGGGGGACCTTGCATGTCGATGAACAACCCGATGCCGACGCTGCCGCCCAGGAAGAGATTGCTGCTGATCTCCCAGTACTTTCCGGTCCACATCGGAGGGGCCGAACAGCAGGTCTACTGCCTGGCGAAGCACTTGCGGGCCACCATGGACGTTCATTACCTGACCCTTTCGAATCGGCCCATTGAGAGCGGGGAACCGGACATCACCATCTGGACCGTTCCCTATCGGCCGCGGCTGCGCAGGATCCTCGGACGCTATTACCTGCTGGACTATCGCCGTGTCTGGGAGGCCCTGCAACGGATCGATCCTGACATCATCTACACGCGCTACGCCAGTGTTCACATGGGCATCGCCGCTCGGTATGCCCTGTCGTCCGCGTGCACGCTGATCTGGCACATCGCCAGCGAGGCGGGCGTGCAGCCCTTCTGGTGGGAATCGTTCCGGACCATGCCTTTTGACTATCTCAACAAGCGCGTGGTCGAATATGGCATTCGGCATGCCGACTATATCTTCGGCCAGGCGCAATACGAAGAGGATCTTTTGCGGCGAAACTATGGCCGGACCTGCGATCTGATCGTGGGCAATTGGCACCCGGAACCCACCGTTCCCTGTACCAAGCGCTCCCCGGTGAAGGTCGTCTGGGTGGCCAACATCAAGTCCTTGAAGAAGCCTGAAACGTTCATCGAACTGGCCAGGCGCTTGCGAACCGTCACCGAGGCGGAATTCCTCATGATCGGTCGGCCGGGCGGTGCGAAATATCAGCGGCGCCTCGAAACGCAGATGAAGCATGTGCGGGGCCTGACCTATCTCGGCAAGCAGTCGAATGAGGAGATCAACCGGATCCTGGGCGAGTCCCACCTTCTGGTGAATACGAGCGACACGGAAGGGTTCTCCAATACGTTCGTCCAAGCCTGGCTCCATGAGGTCCCGGTGGTGAGTCTTCACGTGGACCCGGATGACGTGCTCACCCGGCAGGGACTAGGCTTTCGCAGCGGCAGCCAGGACAAGCTGGTGCAGGACACGCGTCGCCTGATCGAGGACGCCGATCTGCGCACGCGGATCGGCAAGAGAGCGAGGGTGTACGCGCTGGAGCACCATAGCTTGGAGAAGAATCTCAACCGGGTGGCCGCGTTCTTTGAGAAGGTCTCCCGTGCCGGGACCAAGAACGCGCGAGCCTGGATGGCCCAACCGTGAACTATCCCAAAAGACTTCTGATCCTCAACCGCGCGCAGTTTGGCTACCATTGGCCGATGTACTGCTACTGCAAGTGGGCCCGGACCGATTTTCAGATCACCTATCAGGGTTTTGATACGGGTCAGCCGAAGCTCGATGCGGACGGCGTGGAAGTCCACTATGTTCCCCGGAGCCGCAGCCTGGTGCGGCGCTACCTACGGTTCCTGGGATCGTGTCTGGCCGAATGTGGCAGAAACTATGATACGATCCTGGTGAGGTACTTCCCCGGGTGCTCGCTGCTGCGGCTGTGGCATCCGCGCCGCCGGTTCGTGCTGGACATCCGAACCGGCAGTATCGCCGCGAATCCGTGGCAGCGTTGGTGGCAGGATTCCCTGCTGCGTCTGGAAAGTCTCGGGTTTCGTCACATTACCATCCTTTCCGCCTCCCTGGCCCGCAAGCTCGGTCTCGTCCGAGCGCACCTTCTGCCCCTCGGGGCGGACCCAGTCGAGATGCCCCCCAAGGACTTCTCTGCCTTGCATCTCCTGTACGTCGGAACGTTCCAGGGACGGCGTCTGGAAGACACGGTGACGGGGTTCCATCGGTTCTATCGGGAGATGAGGCACAGGGTGACGATGACCTACGATCTCGTCGGGGACGGGCCCCGGGGCGAACGGGACCGATTGCAGACCTGGGTGAAAGACCATGGCCTCGAGGGAGTCGTGTCCCTGCCGGGCTTTGTCCATCACCGGGAGTTGCTGCACTACTACGAGAAGTGCAACGTCGGCGTCTCCTACGTTCCCAGGAACCGCATTTACGATTGCCAGCCGCCCACCAAGACCTTCGAATACCTGCTGGCAGGGCTGCCGGTGATTGCGACGAATACCTCGGAGAATGCCGCGGTCGTCACCGAACAGAACGGCCTGCTGATCGAGGACACGCCGGCCGCCTTCTATGAGGCGCTGAAGAAGCTGGTGAGCATCCGGGACGTCTATTCCTCCGAGCGCATCCGCACCGAGGCGCTGAAGTACTCCTGGGAGGTAATCGTGCGTTCCAACCTGGTCCCTTATCTTAACTCCGCGCTATCACCTTGAGGGCCAGTGCCCTTATCCCCATGGGAATCAAAGAATACGTGTTTCTCCGGAGATCGGATCTGATGAGTTTTGACGAACAAGTTCGGTAGCTGCTTCGTTGTAAAGGAAGGGAGGTGGACTTGGTTTTGTCCGAATCATCCTCGAAGTAGCAAGGGAGTTAGACTGTGTGGAAGCGACGAACCCTGGAGC
>JAMCWO010000238.1:23361-30017 GCA_023481165.1 Planctomycetota bacterium | reverse complement strand
GAGGCCAATCGCCGGACATACGCAAGGCCGTGACAATTTCGTACCGGTGATTGACCCCGTTTTCCGTCAACTGGAACGAGACCATCAGACAATCCACATACGTCAAGGGCGGCGGGACCGGATGGAAAGCGAACTTCACATCCTGGCACGCGGGAATCAGGGACACATACGTTGGGTGACAGATCGCCTGGAGCTGCGTTTTCGTTGCCGCCAGGGCCAGATCGCTCAGGGTCACCACGGGATTGTCCACGACGGCGAACTGGCACAGCCCTAGCAGCATCGTGCCGTCCGGGCCTCGCTCGACGTAGACCAGCTCATTGACATTGATCTGGCCGTCGGCGTTGTCATCGGCACGCCACACCGCCAGGTCGTTGTCGGGGGCCGCACAGAGCAGCTTGCACGAGCCGATCAGATCATGGATCCGCAGCGTCGCCTGCCGCAGTTGCGCCTGCTTGGCCGCCGTGTCGCCGCTGACCAGGCTGGCCGTGCTGAGGGCAAACGCAAACGTGGCGACCGCCGACAGAATGATGCTCGTGATCAGCATCCCGATCAACAGCTCGACCAGCGTGAATCCTTGCGTATGTCCGGCGATTGGCCTCAAAGTCTCACCACATGAAATTCATCAACTCCTGCACCGCGCTCGATCGCTCAGCGGCTGATCAGACGGCTGAGCGACGCGATCTTGCGCCCGCGGTAGCTGGTTTGCACGGACACCAGGATGTAGTTGGGCGGCAGCGGCGGTCCCTTCTGCTGGGGCACATACACATCGTCATGACACGTTACCCGCCGGCTGAAATTCGCGTACATCGGATCCGTGAACACGGCGCCGCCGGCATCCTTGACTTGTCCCTGGACCTCGGCATACCCGTCCCAGGCGGCCATGATCTGGCCCGGGGGCGTGGCGATGATCCTCTCCATCAGATCGCCGGCCAGCTTGGCGGCCAGCGTCAGCCGCAGACCCTCCGCCTGCGCCGAGGCGCCGCTGGAGAACGGCAGCAGGACGCCGGCGGCGGCGATCCCCAGGAGCACCGTGGCCATCGTCGCCTCCACCAGGGTGAAACCGCGCTGCCTCCCGGCAGAACGGCGCTGTGCAGCGTCACGACCATGCCACCGGGGCGGCGGCCTGCGGGAGCCGGGCGACAGGCCGGGACCAACGCCCCGGGCCTCAATAATCATAGTGTCGCACGCCCTTCACGTCCGTCCCCGGATCGTTGGGTCGAATCTCCGCCGTGGCCGGCTTGTAAATCCAACCCGTAGTGTCGTCTGCCGCGGCCGGGAAGGCCTCCCCATCGCCCAGGACCTTGATCGTAGCCATCTTGTTGAACGGATTCGGTGGCACGTTGGAAATATAGGGCCCCAGCCCGAAACCGGCGGTTCCCCTCGGTGCCGTCAGGCCCTCCTTGGTGCTCGACAGCGTCGCCTGATCGACGAAAGCCTGCTCGGTCGGAGCCGCGGTGCGGTCGCCGTTGGGATACCCGGGCGCGACCTCCAGGTGCTGACCGGTGTACACCGGGACGAACCGGCGCAGCAGATTCAGATTCATCAACAGGGTGGTCTGCCGGGCCAGGTTGGTCCCCCCCGCCAAGGCGGGAATCACAATGGCGGCCAGAACGCCGAGCAAGACCACGACGATCAGGATCTCGACCAGGGTGAACGCCCGTGCCCGCGCCATCTCCTCTGATCCTTTCCTGTTCGGCTCCATCGATACTTCCCTTTCATCAAGAAGGCTGACCGCCTCGGGACAAAGGCCTTTGCGCGGTCAGCCTTAGGATCGAATCGTTGCCATCCAAGCGGAAGTCAGACCCGCTTAGACGGGCACTGCTCGGATGTTAGAAGTCAGCGTACTTGGTGCCATCCGTAGTCGAGCCGGCGTTGTCGGCCCAGATCTCGCCCGTCGCAGTGACGTACTGCCAGCTTGCGGTGTCATCGCCAGGACTGATCTTGGCGCCGATGCCGGCGATGGTCTCGACCAAGCCTTGAGCGCCATTAGTATAAAGAGGATCGACCACGCCGTTGAAGGGGTTGACCGGAACCCGCTCCAGGTACGGTCCAAACTCGTACGTCGGGGTGCGCACCTTGTTGCCGCTCGTGCTGCCGAGGCGCGACGACGTGTAGATCATCTGTTCGGCGAAGGTGCCATTCAGGGCCCCCGGCGCAATGTCGTCGTGCTGGGCCTTGTACAGCTCGATCTGCGACCGCAACGACTGCAGGTCGCTGCGCAGACTGTTCATCTTGGCCTCGGTGCTGGCCTGGGTGAACTGCGGAATCACGATCGCGGCCAGAATGCCCAGAATGACCACGACGATCAGAATTTCGACCAGGGTGAAGCCTCTTTTGTTCTGCATTGTGTGTCCTCCTCGCGAGTAGATAAAGGTGAATGAAACGGGTTTCGAATCTTGTTTTCCTGGAACCTATCGACCGAATCGACAGGCTACTTGACCGAACTCATTTGCTTGAGGGCGGATCCTCCCAAAACATCGTGGCAACGGTCCAAACATGCGGGCGTCATACTTCCATGCTTCCTGTTAGGTACGAATCGGGGAGCCTTCAAGTTGCCGCCGGGAAGTATGCACAGCAGCGTTATCTGCGGCTCCCATTCAGTTCACCCAAAGCATAAGAAGCGCGCGGCGGGGGTGACAAATGCGGCGGGGGAATTTCGGTGGATTGTCCGGCGCGAAGCTCCCGTGGAATGCCGGATGGACCGATCAGGAGGACCGTATCGAATAGCACAGGCGTGACGGGAGGGGGCCAGCGCCGTGCGTGCCTTGGCGCCTCCAGCAGAATGAACGTAAATATGTCATTGCGAGGAGTGCAGGGTGCCATGCCTACGCCTCGTAGGCATGTCTTTTTCGCTGGTTTGCCATGTCTACGCAAAGCCGTAGACATGGCACCCAAGCAGCCGGTTTCCTATTCTTATGGCAGGCGGAGATACTCCGGCAGGCTCCGCAGATGGATCGTCCGGGCCTGTTCCCCCGCATGGGAGAGATCCACGCGGATCGTATCGATCCCGCGCAGGGCCGGCTCGATTTTATCCGCCCATTCGATCAGGACCACCGATTCGGGATAACAGAAGTCATCGAAGCCGAGCATCTCGAACTCGGCGATCGAGTCCAGCCGGTAGGCGTCGATGTGATAGAGGTCGAAGCGGCCCGCATATTGATTGACGAGAACGAACGTAGGACTGGTAACGCTTTCCCGGTCCGCAGCGCCTGCGCCGGCGGCGATCCCTTTGATCAGGTGCGTCTTGCCGCTGCCCAAGGGTCCGCAAATCGCAAAGATCTCCCCCCCGCGGAGTTGGGCGCCGATCTTGCGGCCCAGTTCCATCGTCTCCTGCGGCGAATGGGATGTGATCGTGATCTCCACGGTCGTCTCTTGCCGCCTGTCAATCCGCCAGGTGATCGTAGCCGCCGGGTCGCAGCTCGACGGCACGCCCATCCGGCATTCGGATTTCCATCCGGCCCGTATCCGTGATCCTCCCGATCCTCGTTATCGGTACCAGTTCGTCCCACAGCCGGCACAACTGGTCCCACTGGTCGGGGGACAACGTGAACAGCAGCTCGAAATCCTCGCCCTCATTCAAGGCCGCGCTGAGCGGATCCGCCTGGGCTCTGGCATCTTCCGAGACCGGCACCGCGGCGGCCTCCACGAGGGCCCCCACCCCGCTTTGCCGGCAGATGCGGTTGAGGTCGGTGCTGAGCCCATCGCTGATGTCCATCATCGCGTGCAGGTCGGCGCTCTGGACGATTTGGAGAGCCTCCTGGACGCGCGGCTCGAATTCCAGGTGCTTGCGCCGGCCGGAGCCGCCCAGAGACCCGGTTACGCAGATCACGTCGCCCACCTTGGCCCCGTTGCGCCGGACGGGAGGTTTGTCGCCGGGCTTGCTCAACATGGAGACGCACACGGCGAACCGCCCATCGCCGGTCCAACTCGTGATGTCGCCCCCTACCAAGGGACAATGGTATTTATCCGCGGCGAACACCACCCCGGCGTGCAACTGCTGCAACTGCCGTCCGCTCCACCCGCGCGGCAGCGCCACAGCCACGACCGCGGCCAACGGGATCGTCGCCATCGCCGCGCAGTCGCTCAGGCTGGCGGCCATCGACTTGTAGCCCACCTGTTCCAGGGTCGCGGTGCGGAGATCGAAATGCGTGCCGTCGAGAAGCATGTCGGTCGTGATGAGCACCGAGGCGCTGCGCTCCAGGGCGATCTGGGCCATGTCGTCCCCGATGCCGATCGGAATCTCCGCGGGCGACAGTTGCCTCTGCTGCCGGAACCAGCCGGTGATGTCGTCCTCTTTCATGCCAGGTGTTTCTTCCAGAAGGCAAGCTGCTGCCGGGCCTGCTCGGGTCCTGCCGCACCTGCGGAGGCATAGCGGCGCACGACGTTCGCGGCCCCCAGATAATCATACACATCGGCCTCAATGAGAGGCGAGCGCTCCTGAAAGTCCGTCAGGGAAAGCTGTCCCAACGGCTTGCCCTGCTTCTCACAGGCCGCGACCAGAGCGCCGACAACGCCGTGCGCCTGGCGGAAGGGCATCCCCTTCTTGACCAGGTACTCGGCCAGGGCGGTGGCGTCGAGGAAACCGGAATCGAGGCCCGCGCGGATTTCCCTGGTGCGGAAGGTCGTATGCGCGACGACGGCCGCGGCAATTTCCAGCGAGTTTTCCATCGTGTCAGCGGTCGAGAACACGTGGATCTTGTCCTCCTGCAGGTCGCGATTGTAGCCGGAGGGCTGGCCTTTGAGAATCGTGAGCATGGCCACCAGCGCCCCGTACACCGCGCCGGTCTTGGCCCGCATCAACTCCAGCACATCCGGATTGCGCTTCTGCGGCATCATGCTCGAGGAGGTGCAGAACGCGTCGTCGATGCGAATAAAGGCGAACTCATTCGTGGAGAAGAGGATCCAGTCTTCGGCAAAACGGGACAGATGCGCGGCGATCAGGGCGCAGTCGAACAGAAATTCCGCGCAGAAATCCCGGTCGCTGATGGCGTCGATACTATTGTAGACGAGGTCAGCAAAGCCCAGTTTCTCGGCCGTGCTCTTGCGGTCAATCGCCAGCGTGGAGCCCGCAATCGCGCCCGCCCCCAGGGGCGAGGCGTTCAACAAGGTCCGGCAGTTCCGCAGACGCGCGGAATCGCGCTCCAGTTGCTCTACAAAGCTCAGCAGATAGGCCGCGATCACGATGGGCTGGGCCCGCTGCAAGTGCGTGTACGCCGGCATCGGATCATCCGGATGCTTCGAGGCCAGCTCCACGAAAGCCTTTTGCAGTTGGGCGATTCCCGCCTGCAACGTCTCGATCTCGTCCCGCAGCCACAGCCGGATGTCGGTCGCGACCTGGTCGTTGCGGCTGCGCCCCGTGTGCAGCTTGGCGCCGGGATCGCCGATCCGTTTGATGAGGGCGGCCTCGACGGCCATGTGAATATCTTCGGCGGACTTGTCAAACTCGAACCGCCCCGCTTCGATCTCCTCGCTGATCTCGACCAGCCCTTTCTCGATGGCCTTGAATTCGGGTTGCGTGATCAGTTTCTGCTCGGCCAGCATGGCGGCGTGGGCAATCGAGCCGACGATGTCGTACTGGTAGAGCCGCGTGTCATACGAAAGCGATTCCACGTAGTCGACCGTCAGTTCATCGGGCTTGGCGGCCAGTCGTTTCTCCCAGCTTCGTTGCGTATCGGCCATAGGATTTACAACCTAGGATTTATGGTTTATAATTCATGGTTTCCAGGCTACGACTATACGTTGTGAATCATAAACCGTAAATCATAAATCGTGAATCCGGAGGACTATGGCCTCGCTTCTGATAACCAATGGCAGATGGTACGATGCTCCTGAAAGCGCCCCGCTGAGTTCGGTCTTGATCCGACAAGGAGTGATCGAAAAGGCGGGACGGGCGGACCGTGCGGATCAAGTGCTCGATGCGGGAGGCCGGATCGTCGCACCCGGTCTCATCGACGTGCATATCCAGGGCGCCGGCGGCGCGGATGTGCTCGATGCGACGCCGGAGGCTTTGGAGAAGATGTCACGGACTTGCGCGGGATTCGGTGTCACCAGCTTCCTGGCCACCACGGTCTACAAGCCCGGTCAGGAGAATCGGCACCTGAAAGTCGCCGCCGAGTGTGCCGGGCGGGATCTGGGCGGCGCGCGCCTGCTCGGCACTCATCTCGAAGGGCCCTTCATCTCGCCCCAGAAGCGCGGGATGATTCAGCCGGATTGCATCACCCTCCCCTCCCCCGCCCTCCTCGGCGACATCTACGCCTCGCTGGGCGACACGCTCAAGATGATGACCGTCGCGCCGGAGTTGCCGGGGAGTGCCGAGATCATTCGCATGTTGGCCGATCATGGCACCGTCGCCTCCTTCGGGCACTCGAAGGCCAACTACGACGAGACCGTCCGGGGCTTCGGGATGGGCATCACCCACGTGACGCACCTGTTCAACGCGATGGCATCCCTGCACCATCGCGATCCCGGCCCGCTGGCCGCGATCTTCGAGAAGCCCGACGTTACCTGCCAGGTCATCACCGATGGAGTTCATATTCATCCGGCCGTCCTGCGGCTCGCCTACCACGCGCTCGGTCCCCAACGATTTGTCACGATCACCGACGGCATGCACGCGATGGGCCTGCCCGACGGGCATCTCGCAGATCGCGGCCAGCGGG
>JAMCWO010000238.1:1781-23351 GCA_023481165.1 Planctomycetota bacterium | reverse complement strand
ACATGCCAGACCCCAATAGACCGCCCGACGGGCATTATGTCTACAACAAGCTCCAGTACGAGTCCAGGGACGGCACGGCACGATACAAGGATGGGACGCTGATCGGGACCACCCTGGGTCTGAGCCAGATGCTGGCCCGCCTGACCCAGTTCGCCCGCTGCAGCGCGGCGACCGCCATCAAGACAGTGACCGAGAACGCGGCCGCCGTGTTGGGTCTGGAACGGACCAAGGCAGCTATGACACCGGGACGGGATGCCGACCTGGTCATTCTCGACAAGGATCTGTCCGTGCACGCCACGATCGTGGCCGGTCGGATCGTCTACCAGCGGTAGCGGTCGCTATCGAGACTGCATCACGTCCGCCAGCGTCGAGACCGCCCGGCTGATGTCGCCGCTGGTGATGCCATAGTGGGTCACGGCCCGCAGACGGGTAGGCCCGGTGGCCAAGACCCGGACGCCGCGTGCGCCCAACCGCTGGGCAAGATCCTCGGCTTTCAGCCCTGGCGCGGTCACGTCGAAGTAGATGATATCGGTCTGTACGCGCGCCAGATCGATGGACAACCCTTCGATCCGGGCAATGCCCTGCGCCAAGCGTGCGGCATTCTCGTGATCCTCGCGGAGCCTGTCGATCATCTGCTCCAGCGCGATGATGCCGGCCGCCGCGATGATGCCCGCCTGCCGCATGCCCCCGCCCAGTACCTTGCGGGTCCGGCGGGCCTCCGCGATGAAGCTCTTCGACCCGCAGACGACGGAGCCGACCGGCGCCGCCAAACCCTTGGACAGACAAAAGCTCAGGGAATCCACGCCGCGGGTCAACTCCTGGACATCGATGCCAAGAGCAATCGCCGCGTTGAAGAGGCGCGCCCCATCCAAATGGACCGCGAAACCCCGACGGTGGGCCAACTCAACCACGCGGGCCGTATATTCCGGCGTGAGGGCCGCGCCATCGCAGCGGTTGTGGGTATTTTCAAGGCATACCAGGCGCGTGCGGGGGAAATGCACGTTGTCGGGGCGGATAGCGGCCTCGATATCCTCCAAGCGGAGCGTGCCGTCCGGCTGATTGGGGACCGTCCGCGGATGAATGCCGCCCAAGGCGGATATGCCGCCGGCCTCATAGATGTGGGTATGGCAGCGGTCGCCGAGAATGACCTCGGCCCCCCGCCCGCAGTGAGTCAGAATGGACACCAGATTGCCCATCGTGCCGCTGACCACCAGCAGGGCGGCCTCCTTGCCGACCCGCTCGGCCGCCATCCGCTCGAAGCGGTTCACGGTAGGGTCGTCGCCGAAGACATCGTCTCCCAGTTCGGCGTGATAGATGGCTTCCCGCATCTGGGGCGAGGGAAGGGTAACCGTGTCGCTGCGCAAATCAATCGTTTCCATAGCATCCTTTGGACCAGAATCGCTCCCGCCCTCTTTACCGCACATGTTGGCGCAAGGATAGCCCAACGGCGCCTGTGCGTCAACGATGGGCATTTTTCCCTTTGGCTCGCCCAAAGCCAGCGCGTATTATGAAGGGATGATGATTGTACGGCTGTTGTCCATCCTGGGCGGCTTTGTCTTTCTGCTTTCGCTGCTCGCACACGTCTACGTGCGAATGTATCTGCGTCCCGGGGGCAAGTCCGACTTGGACGACTACTACTGCGAATTCGAGGACCGGCACCCACAATACGCGCGCTATACCCGGTGGTTACAAATTTCGCTGGGTGGTGCCGCTCTGGGGATGCTGCTGCTCTTCTTGGGCGTCATTTTCTGATCCTCGGGCGGTCTATTGGGGTCTGGCATGTCGTTGAAAGTCCTTGGTATCTCAACAAGCCCGCGCCGGGAGGGCAATAGCGATCTGCTGCTGCGCCGAGCTCTTGCGGGGGCCCAGGAGGCCGGCGCCGGCATAGAGTACCTGCGGCTGTGCGACTATCGGATCGAGGGGTGCAGCGAATGCTATAGTTGCTCTGCCAACGGCGATTGCCCCACGCAGGACGACTATCCGCCGATCCTCGACAGGATGCTCGCCGCCGACCGGATCATCTTGGCTACCCCCGTATTCTTTATGACCGTCTGTGCCCAGGCGAAGCTTCTGATCGATCGCGGCCAGTGCCTGTGGGTCCGCCAGGCCGTGCTCCACAAGCCTCTGTTCGAGCCGAAACGGGACCGGCGCGGCCTGCTCCTCGCCGTTGGAGGCTCCCGCAGCCGCCAGCAATTCGATTGTGTCCGGCAGCCCGTCCAATCCTGTTTCCAGTATCTCGAAGTGGACTACCTCGGCAGCCTGTGCATCAACCAAGTGGATGAAAAAGGGGCGATTCTGAAGCGGCCGGACGCTCTCGATGAAGCCTTTCGCCTCGGTCGCCTGCTGGCCGGCGCCGATACACCTCTTCCGAAGAAGCCCATCAGGGTTGAGATGTTCTGAAACGTCCCATGGGGCGCTCCTGCGGACCAGGGGTCGCTCCTCCCCGGTGAAAAAATACAGGGCTGACGGCCTCCTCCCAGTCAGCCGCCAGCCCTGCTCTTTTTCATTGCCCCGTGTGTGTGGCTCTCGTTTGCTCTCGATCCCAGCCGGACCGATACGAGTTACTCGAACGCGATCCCTAGAGCGATGCTCGCATCGTCCAGTGTGTTTCTTCGGTCGACCCGGACCACGCGCCCCTTCTTGATGCGGGCATATTGCCCTTTTTCCTCGGCCAGCACATCCGTTCTCGGGAAGTTCAATTCCACGATGCTTCCTTCATGCGCGGGTGTACTGATGGGCACATTGACCAGAACGCCGGTCTTGCTGATATTGGCGCTGCGGCCGTTGAAGAACCGATTGGCCTCCGGGAGCCAAACACTGACCGGCCATGACAGCTTGGTTCTGCTTTCCCTGCGCTGCTCTATCAACGTTTCCATGATCCCGATCTCCTTTCTGCCCACACGTTCCATGTCAATCTGGACAGGTTTCGGTCAACCGCGCTGCTATCGGCAGCGAAGGCGGGATGGTTTACAGAATATGGGCAACTTATGCCGGATCATTGTCTTTTTTCTGGACTCTCTCTTCATCATGTCCGAAGGTCGTCTTCTTATCGGTCGTCGTAGATGACGATTCTCCGCATCTGTTGTTCAAGTGCGCTTGCGAGTCCCCCATGTTTTGTGTATCGTAAACCTTATGACAGCAGAAGTCATTAAGATCAGCGGCGGCCAGGGGGATGTGGATCGCATCAAAAAAGCCGCCGAACTCGTGGAGGCCGGCAGTTTGGTGGCTTTCCCTACGGAGACGGTGTACGGTCTGGCGTGCAAGGTGAGTCCTGCGTCCGTGGCGCGCCTGAATCGGCTCAAAGACAGAGACGTCAGCAAGCACTACACTCTGCACATCGGGCAGATCGACGAATACCGCAAGTACGTCCCGAAAGTCAGCGTCCGCGTGGAGAAGCTCATTCGGGAGGCATGGCCAGGTCCCTTGACCCTGGTGTTTGACGTGGATGCGGCGGCGCTGGAGGTGCAAAAAGGCCGCCTGGACAGCGAAGCAAGGCAGATTCTGTACCAGGACCATTCCATCGGGATTCGCTGCCCGGATCATCCCGTCGCCTCCCTGCTGCTGCGTCTGGTCCATGATCCCGTCGTGGCCCCGAGCGCCAACCGCGCTGGGCAGACGCCCGCCACCGATGCGGATCAGGTTCTTTCGCTGGTCGGCGACGAGGTGGATATGATCCTGGACGGCGGGCCCTGCAAATACGCCCAAAGCAGCACCATCGCCCTCGTCGGCCCGCGCGGCATCAAGGTCCTGCGGGACGGAGTGTATGCGCGGGATCAGTTGCAGAAGATGGCGGAGGTGACGTTCCTCTTTGTCTGTACCGGCAATACGTGCCGCAGCCCGATGGCCGAGGGGCTCTTCCGCAAGTCTTTGGCCGAAAAACTCGGGTGCCATGTTGACGAATTGGAGGATCGAGGCTATAAAGTAATGTCCGCGGGTACGATGGATATGGCCGGTGCTCCCGCGAGTGCCGCGTCAATCAAGGCCTGTGCCGTCAAAGGAGTCGATATCGCCAACCACGCCAGCCGGCCGTTGACCCGGGCGCTGGTGGACGCCAGCGACTTCATTTTCTGTATGACACGGTCGCATTGTGAGCAGGTCCTCTTCTATTCCGCCGAGGCGGAAAGGAAATGCCTCGTGCTGGCCCGGGACCGGGACATCCCCGACCCGATCGGCCAGCCGCAGGAGCGTTTCGATGCGTGTGCCGACCTGATTGAGACGGCCGTGAAGACACGAGTGAGTGAGCTCATTCTATGAGAGTAGCAGTTGGGAGCGACCACCGAGGCTTCAACGCCAAGCAGCTCATCAAGGCGATCGTCAGCCAGATGGGCCACGAGTGTTTGGACGTCGGGACCGACAACGCCACGCCGGTCGATTACCCGGACTTGGCTTATCTCGCCGCCAAGTCGGTATCCGAAAAGCGGGCGGACCGGGCCATCTTGATCTGCGCCACCGGCCTGGGCATGAGCATCGCCGCCAACAAGGTCCGGGGCGTCCGCGCCGCCCTGTGCCACGATGAGCTCAGTGCCCATATCGCGCGCGACCACAACGACACGAACATCCTGTGCCTCTCCGGCGACCAGCTTGGAGAGGTGCTCTTGCGGAAGATCGTCGAGACCTGGATGACCACGGAGTTCAGCGGCGGACGCCATCAACGCCGCGTGAACAAGATCACCGCCATCGAGGAAGGCCGAGACCCGCGCGAGGTCACGAACGGATAGACGCCCCCTGCCGTCCTCCCGACGCCGCGCTGTTCTATTCCAGTTTTTGCTGCAACTGCGAGAGCAGCACGCGGATGGTCTTGATCTGCTCCTGCAAATCGATCATCTGCTGGGTCTGGACCTTTAATTTGTCGTTCAGCATGTCGACCTTCGACTGCGCGTTCCGCGCGTCTTCCAGAGCCGCGCTCTTGGCCTTCGTCAACGTCGCGACCTGCTGTTCCAGCACGCCGCGCGTGTCTACGAGGCTCTGAACCATCTTCTGCAGATCGTCCCGCGATTTGGTCAGCTCGCTGACCTTGGTCTCCACACTCACGCGGGCTTTGTCCAGCTCACCGACTTTCGCTTCGAGGTGGCTGCGCGAAGCCGTCAACTCCTGCACTTGCGTCTGAAGGCTATTCTTGGCCGTGGTGGCGTCGGCCAGCTTGGATTCCGCCTCGCCGAGGGAGCCCTTCAGCTTCTCCACGTCCTTTTCGAGCACTGCCTTCTGCAGCAGGGATTCTTCGAGAGACGCCTTGATCTGCCGGAACTCCGCGTTCGACTCCAGGGTCTTGCCGGTCGTGCGCGTGCAGCCGGCACATACGAGAAGAGAGATCGTCGCGACGATACTGGCGGCTGCATATATTCTCTTCATCATACTACTCCTCCCATTCACTCCAACCGTGACGCCCAGTACCCGCCCTGGCCGGCGGTCAGCTCTTACGCATGGTTCCAAGCGCGGGCCGAGCGGATACCCCTTCAACCATCCCTCATGGTAATCAGCATAGCGAACGGGCCACGAAACGTCAAGTATTTTCGGGGGTGAAACCTTCCGGGAGGGATGGAGCCTCGGCGGTCCGGGCGGATCCGGGGTCTCAGACCGTCGCGGGGGACGAGCTTCGGCGTCCCGCCACACCGCCGGTCGCCACAATCCGGGTCGCCTTGCGCTCGACGCGCACCGCACCGCCCGTACCGATCGAGCGCCACTTACGGTATCGGCTCTCGATCATCTCTTCGGTCGTCATCCGCCGCAGCTCGGTGAGCGCGCGGGAAATATAGGACTCGACGTTGTGAACCGTGTCATGGACGTTCCGGTGTGCCCCACCCACCGGTTCGGGGACAATCGCGTCGATCAGATCGAGCTTGAGCAGGTCCTTGCCGGTCAATTTCAGCGCCCGCGCCGCATCCGGAGCCTGCGACCCATCGCGCCAGAGGATGGCGGCACATCCTTCCGGCGAGATGACCGAATAGTAGGCAAATTCCAGCATGGCCAGCCGGTCGCCCACCGCGATTCCCAGGGCGCCGCCGGAGCCGCCCTCGCCAATGCAGATACAGACGATCGGAACCTTCAAACGGGACATCTCCGTCAGATTGACCGCAATCGCCTGGGCCTGGCCGCGCTCTTCCGCCCCGATTCCCGGATAGGCACCGGGCGTATCGATCAGCGTCACGATCGGCAGGCCGAATTTCTCGGCAAATCTCATCTTGGCTATGGCCTTGCGATACCCTTCCGGGTTCGGACACCCGAAGTTGCACGCGATTTTTTCTTTGGTCGTTCGGCCCTTGTTCTGCCCGACGATCAGCACCCTGCTCCTGGCAATCTGGCCGATCCCCACGACGATGGCGCGGTCGTCGCCAAAGCACCTGTCCCCGTGCAACTCGCGGAAGTCCCGCACCATCAGGTTCAGATAGTCGGTCAGAATGGGTCGTTGCGGATGGCGCGCCACCTGGACGGTCTGCCAAGCCGTCAGATTCGAGTAGATCCGCTTCAATTCGGCGATTCGCTCCTTCTCGAGACGCCGAATCTCCACCGAGTAGTCGATCCCCTTCCTCATGCCGAGCTTGCGCAGCTCCTCAACCTGCTGCTCCAGCTCGAGCACCTTATGCTCGAAGTCCAAATAGCCTCCCGATCTGTTCCCTTCGGACGCCATACTCCTCGCTCAATCGATCCTCGTTGCGTGTATCTTCTCCATCCTCGAACCGACCTGCCCGTATACAAAAAACCAGCCGCACATGGGCGGCGGAGATCTCGATTGCCAAATCCGTTGGCTATCCTATGGAACCGTAGATGTTAGCACTTGCGGGCGGTGAATCCAAGAAAAAAATTGACAGTCGGGGCCTCGGATTATACCTTTAAGCATCGCCCGTGCTGCACCTTTCTCATGTAAGGCCTTGTTCGTGAACGAGTTACGTCAAGTTTCCATCATTGGTTTGGGGCTTTTGGGCGGTTCGGTCGCGCTGGCAGTACGTCAGCGCATGCCCGGTACCGTCGTGGTCGGCTACAGCCACCGCGCGGCGACGAGACGGCGGGCCACGAACCTCGGCGTCGTAACCGAGACCGCCGCTCGCCTCACAGCCGCCGTGGCAGACGCCGACTTGGTCGTGCTGGCCACCCCGATCTTCACTTTTGAGAAATACTTCACGGATTTGTCGCAGTTCGTCCCGGACGGCTGCATTGTCACGGATGTCGGCTCGACCAAAGTGCTGCCGCACGTGTGGGCCGAGAAACGTCTGGCCGGGCATATTCGATATGTCGGCTCGCACCCCGTGGCCGGCTCGGAACAGCGCGGCGTCGAGTTCGCCCGGGATGACCTCTTCGACCAGGCCCGCTGCATCCTGACGACGACGCCGACAACGAATCGCGATGCGGTCCGGAGCCTCAAGAGCTTCTGGACGACGCTGGGCTGCTCGGTCCAGGTGATGAGTCCGCCGGAACACGACCGGGTTTTTGCGAATGTCAGCCACCTGCCTCATGTCATGGCGGCCGGACTGGTCAATGCCAGCGAGGAGGACGAGATGATGTTTGCCGGCAAGGGGTTCCTCGACAGCACGAGAATCGCCTCCGGCCCGCCGACCGTCTGGACGGACGTTCTGCTGGCCAACCGGGACAATATCGCGGCCGGCATTGACCGCGCGATCGCAGAGCTGTCGAGATTGCGGGCGGCGATCAAGGGTGGCAAACGGCGACAGATCGAGCAGTTGTTGGAGGCGGCGTGCAGGAAACGCGCGACCTTGGTCAAATACAAAATCCGGAAGAAGGAACTACCGTCGTGAGACAATGGCGTTTCGAGGTCTTCAATCGGCCCGGCTTTGCCGATGTCCAAGGCACGCACGTGCTGGGCGACATCCGGGAGTTGGGGATCACCTCCGTGGAGGCGGTCCAATCGGCGCGAGTCTTTCTGATGGAAGCCGATTTCGATGCGGCCTGCGCGGAGCGCGTGGCCCGCGAACTTCTGGCCGACCCCATCTGCGAACAGTACTACCTCGGGCGCAGCAGTGCACCCGCGGGCTTGGCAAAAGCCACCCTGATCGAGGTTCACCTCAAGAGCGGTGTGACCGATCCCGTGGCCGAATCGGTCCTGGCCGCCCTCGCCGACATGGGCGTCCGGGCCGAGGGCGTGCGGACGGCGCGAAAATACATTCTGCTGGGCGAAGTCAAACCGAGCCAGATCGACACGATCGCCCGAAAGATCCTGGCGAACGATGTGATCGAGGATGTGGTGACCGGCGATGAGGCGGAGCCGCCCAGTCCCCATCTTAAGCCGTACGAACTGAACCTCGTATACTGGCCCATCCGGGACCTGGACGACGCCGGTTTGGAGACGCTGAGCAAGGAAAAGGACCTGTTCCTGAACCCGGTGGAGATGAAGACGATTCAGGACTACTACCGCCGACTTGGTCGGGAGCCCACGGATGTCGAACTGGAAACCCTGGCCCAGACTTGGAGCGAGCATTGCGTCCATAAGACGTTCCGCAGCGCCGTGGATATGACCGACAACGGCCAGCAGATTCATTTCGACAATCTGCTCAAGGAGACCGTCTTCCAGGCCACGCAGCAACTCCACAAAGATTGGTGCCTGTCGGTCTTTGCCGACAACGCCGGCGTGGTCGAGTTCGACGACCGGTCGGCTGTCTGTTTCAAAGTGGAAACGCACAACCATCCGTCGGCGCTCGATCCCTACGGCGGGGCCGCCACGGGAATCGGCGGCGTGATTCGCGATCCGATGGGGACCGGCTTGGGCGCCCGACCGATCGCCAATACGGATATCTTCTGCTTCGGCACGCCGGACAAGAGCCTGGATGAGGTGCCCAAGGGCGTTCTGCACCCCCGGCGGATCATGAAAGGCGTGGTGGCCGGCGTGCGGGATTACGGCAACCGCATGGGCATCCCGACGGTCAATGGGGCGGTCTACTTCGACGACCGCTACCTTGCCAACCCGCTGGTGTACTGCGGCAACATCGGTCTGATGGATAAGACCAAGATCGAAAAGCATCAGCAGGCCGGACATCTCATTGTGGTCGTCGGCGGGCGAACCGGACGCGACGGCATCCACGGCGCCACGTTCTCCAGCGGGCAGATGACCCACGAATACGAGACGATCTTCTCGCACGCCGTCCAGATCGGCAACGCCATCACCGAGAAGAAGATGCTCGATGTCCTCGTGCAGGCGAACGAGGCGGGACTCTACGAGGCCATTACCGACTGCGGCGCCGGCGGTTTGAGCAGTGCGGTCGGCGAGATGGGACGCGAACTCGGGGCGGAGGTGGACCTCGACAAAGTGCCGCTCAAATATGCCGGGCTCGGCTACACCGAGATCTGGATCAGCGAGGCCCAGGAGCGCATGGTGATCGCGGTCAAACCCGAGAACCTTGACGCCCTCCAGCGGATCTTCGCGGGCGAGAACGTCGAATCCACGGTCATCGGACGCTTCACGGGCGATAAGAAGCTCCACCTGCGTTACCAGGGCCGGCAGGTGGGGGAGATGGACATGGATTTCCTCCATGATGGCGTGCCCAAGTACCGGCGGCAGGCCGTCTGGCAACCGCCGAAGCTCAGCGAGCCGAATCTGCCCGAGAAGGACAACTACAACGATGACCTCCTGCGAATCTTGTCGTCCTGCAACGTCGCCAGCAAGGAGTGGATCATTCGCCAGTACGACCACGAGGTGCAGGGCGGCTCGGTGGTCAAGCCGCTGGTGGGCGTGGCGAATGATGGGCCCGGCGATGCGGCGGTGGTCCAGCCAAAGCTGGATTCCCCGCGCGGACTGGCCATCAGTTGCGGCATGAACCCCTTGTACGGCGACATCGATCCGTACTGGATGGCCCTGGCGGGGATCGAGGAGGCCGTGCGGAACCTGATCTGCGTCGGCGGCCGCGTGGACCGGATCGCCCTGCTGGACAACTTCTGCTGGGCCGACTGCGATCGGCCCGAGATCCTGGGGACTCTCGTGCGGGCGGCCCAGGCGTGCCATGACGGCGCCCTGGCGTTCCAAGCCCCCTTCATTTCGGGCAAGGATTCCCTCCACAATGAATTTGTCTGCGAGGACGGCACCGTCATCCGCATCCCCCCCACGCTCCTGATCAGCGCGATGTCCCTCGTGGATGACATCGACCAGTGCGTGACCATGGACCTCAAGAAGCCGGGCAACCTGCTCTTCGTGGTGGGCCGGACGAACAACGAGATGGGCGGCTCCCATTACTACCAGATGCACGGGGAACTGGGCGCGAATGTCCCGCGTCTCGATCTCGATCTGGCGCCGCGCATCGCCCAAAGGCTGGCGGCGGCCCTGGCCGAGGGGCTGGTGACAAGCTGCCACGACTGTTCCGAAGGCGGCCTCGCGGTGGCGCTCGCGGAAATGGCTTTGGCGGGCGGTCTGGGCCTGGAGGTGGACCTGCGGGGCTTGCCGAAGAGCCGGGACGGCGCACGCACGGATACGCAGTTGTTCAGCGAATCCAACAGCCGCTACCTCGTGGAGGTGACGGTGGATCACTACCCTGCGTTCGCCCAACGCATGCTGAACCTGCCGTTCGGCCAACTCGGCAGGGTTATGGCGGAGCCGAAATTGAAGATCAAGGCCCCCGACGGCAGAACTCTTGTGGATGCCGACATCGACATCCTGAAACAGGCGTGGCAGCGGACGTTCAATTGGTAGAGATGGGACTGGTGGAATAATGGCAGAAGTACGGGCGATTGTTTTGCGGGCGGCGGGCATCAACACCGACCTGGAGACGGAATATGCGTTGGCGCTGGCGGGAGCCAGCGCAGATCGCGTCCACATCAACCGGCTGATCGAAGACAAACAACTGCTCGACCAATATCATATTCTCATCTTTCCCGGCGGCTTCAGCTACGGCGATGATGTGGCAGCCGGCAAGATCATGGCCAACCAGGTCATCCATCATCTCGCCGAACCGGTGCGCAAGTTCATCGACGACGGCAAGCTGGTGCTTGGCATCTGCAACGGCTTTCAGGTGCTGGTCAAGGCGGGCATTCTGCCCGGCGGCAACGGCTTCCAACAGGAAGATGTCACCATCACGTACAACGATAGCGGCAAGTACGAGGATCGCTGGGTTTACCTCGCGCCGCAGACCACCCGGTGCGTATTTCTCGACCCCGGGCAGATCATTTACGTGCCGGTGGCCCACGGGGAAGGCAAGGTCGTGACCCGAAACGACCAGGCTCTGGAGAGATTGCGAGCCGAGGGCCATATCGCGTTCCAGTACGTCGATGCCAATGGTGCCCAAGGCCCCTTCCCCATCAACCCGAACGGCTCGGTCGATTCCATCGCCGGTCTGACCGACGCCACGGGCCGCGTGCTGGGGCTCATGCCGCACCCCGAGCGCTATATCCGCCGGACTCAACACCCCCATTGGTCGCGTCTGGGACCGGATCTCGATCCCGATGGCATCCGGATCTTTCGCAACGCCGTGCGCTACGTTCGCGAGAACATTCTCGACGCGTTCGCCGCCCAACCGGCGGCCGGCACCCCCGCTGTCGGCGACAGGATACCGCAGCCGTAGCCGCCTTATCGACCTTCTGACCGCTTCTGGTGAGCGGTAGCCGTCCTGGCCTGCTGCACCCGCGGAAGGTCTGCCCTCCCGGCGTCGTTCCCTCTGGCCGCTGCCGGTCGGTCCACCGTCTTCGACAACGCCGGCCACGCCTCGCTATGGGAATGCCCTATCGGTGAATCAGGAGAACTCTCATGGCGGTAATTCGCCGTTTGTAGTTCAATTCTCATACACTCATACGTCTGCGCGAGCAATGAAACGTCCATGGAAATCCGAAGAGGTTCCCAAGGCGATCGAGTGCCTGTGGGGCCCGAGGTTACCGGTCGCCCGGGGAAAGGAGGTAACAGCAGCGATACGAACGCAGAAACGAGTTCCGGATTCTGCCTAGCCAGACGCCATCGGATCGGAAACAGGATTGAAAATCACTTCAGGGAAGGAGCAAACAATGAGGACAATGAAACTGCACAAATGCATACTGAGGTATGCGATTGTGGCAACCGCGGCCCTGTTGGTTCTGGGACCCGGCTGGGCGCTTGCCGCCTCCAACCAAGACAACCAACAATACCAGAACCAGCAACAGTACCAGGATCAGGGCCAGAGCAATCAGTCCTACCAGTACCAGTCGCCGTCGAGGACAACGCAGGCCCAGGGCCGAGATATGCGGTTGGAACAGCAGATTGCCAGCCGGCTGCGCCAGCAGGGCTACGGCGCCCAAGGTGAGATCATGATTCTGGCCACGGGCAACCGTGTCTATCTGTTGGGCAATGTACCCGATAATCGGACGAAGGATGGTGCGGAGAAGGTGGCCAAGCAGATTGCCAGCCGGCAATCGATCGATAACCGGCTGCACGTGAACGCCCAAGCCAAGCGAATGTCCAACGCGGAATTGGAGAAGGACACCTACGACAAACTAGGCGACAGCCTCAGCCAGGACGTCCAGGTAAGGGCCCAGAATGGGACGGTCACTCTCCAAGGGCAATTGGACAACTGGCGGCAGGTGGCG
Source organism: Planctomycetota bacterium (assembly GCA_023481165.1). Lineage (GTDB taxonomy): Bacteria > Planctomycetota > Phycisphaerae > Sedimentisphaerales > Anaerobacaceae > PLanc-01. The sequence goes on along the minus strand of JAMCWO010000238.1, from coordinate 10,865 downwards.
GATGCCGTTGACGCGGCCTTCGCGGCCGGTGCGACCCAGGTGAACAGCCAGTTCTCCGTGGCGGGTGCGGGCGCGATGGCGCAGGGCGGAGCCGCCTATCCGCCGTACGGCTATGCCCCGGGCCAGCCAGGACAGCCTTCGTACGGTCCGCGCGGTCGCCCGGGCGCGATGGCGGGGCGAGAAATGGCCACGGGTGCCGATCTGCAGTTAGCTCGGCAAGTAGCCAGTCAACTCCGTCAACAGTTGCCTCCAGGCCAGAATGTGCAGCCGGTACCGCCGCAGAGCATCTATGTCACGGTTCAACAGGGCACGGTCACCCTGCACGGCTACGTCCAGAATAACAGCGAGAAGCAGCAGGCGCAGCAGATTGTCCAATCGATCTCGGGTGTGCAGAACGTCCAGAACGATCTTGCCATCCTGAGCACCCGCGGCACCGCCGGCCAGGGTGGTGGCCCGATGGGAGCGCAGCAAGGCTATGGTGCCCCCAGCGGCCAAGGCGCATCGCAGCAGGGCTTTGGCGGCACCAGCAGCCAGAGCAGCTCCCAACCGGGCTACGGCAGTATGGGCGGTGCATCGTCCTTGGACCGGAGACTGGCCCAGAACATTCAGCGACAGATCCAGAATCAACTCCCGGATGCGAGCGTCAATGTGTCGGCCAGCCAAGGCACGGTCACCTTGCGGGGAACCGTCCCGAGCAACAATGAGAGGCAACAGGCCGAGCAGATCGCTCAATCTGCCAGTGGCGTGCAGAATGTGCAGAACAATCTCCGCGTGAGCAGCCAGGGCGGCGCGTTCCAGCCGCAAGGGTATATCCCGGGCCAGAGCAGTCAATCGCAGCAGGGAATGAGCAGCCAGAACCAGTCCTCCAGCCAGAGCAGCAGCCAGCAAGGTTTTGGCGGCGGCACGGCTGGTCAGAACCAGTATAGCCAAGGCGGCCAGGCGGGTGCGCAACAGGGCTTCAGCCGTCAAGGCCAGGGCGGTCAGAGCCAGTTTGGCCGGGGTGCCCAAGCGGGCGGCGCCCAAGCCGGGATGAGCGCATCGGACATGGCCGTCGCCCAGAAGGTCGTCCAGCAACTGAAGCAGAAGTTGACCGGCATTCAGAACATCCAGATCATGAGGCCGGGCACGATCTACGTGATGGCGACCCAGGGAACCGTTATGCTGCATGGTTCGGTGCAGAATCCGAGCATCAGCCAGCAGGCCACCCGGATCGCCCGGGCCATCCCCGGCGTGCGGAACATTGAGAGCACGTTGCATGTCAGCGGGGCCGGCGGCCAGGCCTTCGGCTACATCCCTGGTCAGCCCCAGCAAGGTCAGCAGGGCGCTGCCGGCCAAGGCATGCAAGGCCAGAACCGGAGCACGCAGGGATCCGCCCAGATGCGGCAGATCGCCGCTCCCAGTGGGCAGACAGCCACCGGCCCGTCGAGCCAATCTGATATGGCTTTGGCCCAGCAGGTGGCCCAGAGACTCCGGCAGCAACTGACCGGTATTCAGAATGTGCAGGTCGCGCAGCCGGGCACGATCTATGTGATGGTGAGCAAGGGTACCGTCACGCTGGACGGCCTCGTGTCCAACAACAACATGAAGCAGAAGGCGGAACAGGTTGCCAAGTCCATCAGCGGTGTTCGGAGCGTGAAGAACTCGCTGAGCATCGGTGCCGGCGCCACCAGCGGCCAGGCGTATGGCTACCTGCCGCCCGGCCAAGACCAGGGCGCCAGTGCACAGTTCATGGAAGATCAGTACGGCGACCAGCAGTCTGGGAACATGTCCGGCAACGACCAGTACGGAAATGAGCAATTCGGCAACGACCAGTACGGAAACGAGCAATTCGGCAACGAGCAGCCGGAAGACGAGCAGTACGGCGGCGAGTCGTTTGGCTATATGCCCCCGAATGAGGGCGAATCTGAGACGCAGCCGTATGAGAATGAGCAGTACGGCAACGAGCAGTCCGAGAATGAGCCCGGCAGCCAACCGTCCGGCGAAGGCCAGATGAGCACTGCACAGCCCGGCCCAGGGACACATTGACTCAGCCGAATGGGTTCATTCCCAAGCAGAGCAAAGCCGGATGAGTTGGTGATTACAGGGGCTTCGGCGTCGTGCCGGAGCCCCTCTTCTATAAGACGACGCGCGCGTGGAGAGAACGCTACGCACCGCGGCGGCGGACGATCTCGACGCCGGCGGTCCGTGCGAAGCGCAAGGCCCCCGGTTTTTCCACCATGACCGCCACCTGCTCCACGCGCTCGTCCCGCAGACATTCGTCGGCGATGTTCTGGGCCAGGGCCTCGATCAGGCGGAAACGCGACTCTTCGGCCAGACGGAGGATTCGCTTCTTGAGGGCCCGGTAATCCACGGTGTCTTCCAAGGCGTCCGTGCGGCCGGCCCGGCGCAGATCGGCATGCAGCGTGAGATGGACGAGAATATCCTGCTTCTCCCGACGTTCGTACTCATCGACGCCGACAATGCAGCGGATCGCCAGGTCGCGGATAAAGATTCGGTCCGGCGCCGGCGGCCGGAGACCCTCAGTCATAGATGCGTCCTTTCATGTGAATCCCGCCATCGACGTAGATGACCTGGCCCGTAATGAAGCGGCTGCGCAGCAAGAAGAGCACGGCGTCGGCGATGTCTTCCGGAGTGCCAATGCGGTTTTGCGGGTTCGCGTGGGCCAGTTTCATCAGGTACGTCTCGCTCCGACCCGGCGGAGGCAGGATCGAGCCGGGCGCCACCGCGTTGACCGCGACGTTCGGGGCCAACTCGAGCGCCAGCATCCGGGTCAGGGTCAGCAGCATGCTCTTGCTCAAATCGTAGGAGGCGTGTTCCCGATCGTAGACGGCGATGCGGGTATCCAACAGGTTGACCACGTGGGCCGCCCTCTGCTGCTTCGCCAGTTCACGCGACAGGATCAGAGGCGCGACCGCGTGGATACGGACGTTCTTCGCGAGGGACTCTTCCGTCGCCTCCCAGAGCGTGTCCCGCTCGAAAATGGAGGCGTTGTTGACAAGCAAGTCGATGGGACCCGCCTGCGCTACGGCCTCTTGGAAGACTCTCCCTGTCTGCTCTGTGTCCATCAGGTCCCCTTGAATCGGCCAGGCCCGGACGCCGAGTTGCTGAATCTCCTCGCAGAGCGCCACAGCGTCCGGGGCGGACTGGTTGTAGTGCACGACGATATGGACACCGCTCTGCGCCAGGGTGGTAGCAATGGCCTTGCCGATGCGCTTGGCCGCACCGGTGACCAGCGCCGTCTTGCCCGCCACGGAAACGCCTGCAACTGCCATTGACCACCTCCATGTTGTCATCAACCGACCTGAACCGTCGTTGCGAACAAAGCCTCCTGTCTATTCGCCCTTGAGGCAGAGCCCGCGAAGTCCCCTATTCGATGCCGGCGAGCCAGTTCGCGGCGAAGATGGCCAGATCGCGGAACTCCACGGAGCCGGACTGGTCAAAATCAGCGCCGTCGCAGTCGAGGTTGATGGCGCCGCAATCTCGCTGGCGCCAGTGGGCGGCAAACCACACAAAATCCCGGAAATTCACGCCGTCGGGACAGACAAAATCTCCGCGCGGAATCTGCCACTGAAGGATCGGGTAATTGATTCCTTCGCAGATCGTCCAGGTTTCGAAGAAATCCCAGTTCATCGCGAGGAAGGTGTCCATCAACTTCATTTCTGCTGTCGGCTTGCCGGTTCCTCCGACGCTCGTCGCCTGCCCGCTGCTGTCTTTGTCCCACAGGCATCCCATCACCTGAGCAAGGACCCTCTGATAACCCACCAAGCCGCCGACTCCTGCATTGCCTGTGACCATGCCTGTGGAATAGCAGCGCCAGACCCGGCCGGCGGAGACCTGTCCCACCAGGCCCGCGACGTAGCTGGAGCCCTGGACGTCCCCCTGGGCATAGCAGGAATCCACCACGCTTTCCTCCCGACCGGTCACGCCGGCCAGACCGCCGATGCTTTCGGTGCCGGTCACGCGGGCCTTGGAGTACGAGCGGGCGACGGTGCCCAGGCCGACCAGCCCCACGAGGCCGCCGACGTACCGCGTGCCGGAGATAGCGCCGTCGGAAAAGGAGGTATGTACCGCTGCGCCGCCCTCCACCTCGCCCACGAGCCCTCCCACGGATATGTCGCCCGAGACACGGACGCTGACCGCCGAACAGCGGATGACCGCGCCCTTCTCCAGACAACCGACGAGGCCGCCGGTCCCCAATTTGTTGCCGGTGACGACAGCGCCCACCAGCTTGAGATCCCGGATCTCCCCTGTCACGTGCTGAAACAAACCGACGTATTCCGCGCTCATGTTGCGGTAGCGGAAATTGGCGATGGTCTTCCCATTGCCGTCGAAGATCCCCCAGAACGGCTGATTTTGCAGGGACCCCAGCGCCGCCCACTTCCCGATCATGTGCAGATTCGTCTCACTGAAGCCGGACAAGTCGATATCCTGCGTCAACTTGAACTGCTTGCCCCAGTCGGCGGGGCTTTCTCCGATCGTCTTGAAGTCCTCGGCGGTGCTGATGAGAAATGGCGCATCGGAGCTGCCGTTGCCGCCGCTGTACGCGGCGGCCGCCGCCGGCAGCGGCAGACAGCCGAGAAACAAGACGGCGATGACAAAGGGGCAGCGACCCGCAAGAACGGGGAGCATCTCCTGGCTTGGCTCTGTCCTATTTCTCACCTTCGGCCCGATCATGTCATTCCTCCTTTATCCGTGCGCGGCCACCTCTCCCTCTCTATAATTATAGCAGAAATGAAGTGGCAAAAAGCAAAAAAGCGCAGCAAAATGCCAGGATGGAAGCTGCGTTCGCCGAATGCAATTCCACATTTGTGATAGGTGCTGTGGTGGCGGGTCTGTGGTCATGGTCGAAGGCGTGTTCGCTATCTACAAAGAAGAAGGAATGACCTCGCACGACGTCGTCGATGCGGTGCGCCGGCTGACCGGCCAGCAGCGAGTCGGCCATGCCGGCACGTTGGACCCGTGCGCGAAAGGCGTGCTGGTGGTCGGCGTCGGGAGAGCGGCGACCAGGCAATTGCGCGCGATCGCAGGGACGGAGAAGGAGTACATCACGCGGGTCAAACTCGGCTGGCGCAGCACGACGGAGGACCGGGAGGGCAAGGTGGAACAGGTATTCTGGCCGACAGCAGATGGTAGGGGCAGGCCCCCGTGCCTGCCCTACGAAGGACAACCACGGGGGGGTGCCGCTACAGGCGTGATCCCCACAGAGAAGCAGGTCCGGCAGGCGCTCGCCCATTTTCAAGGGATGATCGATCAGCAGCCGCCTGCGTTTTCCGCGATCAAGGTCCGGGGGCGGGCCGCCTATAAGCTGGCCCGAAAAGGGTGCGAGGTCGATCTGCCGGCCCGCAAGGTTGAGGTGAAGGAAATCGAGTTGCTCGCATACGCCTGGCCCCACGTGGACGTGAGGTTGGTGACCGGCCCGGGGTTCTACGTGCGCTCCTTCGCGCGTGATTTGGGAGAATTGCTCGGCACCGGGGGATACATGGAGGCCCTGGAGCGAATTCGCGTCGGCGCGTACACGAAGGAACACGCCGCTCGCCTCGCGGATCTTGCCAAGTCCATCGGCGCCGCCGGCGACAACGAGCCGACCTCTTGAAGGGTCTTACGCGGAGGCACGCCCTTCGCCGGGCATTTCCATAATGGGCGTGACGAAACGGACTCTCTCGACTTGCGGATGCTGACGCCATACCGCGAAGGCGAAGAGGCCGGAGAGAAGGTACCCCCCAGGGGTGAACGCCAGGACCCGGCCCGTGCCCACCCAGTCGGCTAATGGTGCCAGGACCATCAAGACGAGCGTGGCCACGCCCCAGGTGCCCCCGACGATCAGGGCCATGCGCCGGCCGAGATTGAAGCCGCGGGAGTTCCGGGCCAGCGTGACAGTCAGAATGTAGGCCGACATGGAGGAAAAGCCGACACCGAACAGCAGCCACGCGGCGCCCGCGTGATCGGCGAACATGAGATACAGCACGATGAACGGGGTCGAAAGCAAAAAGGCCCAAATGGAGGTCGCCAGATCGCCTTTGCGGTGAGCGATCACGGTCCAGAGGAACGGACCGATCGCACCGCCCCAACCGAACATGGCGGTGGAGAAGCCGCCAAACTTCAGGTCGAAGCCCAGTTCGTGGAGATAGGTTGGGGTGAGCTGCTGGATCGCCGTCGCCGAGATCGCCGCCGGAAGTCCGATCGACCATACCTTCCAGAAGGGCAGCACGCCGGCCGACACGGGGATGGCCTGCCCGTTGCCGTTCGGCACATCGTACTCGACGGCCAGACGCACCTGCGACAGACGCATCGTCACAACACCCAGCACGAGCAAAGGGATCAGCGGGTAGAGGCCCTTCAAGCCGTAGGACGCCACGAGCCACGCGGAGATCGCCCCCCCGCTGGCAAAACCGAAGAAACCCGATGTCATAAACACGGCGGTGCTCAGGGACGGCCTGACCCGGTCGAGCGTATGAATGGCCCGCAGTCCCTCGGGGTGGGCGACGCCGACGCCGGAGCCGCTGGTGACGCCCAGCACCACGACCAGAGCAATGCCGACCAGCGATCGGGGCGCCAGGGCCATCAGGCAGATACTCGCCGAGAGAATAACGCCGAGATGCAGAAAGAGCGGCGTCGTCTTATCCGGCCGCAGATGGCCTGTCAGAATCTGAATCCCGTTGGAGGCCAGCGGCAGGGACGCGAGCACAAACCCGCCGACCGCCAGGGTGATCTGAAAATCGTCGCAAATCACCGGCAGCAGCGCCGGCAGCACGTTCCCGAACATGTCCACCAGGAAGTGAACACCGGACAGAACCACCAACTGCACCCACTGCACCCGCCGCGTGGGCGTCAACCCACGAACTGCCTGATACATATCTACCCTGCCGATCTGGGACCCCAACCGCGATTTATCGCCATTGGGACCCCTCCCATGCTACCTTGCGAAACAGCGACCCGCCATAGAAGAGAAGGCGGTGCTGCCACGCGCAGAAAGGACAGAGCATACCGATTTCCCTGGCAAGTGCAATGGGCTGTATACCGAGGGAGCCGGACGTGCGCCGATTGTCATTGCGAGGACCGCAGCGACGAGGCAATCTCAATCCGTGACGTAGGAGATTGCTTCGCTGCGCTCGCAATGACATTCTCCCGCCCATTCTTCTCAGCGACCAACCACCTCGAAGGTGCCTTTCAACCGGATGTCCTTGGAGGAATGACCCACCATGACCTCGAACGTCCCCGGCTCAACCACCCATTCCAGGTGGCGATCCAATAATGACATATGTTCCGGCGTGACGGCGAAGCTGACGGTTTTGGTCCGGCCGGGGTCGAGTTGGATCTTCTCAAACCCGCGCAATTCCTTCACCGGCGTCACGACCGTGCCGATCACGTCGTGCAGATAAAGCTGGACAACCTCTGCTCCAGCGCGGTCACCCTTGTTCCTAACGTCGGTACTGACACGCACGGTTCCGCCGGTGGCAATGGTGCGCGGCTCGATTTTCAGATTGCTGTACTCGAATTCAGTGTAGCTCAGGCCGTGGCCGAATTCGTACAGCGGCGCGGGATCCATGTCCGCGTAGGGCTTGCCCCAACCGTGCTCCAGCCAGTAGGTCTTCGACGGCTTGCAGTTGTAGTAGACCGGCAATTGCCCCGCATGACGCGGCACCGTGACGGTCAGCCGTCCGCTGGGATTGCAGTCGCCAAAGAGGACCTCGGCCACCGCCTGGCCGCCCTTCTCGCCCGGAAGCCAGGCCTCGACCACCGCCGGAACGTTCTCGGCGATCCAACGGACCGCCAGTGGTCGGCCATTGACCAGCACCACCACGGTCGGCGTGCCGGTCTCGTACACCGCCTTGACCAGATCGAGCTGCATACCGGTCAACTCCAAGGTCGCGACGTCATAGCCCTCGCCATCGGTCCCGGTCTTGTTGGCCGAGCCCCATTCGTTCTCGCCGACCACGACCACGGCCACCTTCGCCCGCCGGGCGGCTTCCTGGGCCTTGGCGATCTCGTTGAGCTTGGCGCCCACCACGTCGCAGCCCTTCACGTACTCCACCTTCGTCTGGGGCGAGACGGTTGCCTTGATGCCCTCCAGGATCGTCACAATGTGTTGCAGCACCGCGTGCGAGACATAGTCGCCCAACTGGTTCTTCGCATGGTCCGCATTCGGGCCGATCACGGCAATCGAATCGATGTTCTTGTCCAGCGGCAACAGGTTGCCCTTGTTTTTGAGAAGCACGATGCCCTCGCGGGCCGCCTGCAGAGCCAACTTCTGGTGCTCTTCGTTGTGGACCACCTGCTGCGCCCGGGCGACATCCACCATAGGGTTTTCAAAGAGGCCGAGCCTGAACTTCGCCTTGAGGATGCGACGTACAGCGCGATCCAGCAGCGACTGCGGCACAAGTCCCTGCTCGACATCTTTCGTCATCGCCTGCATGTAGGCCGACTCGTAGGAGATGCCCACGTCAACCCCGGCCTTCAGGGCCAAGGCGCCGGCCTCCTGATCATTCCGAGCCAACCCCTCGTAGAGGAGCGTACCGATACCGCCACCTTCGCTCAGGACCAGCCCATCGAAGGCCAGTTCTTCCCGTAGAATCTTCGTGAGGATCCACTCGGAGGCGTGGGTCGGGACGCCGTCAATCGCCGGATAGGTCGCCATGACGCCCAGGGCTCCGGCCTTTTTGATGCCGGCCACCCACGGCACCAGAAAGACGCTTCGCAGCGTCCTCTCGGAGATTTCCATGGCCCCGCGTTCCAGGCCACTGATGGGCTGACTCTGTCCGGGATAGTGGCACAGGACGGAGACAACGTGCTCCGGCGCCTTGAGGTCATGTCCCTGCATCGTCTCCACGATCGTCTGCGCCATGCGGCTGCAGAAGAACGGGTCTTCGCTGTAGGCTTCCTGGTTCCGACCGAGGCGCGGGTCACGAATGGGCTCAACGACCAACGTACACAATTGGTGAATGCCGACCGCCCGCGCTTCCCGTGCCGCGGCGGCGTAGATGCTGCGCACCACGTCCAGGTTCCACATGCTGCCCAGTCCGGGCCCTTCCGGGAAGATGGTGCCGAGGGAGCACATCAGGCCGTGGTCGTGGTCGGCGAGAACGA
>JAMCWO010000238.1:0-1771 GCA_023481165.1 Planctomycetota bacterium | reverse complement strand
TGCTGGGCGGGACCCTCGAGAAGAATCGTGTTCGCCAGTGTGAAGAAGCCGCCGGCCGGTCCCACGCCCGATTCGCTCTGGCCCAGGGTGAACTTCTTGCAGCCTTCCATCTTGGCGGCCACGTCCCGGCCCAGCCCGCTTTCATAGACGCAGGGCATGTTGATCTGCCCGATCTTCTCCGCCAAGGTCATGCGGCTCAGCAGATCATCGATCCGGACATCCATGGGTTGCGCGGGATCGAGATACGGCGGCGTCTTCGCGGCGTTGGCCAACGAGCTTCCGCACAAAAAGACAATCCCCGCGCACCACAGCGCACTATGAACCCGCATCTTGGTAGCCATGTGTCTGATTCCTCCCATCATCGTGTGCCGCCGGACTTCGCCTGGCGGCGGCCCGGGACGATTCTGTGCTCGGCAACGTACCGTCCGATATGGGCCACGGTGTCCACCCATACGCCATTCTTGGGGTCGCGCGCGTACTCGCAGAAGGCTCGCAAGGTGTCGATCCTCACGGTCTGCCGCCCTCCTTCGCCAACGTCATGGCCGCAGAGCACCAGCCAACCCCCGGTCTTTCGCGCCTGCTCGACCAGGACCTTGAGCTGCTCCCAGGTCAGGCCATCCAGTTCCATCGTCATCAATTGGGCCAGGTCGCAGACGGCCGGGGCCGTGGGCGCCTCCTCCCGCCAGCCGCGGCCGGCGAGGAATCGGGACGCCACCACGGGCACGTAGCTCTTGGCGTTCACGCCACGACCGACGAATTTCTGGCCGCAGGGATAGGCGAACGTCACGGGGCATACTCCCAACGATTTCTCGATCTCACTGTTCGCCTGGTCCAGTTCCGCCGCCATTTGCTCCAGCGTGTAATCCTCCAGGGCCTTGCCTTTCGAGAAGGAAAAGTTGGTCGTGCAGGCGTGACGCAGCGAGTGGTTGCCGATCTCATGCCCGGTGGCGAGCACGGCCTTCCAGTCCGAAAGCCGCTCGCGCATCGGCACGATCGACACATAGAAAGTCGCCTTCACACCGAAGGAGTCCAGCAGCGGCACCCCGACATCCAACTGGCTCGCCCGGGCATCGTCGAACGATAGACTCACCCCCACCGCTTTGTCCTGGGGCCACTCGAATTGAGTCGGCGGCAGCGGCTCGTTCGGCGAAACAGGTCCGGCAGCCACGGGGCGATAGCCGGGCAACTCGACACGGGAGCAGGACGACAGCCCCACCACGACCACGCCAAGGGAGACAGCTACGATCATTGTTCTCATGAAAGCTTCCCTCTCAATCTATGACTCGCGCCCCGGGCGCGTGGGTGCCGGGCTCAGAGTCCGTAGAGTTCCTCGTCTTGCAGGACCGAGAAACCTGCCTGCCGGACGACCCCCTCGGCTTTTGCCATCTGCGCCCTATCGATCTGCACGCAGCAGACCCCGGTTTGGTGGGGCTGCAGGACAAACCCGTAGGCATCGAGCACATTGATGCCGCTCGCCGCCAAAGCGGAAGTGAGCTTATAGAAGTTGCCGGGCTGGTCCGGCACGGAAACCGCCAGGACATCCTTGAGGGCACAGGCACAGCCGACATCGGCCATCGCCAGGTAGGCATCATTGGGTTTGTTCACGATCAGCCGCAGCAGCCCGTAATCGCCCCGATCCTGGATCGTGAAGGCACGGATATCAATTCCGCTCTGGTGCAGGTTCTGGGCAATCGACTGGAGCCGCCCCGGGCGGTTCTCCACGAAGATTGTCAGTTGTTTCGCCATAGGCGTAAATCCTTAGTCCTTCGGC
>JAMCWO010000342.1 GCA_023481165.1 Planctomycetota bacterium | reverse complement strand
AAGCCGAGCAGATCCTCAAGATGCACCAGGGCCGGCCGAATATCATCGATGCGATCAAGAACGGCGAGATCCAGCTCGTGATCAACACGCCGGTGGGCCGGACGAGCACGCACGATGACTCGTACATCCGCAAGGCGGCGATCAAGTACAAGCTCCCGTACATCACGACGACAGCGGCCGCCGCGGCGGCGGTCAAGGGCATCGCGGAAGCCCGCAACGGCACCGCTCCCGTCCGCTCGCTCCAGAGCTATCACGCAGGGATCAAGTAGCGCGGGCAACGCCGCTTTCGCGCGGCGTGTCTCTATGGGGGCGAACGCTCGGACCCTCTCCTGTCGCCCCCGCGGAGGCGGGGGTCCAGGAAAGTCGCGGCGTTCCTGGGTTCCCGCCTCCGCGGGAATGACAGCGGGCGCGACCGTGTTCTTCGACAACGGAATGTGCCGGGCGCCATGTCTACGCGCGTAGACATGTTCGCTCCCGTGAGGAGTGTGCCCTGCCAAGACAAGAGACTCATTGAGCGGGATCGACGTCAACAAGGTTGGCGCCGGGTGTGAAATCGGGCTGGAAGAGCTTGGGGTCGGGCGTGACATCATAATCGATCGTGCCGGTCCGATAGGTTTCCCAATCGCCGTCTTTCAAGAGCCGCCGCTTTTCCCAGGCGCGGACCCGCTTGGCGCCATCGAGCCAGGCGAGGAGGCGCACCGTGCCCGTCCCGTTGGACAGGGAATAGGCTCGACACGGCGTCCCCTCCACGGTCTTGTCTTCCCGGGACACGCGAATAAAGTCCCGCGTGAACAGACCCGTTTGCAGCAGGTCCGCGACGACCTCCAGAGGTCTGCCGCTGGGGCCAAGCCGGCCCACTTTACCGCTGTCCGCCAACACCTGCGCGTGGCCGTCATTGGTGATCCGGTGGACGGTCATCTGGCCGCCCTGCCATTGGGTCGCAGCCAAGCCAGCCTCCCGGTTGTACCAAAGGTCAGTTTCCTTCTCCCATCGACCGTCGCGGAGCGTGGCATCCACGAGGTGGACCGCCTGGACTCTGCCGAGGGCGTTCATCACCTGGTCGTACAGCGTGACTCGACCCCGGCCGAACAGGAGGTATAGGCTAAGAGCGAGGACGGCCGCCGTCGCCAGACCGGTCTTGCGGTTCCACAGGAGCGGCAGGCGCAGCAGGTGGGTTCGTGCCGTGCCCCGCGTCGGCGACACCGGGCGCTGCGACGGAGGTATGCTGCCCTCTTGCTGCACTTGGGCCAGTTGCCGCAGCACACCATCTTCGATACGGGCCACCGCCGGCTGCAGGGCATCGATGCAGTCGCGGAGCAACGCATCATCGGCACACAAGGCGGCCCAATAGGCCTGGCAGGCGGGACAGGAATCGAGGTGATCCCGAAGCGCCCCTGCTTCGAGGGGCACGGAACTGCCCGCCATATCCAATAACTGTTCCTGCACTTGCTGGCATGAAGAGTGCGTCATTCGGCTCCCTCCGCCTGTAAGAGCTTGCGCAGTTGCTTACGGCCGCGGCTCAACCGGGCCTGGATGGCCGCCTGGGTCGTCCCCAGCGTCGCGGCGATGCTCTTGGTACTGTGGCCGTCGAAGTAGAACAGCAGCAGCGGTACACGATAGTCGCTGCTGAGCTGGGCCAGGGCTCCCTCGAGCCGGCCGTATTCCCATTCGTCCGTCTGGTCATGCGGGCCCGCCAAGTCCGCCGCAGGCGCGGCCGGCCGTTTTCGCTGCCGGATCACGTCGATACACAGGTTCCGCGCGATCCGCGCGAGCCACGGCCCGAAGTGACCTGCGTCTCGAATGCCTTGGATTTGCATAAAGCCTTTCAGTAACGTTTGTTGCGCCATGTCCTCCGCATCGTGGCGGTTGCCGAGCATACCATAGCAGATGGCGAAGACGCGGCCGGCATGCACCTTGACCAGTTCGGCGTACGCCCCCCGGTCGCCGTTCCTGCACGAGGCTACCAGCGCCTTCTCCACTTCAACTTCCAATCCGATCTCCGTACGGGCGAATGATTATTCGCCCCTATCAGTAAGGACGTGCGAGGGCCCTCGGGTGGACAATCTTTCCACGAAATCCCAACCAAATCGTGCTTGGTGGCGTATAGATCGAGTATAATCCAGATAAAACGAGAGGCTCAACCAAAAGCGACATGGCAAGCTACTTTGATAACCTGCGGGTACCCAGCGGCGAAGAGTGGATGGATGAGATGCGGCCGGATGAGGCGGACGACATCGACGCCTACGTGGAAGATGACGATGAGTCCTTTGCAGACGATGACCTCAATCTGAAGGTGCCGGAGATCATCGGCATCCTGCCCATCCGCAATACTGTGGTCTACCCGGGCATAGTGACCCATCTGGCGGTTGGGCGCGAACGCAGCAAAGCCCTGCTGAAGGATACCGAGCCCAACGAAACCGTGATCGGGCTGCTGACGCAGCGCCGCCCGGACACGGACCGGCCAGGGTTTGCCGACCTTTATTCCGTCGGCACGACCGCTTCGGTCCTCAAGACCATCAAGATGCCCCAGGGCTCGATCAATATCGTCGTCCACGGTATTGCGCGGTTCCGGATCGTGGCGCGGATCGCGGCGAAGCCCTATTTGAAGGCGCGAATCCGACTGCTCCATGTTCGCACGAAGATGACCAAGCAGCTTCAGGCCCTGGCGGTCAGCGTCCGACACAGCGCCAGCCGGATGATTGCCCTAAGCCCGAACATCCCGGAAGAAGCCTCCGTGCTGCTGGAAAACATCGAGGACCCGTCCTCGCTGGCGGACTTCCTGGCGGCCAACCTCAGCATGGACCTGGCGCAAAAGCAGGCTTTGCTGCAAGAGCTCGATCCGGGCAAGCGGCTGGAGACGATCTCCTTCGTGCTGGCCCACCAGCTCGAAGTGCTGGAGTTGAGTCATAAGATCCAGGGCCGGGTCCGGGAATCCATCGACAAAACCCAGCGGGAGTACTTCCTGCAGGAGCAGCTCAAGGCCATCCAGACGGAACTGGGGCAGCAGGATGTCCGAACGGAAGAGTTGAAGGAGCTGCGCGACGGTATCGCCAAGGCCCAGATGCCCAAGCCGGTGGAAGAAGAGGCCCTGCGCGAGCTGGACCGGCTGAACAAGATTCCGGCGGCTTCCCCCGAGTACAGCGTCATTCGGACGTACCTCGACTGGGTGTGCGAATTGCCTTGGTCCGTGCAGACGGAAGACCAGATCGATATCGCCCGCGCGGAGCGGATTCTCAATCGCGACCACTACGACCTGACCAAGATCAAAAAGAGAATCCTCGAATTTCTCGCGGTGCGTAAGCTCAACCCGACCGGCAAGAGCCCTATCTTGTGCTTCATCGGGCCGCCGGGCGTCGGCAAGACCTCGCTGGGAAAATCGATCGCCCGCGCGATGGGGCGCAAGTTCGTCCGCATCTCACTGGGCGGCATTCGCGATGAAGCGGACATCCGGGGCCACCGCCGGACCTATATCGGGGCCCTGCCCGGCCGCATCCTCCAGGAACTGCGCAAGTGCCGTAGCCGCAACCCCGTGTTCATGCTGGACGAGATGGACAAGATCGGCGCCGACTTCCGCGGCGACCCGGCCAGCGCCCTGCTCGAAGTGCTGGACCCGGAGCAGAACAACACCTTCACCGACCACTACCTGGACCAGCCGTTCGACCTGTCTACGGTGATGTTCATCGGCACGGCCAACTACGCCGAGCCGATCCCGCCGGCGTTACAGGACCGCATGGAGGTCATCGAGCTGCCCGGCTACACGACCCTGGAGAAGCTGAACATTGCCCGCAAGTACCTCGTGCCGCGGCAACGAAAGGAGCACGGCCTGCGGGAGGGGCAACTGACGATCCAGGATGAGGCGCTGTCGGCGATCATCGCCAGCTACACGCGCGAGGCCGGCGTGCGGAACTTGGAACGCAACATCGCCTCCATTTGCCGCGCGGTCGCCACCGAGATCGCCCGGCGGGATAAGAGAAAGAGAACCATCGGCCGCAAGGACCTCGCCCGTATCCTCGGCCCGACCCAGTTCGAGTCCGAGTTGGCTCTGCGCTCCGGGATTCCGGGCGTGGCGACGGGATTGGCCTATACGCCCGTCGGCGGCGAGCTATTGTTCATCGAGTCGGCCGCCATGCCGGGCAAGGGACACTTACAGCTCACCGGGCACATCGGCGACGTCATGAAGGAGAGCGCGCAGGCGGCGTTCTCCGTCGTGAAAGCGAATGCCAAGCGGCTGCACCTCGACGAGAAGCAGTTCGGCAAATTCGACTACCACGTCCACGTGCCGGCGGGCGCGGTGCCGAAGGATGGACCCAGTGCCGGCGTCGCGATGTTCACCTCGCTGGTCAGTCTGCTGCTGCAAAAGCCCACGCGGCCGGATGTGGCGATGACGGGCGAGATCACGCTGCGCGGCCTGGTCCTGCCGATCGGCGGACTCAAGGAAAAGCTGCTCGCCGCGAAGGAGGCGGGGATCAAGAGGGTCATTCTGCCGGCGCGGAACAAGAAGGACATTGCCGATATCCGGCCGGAAACCATCAAGGGCCTCGATCTCGTGTTCGTGGAGAACACCGAGGATGTCCTCAAGACCGCCATCGACGGCACGAAGTAAGATCCCTGGGACCGATGGCACCTATGGGACGAATAGGACTTATGGCTGACGCAGGATCGCATTCGTCACCTTGACAACGTCAGTCATCTCCGCCACGTCATGAACCCGGAGGATCGATACGCCGGCTGCGGCGCACAGAGCTACCGTCGCTGCGGTGCCGAAGACGCGGTCGGCGGGTCTCTCCTTGCCGGTAAGCCTGCCCAGAAACGCCTTGCGGCTCGACCCCACCAGGACGCGGTAGCCGGTAGCCACCAGCGCATCCAGATGCCGCAGGAGCAGCAGATTGTGCTGCAAGGTCTTCCCGAAGCCGATGCCCGGATCGATGAAGAGACGCTCTTTCGCAATGCCGAAGCCCCGGGCCCGCTCGCAGCGTGCCAGCAGGAAGTCGCGTACTTCCGTCACCACGTCCCCGTAGCGGGGCTCGACCTGCATCGTCGCGGGCGTCCCCTGCATGTGCATCAGGACGACCGGCACCTGCTGCCGGGCCGCCAGTTCCGCCAGCCCTTTGTCGGACAAGGCCGTGATGTCGTTGAGGATCGAAGCGCCGGCCAAGAACGCCGCGCGCGCGACCTCGACGTAGGGTGTGTCGATGCTGATGGGGATATCGATCTTCTCCGCCAGGGCTCCGACAACAGGAACAACGCGCCGGATTTGCTCCGCCGGCGGGACCGGCTGCGAGCCCGGCCGCGTCGATTCGCCGCCTACGTCGATGAGCGCAGCCCCTTGTGCCGCCATCTCCAGGCCGTGCGCCACCGCCCGGTCCGCATCCAGAAATAGCCCGCCGTCGCTGAAGGAGTCCGGCGTGACGTTCAGAATCCCCATGATGAGGCAGCCGCCCGAGAAATCCAGGCGTCCGCCGGGCCACTGGAGCACCGCGTTCGAGACCGCTTCCATCTTATGCCCACCCTGGTACTTGGAAACCGATGCCTCGGACCTTTCGGGCCAGGCCCTCTCTCGGTTTGTCGAGTACGACCATCGTGTTCTGAAACTCGCGGCGCACGGGATAATGCTTTCGGAGATCATCGAAGTACCGGCCGCGTTTGTCGGGAGGCTGATGGGCGATCTGCCGCAGGTTCTGGTCATCCCGTTGGATGCTGTAGATCCGCTCCACGGCCTGTGCCAACAACTCTTCGTCGCGCAGGTCTTTCGTCTCAACTTCCAGCCTTGGGACATCCGGCTGGGGCAGGAAGTCCTCGATCGTGTGGGTCGGCCGCAGGCGAAAATGGGCGCAGAGAGCGTTGTAAATCATGATCATTCCGGCGACCTTGCCGTCGTAGGAGTACCCGGCAATGTGGGGCGTGCCGAGATCGACCATCTCCAGCAGGTCCGTGTCGATGCTCGGCTCCTTCTCCCAGACATCGAGTACGACCGCTTGCAGGCGGCCGGCCCGGATCGCGGCCTTCAGGGCTTGGGAGTCCATGACGGCCCCGCGGGAGGCATTGAGAAAGACGGCCCCCGGTTTCAAAGAAGAGAAGAATCCGGCATCGGCGAGATGGAACGTCTTGTCGATGCCTTCATGGGTCAGCGGCGTATGGATCGTGAGGAAGTCGCAACCGTACAGAGCTGCGAGCGGTACGTACTGCAGATCGTGAGTCCGACGTTGCAGAGGCGGATCGTTGCGCAGCACCTGCATACCCAGGGCCTCACACTTGCGGGCCACGCGGCTGCCGACGTTCCCGACGCCGATCACGCCGATCGACTTACCCTCAAGCTGGATCCGGTGTCCGCGCCCAACCTCCAGCAACGCGGCCAGGATGTACTCGGCGGCGGAATTGGCGTTCGAGCCCGGCGCCGAGGCGAAACCGATGTGATTCCGCTCCAGATAATCGAGATCGACGTGATCGAAGCCGATGGTCGCCGTGCCCACGAAGTGCACGATGCTGCCGGCGAGCAAGCCTTCGTTGACCGGCGTGATACTTCGGATCAGCAAAGCGTCCGCCTCGGCTACCGCCTGCGGGGTAATGTCACGTCCGCTCAGGACTTGGACCTCGCCCACGGAGGAGAAACACTCTCGGACAAACGGAATATTAGCGTCGGCAACAATCTTCATGTCTTCTGATGGTCACAGAGTCATGCGTTTATCGCTTTGTGGATACCAGCGGGGAAAGGAGGGAGGCCCGGCAAGTTGTCGGGCCCTCCCCGCTGTTTATCACCGGCTTCGGCGCTCGGGTCGCTCGCCAGCGTTGCCCTATCCTCCGAGCCAGCATGAGTAGTCTACCGGGCCACACCTCGTTGTTCAAGCTCCCCGCTGGTATTCAGAAATGCGATAAACGCAATCCTCGAAAGAGTCCTGCCCCTCGTTACAGGCCGAAGCCGGCGATCTCCGTGCCGCAATTCGGGCATTTGGAATTCTCGATTTGGTTGGCGGTAATTCGATAGCCGATCCGCCCAATCAGCTTCGTGTGGCACTGGTAGCAGTAGGTGTTTTCGCCGTCCGTGCCGGGCACGTTGCCCAGATACACATAGTGCAGGCCGGCGGCCTTGCCGATCTCTGCGGCCCGCTGCAGGGACTCCAGCGGCGTGGGCTCGGAATCGGTGTACTTGTATTGGGGATAGAACCGGCTGATGTGCCAGGGCACATCCGGTCCGGCCTCTTTGACCAACCAGCCGGCGAGTCTCTTCAGTTCCTCCTCAGAATCGTTCTGGCCCGGCAGCAGCAACGTCGTGATCTCGATCCAGATCTTCGTTTGCCTGGCGATGTAGGCAATCGAATCCAATACCGGCTCCAAGCGCGCCCCGCAGAGCTTCCTGTAATAATCGTCGGTAAATGCCTTGAGGTCTACGTTGATGCCGTCGAGCCAGTCGGCGGCGAAATCGATCGCCTCTCTCGTCATGTAGCCGTTGCTGACGAAGACATTGGCCAAGCCCCTGTCTTTCGCCGGCCGGGCACAGTCGTTGCACAACTCCATGAAAATCGTCGGCTCGGTGTACGTGTAGGCGATGCTCTGACACCCGGACCGCACCGCCGCCTCCACGATCTGCTCCGGTGCGATGTCCTCCCCCTCAATCTGCCCGGTCTCCAGGGCCGCCTGGCTGATCTGCCAGTTCTGGCAGAATTCACAGCGGAAATTGCAGCCGACCGCCGCGATGGAGAAGCTCCGACTTCCCGGCTGGAAGTGGTACATCGGCTTCTTCTCGATGGGGTCCACGTTGGTCGCACAGACCTTGTGGTAGTTCAGCGAGTAGAGCTTGCCGTCGATATTCTTGCGCACGTTGCAATGGCCCAGCTTGCCTGCGCCGATCCGACAGCGAAAGCTGCACAACCGGCACTGGACCTTCTGTGCGTCCATCGGGTCCCACAGCACGGCTTCCTTGAGTATTTCCGTCGATTCCATCGCGAATTCTCCGGATTGACGATTGGCCGCGTACGGTCTACAATCCCGTCTTCGTCCGGACCAATTGTAAATCGTAAATCAGAAATAGTAAATTCCGATGGGAGAATCGATGGCCAGTTTCGATCCGAAGTCGCTGATTGATCTCGACCAGTGCGTGCTCAACGCCTTGAACCTTTTCCTGGACCCGGCGACCCGGTTTCCCAAGCCCAATCTCCGGCAGTTCCAGCGGCCTTTGGTCGTGGGCAGCGGCAACGCCATCGCCACCGGCCGGATCATCTTCGATTCCTACGATGCCGTCTTCGCCGACGAGGGCAGCTACCAGGGCAAACTCGAAGCGATCCGGAGCATCGACGGCGTGGTCCTGCTCTCGGCCTCCGGCGGCAAGCATGCCCCGATCATCGCCAAAGATGTGAAAGCCACCGGCCGCAAGATTGTCCTGTTCACCTGCAACCCCTCGCCCCTGGCGAAGAACGACGTCAGTGAGCTGCACGTCTTTCCCAGCCGGCCGGAGCCCTACACCTACAACACCTCCACCTACATGGGCATGTTGATGGCCTGCATGATCGACGACCCGAAAGCCGAGGCGCAGAAGATCCTCGATCACCTGCACAACGTTGTCGATCCGGCCCTCCAAAAATGGGGCAAGCGACTCGGCGACTTCGATGCCTTCTACCTGCTGGTGCCTGAGGAGTTCGACCTGATCCGCATCATGCTGGCGACGAAGTTCGTGGAGCTGTTCGCCCGCCGGATCGCCCGCGATGTCTTCACCTGGGAGCAATCGAAGCACGCGACCACCGTGGTCGAGACTCCCAAGGAGCTGTTCCTGGCGTTCGGGCGCGAGAACACCACGTTCGGCAAGGATCGGCTGAACATCCCGCTGCCGGAGAACGCCACGTATCCGGCCCTCATGGCGACCGGCTACTACGTTATCGGCAAGCTCCAGACGCAAAAGCCCGCGTGGTTCAAAGAGGGCGTCGAGTCCTTCGCCCAAAGAGCCTCCAAGCTCTTCGGCCAGAAGATCGAGCCGATCGTGAAGTACAAATAGCGCAGGTTCGGCAAAGCATCTCCCGTAGAACTGTGTCCTCCTGGGCCGAAGGCGAAGGATCCGGCCCACGTACGAGAAGGTCCCCTCATGCGCGGGCCAGATCCTTCACTCCGCGGCGCTGCGTTCAGGATGACAGTCCCCATCTACAGGCCGTAGGTCCGCGCGATGAGCTTGATGGGGTGGCTGGTGCGGGACGGGGCGAGGTGCTCGATCTGCATCTTGCAGGCGGCGCATTCGGTCAGGACATGTGGCACAGCCGCCCTCGGCTGTGAAGGATCACGCCCGAGGGCGGGGGTGCTACATGCTTTGTTCAGAGCGGTTCTGAGACTTTCGGAGACCTGGGCGGCCAAGTCGTGGTTCTTGTGCTGCATGCCGAAGGTGCCGGACAGGCCACAGCAGCCCGCCTGCAGGTCCGTCACGTCCACGTGGAAGTGCTCCCGCAGCAGGCGCAAAGTCACCGTGTCGTCCCCCACCGCGCATAAATGGCACGGCAGGTGATAGACATATTTCTCCGTCACAGACGCAACCGGGGCCTTGAGCTTGCCTTGGCGGCGCAGAGCCGAAAGGTAGTTCATCAACTCGCTGGTGTTCTGCGACACCAGAGCGGCATCTTCCCCCGCCACGTAATGGCGCAGCTCTTCCCGCAGGCACAGGGCGGCGCTCGGCTCGGAGCAGATGATCTTGTAGCCCTGGCGCACGGTTTCGGCGAAATGCTTCACACTGTAGGACAGATCGGAGCGTGCTGTCTGCACGTCGCCGTAGACCATGGCGGGCAAGGGGGCCGGACGCTGCGGGGGCAGGATGACTTCGACGCCGTTGTGACGCAGGACATCCACTACGGCGAACCCCAACTCATGGTCGTTGAAGTTGGCGTACGTGTCGACGAAGTACGCCACTTTGTCGAGGGGCTGGGCAATCGGTTGGCAGGAAGCGAGATGCCTGCGTCCGGCGTTCAGGAACGAGCCGCGCTCGAACCGAGGCATAGTCCGGCGTTGATCGATCCCGGCGGCCTTCTCCAGGGCCCATTTCGACAGGGGCAAGCGCAGGAACAGGTTGGAGACAGGGGCAAACGCGCTGCCCAGCTTGCTCAGATGGCGATTATGGCTCAGAGCATGTTCCGCCCGGCGCAGCCCTTTGCGTTTGACGTACTCGGCACGGGCGGCGGCTATCAGCATCGAGACATTGACGCCGGAGGGGCACTGCTGCTCGCACATGCGGCAGTTGACACACAGGTCCAGGAACTGGCGAAACTCCGGCGACTCGAAGTCCTTTTCCGCGAGCTGGCCCGTCGCCCAGTAATGAAGCAGGTTGGCCTTGGCACGCGAACTGCCCAACTCCTCCCCCATGGCCCGGAACACGGGGCACATGCGCAGCGCCGGCTCCCGACCCAGGCACAGCCCGCACCCGTAGCACTGCTCGAATTCCAGCTCCAGCTCGTTCTCCCGGAAGAGCATCTCCGACCTGGCCCTTTCGGGGAGAATGTGAGGCGCGCGCCGCAGATGGCGGAACATCACCTCGGGATCGTCATTGAGAATCTTGCCCGGATTCATCAGGCCGGCCGGATCGAAAATCTTCTTCACTTTCTGGAGCAGGCCGTAATACTCATCTCCATACTGTCGCCGGACAAAGCCCGCCCGGATCAGGCCCACCGCGTGCTCGCCGCTGATCGTGCCGCCCAGCGACCAGGTCAGCGTATAGACGTCCTCCGCGATGGCAAGCATCTTGGCCCGGTCCTTGGGGTCGCCCAGGTCGATGTAGGGCCGGACGTGCAACTCGCCGTCGCCGGCGTGGCCGAAGAAGCACATCGTGATCCCGTGTTCCTGCTGGACCTTCTCCAAGCCGGCCAGATAGTCGGCCAGGCGCCGGTGATCCACGCTCACGTCCTCCATGAACTCCGCCGGATGCTGACGGCGACGTTTGCGGTAGAGCAAAGGTCCCGCGTCTTTGCGGGATTTCCACACCCGGGCCTGGGCCTGGGGCTCCAGGATCGTCGTTCGCCCGGTCGCGACCGCGCCAATCGCCTGATCGGTCGCCTCGATCTTCGTGCGGACGTCGGCCTGCGATTCGCCCACGTGCTCGACCAGGAGCACCGCCGCCGCGCCGGCGGGCAGAATGTCGCGATACTGCGGAAGCTGGTCAATCGCCATGTGGACCAGCGCCTGGTCCATCATCTCGCACGCGACCGGATCGGTCCTCATGATGGTCGGCACAGCGCGGGCCATGTGATCGAGCGAATCGAACTCCAACTGCAGAAGCCCCTTGACCGCGGGCAGCGGCACCGTCTTCAGGGTGATGCTCGTGAAGACCGCCAGCGTTCCCTCCGAGCCGGCCATCAGATGCGCCAAGTCGATCGCCTGGTCATGACAGACCCCGGCGACGTGGTAGCCGCAGCGGTTGCGCGGGGTGGCAGGCTGGGCCTTGGCAATGACGGCGTGGGCCGGCGACAGCAGCGACCAGCACGCGCGGGCGATAGTGCCCACCCTGCCGTCCGGCGCCTGATCCATGTCCACGGCGTTGCGGAGCTCGACAACCTCGCCGTCGGCGAGCACGGCCTCGAGGTTCTCCACATACGTCGCGATGTGGCCGTATTGCAGCGAATGCGCGCCGGTCGAGTTATTGGCCACGACGCCCCCGACCACCGCGCGATTGGCACTCGAAGGGTCGGGCCCGATCTTGCGGCCCGCCTGCAGCAAACGTTTGTTCAAGTCATCCAGCACGACGCCGGGCTCGCAGGTGGCCGTCTCGCCGTCCACGCGCAGAATCCGCTTCATGTAGCGGGTCATATCGAGCACGATCCCATCGCAGAGGGATTCCCCGGCGAGCCCGCTGCCCGCCCCCCGTGCGGCAATAGGCAGACCCCGTTGGGCAGCGTATCTCACGGCCGCCGCGACATCCCGCGTGTCCCGCGGCGCCACCACACACTGGGGGACAATCCGATAGCTGCTCGCGTCCGTGCTGAAAGCGACGCGGTGAATGATGTCCGCGAAGACGTCGCCGTGCACGAGCTGGCGCAGATCGGCGGCCATTTGCGCAGGTTCTCTGGCGGTCATCGGTTCCTTCTACTCCTCAAAATCCCGGGGCAGGAACTGGGCCGATCCGGCGGACCCGTTCATCCGCAGGACCGCCAGATCATCCTCGCCCACCTGGCCATTGATGAACTGCTGCACCACCGGATGCGGGTGGTTGCGGATGTGGTCGGCATCTCCGTCGGCGATCATCTTGCCGTTGTGCAGCATGATGATGCGATCCGCCACCTTGTAGGCGCTCTTCATGTCGTGCGTCACCACCACGGTCGTGACCCCCAGCTCTCGTTCGAGCTTGAGGATCAGCTCATTGATGATGTCCGAGCGGATCGGGTCCAGACCCGTCGTCGGTTCATCGTACAGGATCACCTCGGGGTTCAAGGCAATCGCCCGGGCGAGCGCGACCCGCTTGCGCTGGCCGCCCGAGAGCCGCGCCGGGTAATAGTTCTGGAAACCATCCAGCCCCACGATCGCCAGCTTCGCCTTGACCACATCCTCGATCTGGTGCCAGTTCTTCACCCGGTAGTTCTGTCGGATCGGAAACAGGATGTTCTCGGCCACGGTCATACTGTCAAAGAGGGCCCCTTCCTGGAAGAGGTACCCGAAGTG
The DNA here is from genome assembly GCA_023481165.1 of Planctomycetota bacterium. Taxonomy (GTDB): domain Bacteria; phylum Planctomycetota; class Phycisphaerae; order Sedimentisphaerales; family Anaerobacaceae; genus PLanc-01. Next base: position 17,423 of record JAMCWO010000342.1, on the reverse strand, counting down.
GGTGCGGACCCGGCTCAACTGGCGTTCGCTCAGGTGATCGATCCGGCGGCCCTCAAAGTACACCTGGCCGCTGGACGGTCTTATCAACACAATCAAATGCTTGATCAGAACCGTCTTGCCGCAGCCGCTCGGACCGATAATGACAGTGGTCTTGCCCTTCTCGATGCTCACAGAGACGTTGTCGAGCACCAGCTTGGCCCCGAATCTCTTGGTCAGATTCCGGACCTCAACGATCGCCGGAGGATGGGCGTTCTCCTGCCCTCGATTCGTATCATCCATGGTGCTTTCCCACGTTGCGCCTCCGCCTCAGCCCACCAGGCTTTTGAGGGGCCAGAAGATCTCGTAAATGTTCTTGGAAATGACGGCCAGAGCGAAGTCCAGGGCCAGGATCCAGATGAAGCTCGAAACAAAGGCCTCCGTGCAGGCCTGGCCCACTCCGTGCGCTCCTTCCTGGCAGGTGAAACCCTTGTAACAACTGATGACGGCGATGGCGGCGCCAAAGAAGAAGCCCTTGACTACCCCCACGCCGACATCCCAGAAGTCCACCCCGTAGGCGCTCAGGTCCCAGTAGGCCCGGCTGTTGATGCCGAACTGCAGGAAGCTGACCAGCGCGCCGCCGATGATGCCCAGGACATCCGCGTAGATGATCAGCACCGGGGTGAGCAACAGACAGGCCAGCAGTCGCGGTGCCACCAGATAGCGAATGGGGTCGGTCCCCATGCTCCGGACCGCATCGATCTGCTCGGTAACGTTCATCGTTCCCAACTCGGCCGTCAGGGCGCCGCCCACACGCCCGGCCAGCATGACCGCCGCCAGAACGGGGCCCAACTCCTTCACCACCGAGATGTTGATCAGCGTACCGAGGTGTTCCTCCAATCCCATGCCCGCCAACTGGTCATAGGCCTGCACCGCCAGCGTCATGCCCACGAAGGCGCCGGTAATCATGATGACCGGGGCGCTGAGCCACCCGATCAGGTAGATCTGGGTCCACACGAGCGGATAGGTCCGGCGGGAGACACAACTGCGCGCCGAAGTGTTCACGGAGCGCCAGGCGAACCGGCCGAAGTGACCGGCGTTGACAACGTCCTGGATGGTCCGCGCCCCAAGAGCTCCAATCATCAAAACATCCTTATCTGCATGCCACGGCAGGTCTTAGAAGCAGAATCGGTGAAAAGCCACCGAGCCTCTGGCCTGTCTTTTAGCAGTCCGGCGTGCCGCTGTCAAGCCGTCCAGCCGCCGCCCCCAAAGCCATCGCCGACGATTACGATCCTTTTGTTGATATACACCGGCCCACGGGTATAATCAGGAAGATGCCGAAGGCGGCTTCGGAGATTCTCTATCGGTGCCTTTGCGAGTGGAACGATGTCGAAACACAAGATGGGATTCTTGGGTTTGGCTGTCAGTATGGCCTTCTCCTGCGGCGTCAGCGCCACGGCCGAGACGTGGCGGCTGAAGAATACAGATCAATGGGAGTCGGTGGCGTCGGATCCCCAGGAACGGTACCTGCATGCCATCGCCGAGCTCAAGGAGTTGGTCAAATCCGGAGATGCCGGGGAGGTCAAAGAGGCGCTCAAGCAGATCAAAGAGGAATTCCCGGATCGGGTGGGCCCGGACCTCGACCTGTTCATCTATGGCGAGCTGCAGTATTGGAAGAACCATTACGGCCGGGCTTTGACCCGATTCGAGAAGATGTTGAAGAATTATCCGGGCAGCGAGTACGCCGCCCCGGCCCTGCAACGAGAGTTCGACATGGCCCAGGCCTACCTCCAAGGGCGTAAGAAGACCGTTCTCGGGATCTTCAAGATCTCCGGCTACGAGGAAGGCGTCAGCCTCATGGAGAAGGTCAGCGACCGGGCGGGGCTCGATGAGCCGAATGGCATCGGCCTGCGGGCGGCCATCGCCGTGGCCGAACATTACGAGGCGCAGGAAAAATACGTCGAGGCGTATCTGAAATGGTCGGAAATCGCCTCCTATTGGGAGACCGGTCCTATCGGCAAAAGGGCGTTGTACCGCATGGCGGAGGACAACCTGATCGCTTATGACAAGCCCCCGGAGTCCAAGAGGCCCAACTATGATGCGTCGAAACTGAGCACGGCCAAGACGTACTACGCGAAATTCCTGGCCCTGTACCCTGCCGAGGCCAAGGAAAACGAGGTGCCGGAGAAAATGAAGCACATCGATGAGGAGATTGCGTACAAACAATATGCCATCGGGCTATTCTATCGCCGCACGGGCAAGCGGCAGGCGGCGAACCTGTACTTCGACATGATCGCGCGGACTTGGCCCGAGACCGAGGCCGGCGCCCTGGCGAAGGAAGCCCTGGAGGGGAATCAGGATGGCGGCAAATAGACCAGGAAAAGCAGGGGACAGAGGACGGAGGACAGACGACAGAAGGCCGAGTTGGTCGATTCTCTTTTCTCTGTCTTGCGTCCTCTGTCTTCTGTCTTCCGTTCTTCTGGGCGGCTGCGGCGCTTCGACCGGTTACTCGAATGACTCGCTATTCCCGAGCGGCCTCGGCAGTGTGTATCTGCAGATGTTCGACAACCGCAGTTTTCGCCGGGGGATCGAGTTTACGCTCTCAGATGCCCTGGCCAAGCGGGTGGAGGCGGACACGCCGTACAAGATCGTGTCCAGCCGCGACCGGGCCGACAGCGTGATGAGCGGGCAGATCGTGGCCGCCGGCGAATCCATCCTGACCATCGAACGCGATATCGGCCGGGCCCTGGAGAAGGAAGTGGTCCTGACCGCCGTCGTGAATTGGAAGAATCTGAAGGATGGCCAACTCATGATCAATAGCAAGACGGTGACCGCCACGGCCAGCTACTCCGATTTCCAGGGGCAAGACTTTACGTATGCTTCGGCGGTGGCGGCAAACAAGCTGGCCCGGTCCATCGTAGAGCTTATGAAAAATCAATGGTAAACAGAAAGGACGGATTGTGCGCCTCGGTCGCAGCCGCGAAAACGTAGCAGTTTCTGCCGGGCCCTGTCTCCTATGAAGAATACAGCGAATAACCAGCAAAATGGCTCGCCCCGAGAGTCCTTCCGGCGTCCGAACCGCAAGCCTACCCTCCCCGCCTACCGGCGCGGCCCCATCAGTTGGCTGATCGTCGCTCTGATCGTGTTCACCGCGATGATGATGCTGCAGCAGGGGCTGGTCACCAATACGCTGCGCTGGGATCAGTTCACCCAGTACCTAGAGGAGGGCGGCCAGATCGACCGCATCGACATCGGCGAGACCGAGATCTCGGGCAAGTTCAAGGAGAACTCCGAGGCCGCTCGGGACACAGGAGCGGTCGCCTTCAAGGTCAATTACCGGCCGGACAGCGGGGCCAAAGAACGGCTGAACGAGATCCTGACCAACCTCCAGAAGAAGGCCGTGGATGACCCGCGCTACGAAGTGAAGCAGGAGTACACGCAGCAGCGGATCTGGATGCTCTGGTTGCTGAATTGGCTGCTGCCGGTCCTGCTGCTGGTGGGTTTCTTCTACTTCTTCTTCGCCCGCAACCTGCGGGCCGGCGCGGGAGGCATGCTGATGTCCTTCGGCCGCAGCCGCCATCGAGTCCAGGGCAAGGATCGTGTCAAGGTCACGTTCAAGGACGTGGCCGGCATCGATGAGGCCCAGGAAGAGGTTGCCGAGATCATCGAGTTTCTCCGGAATCCCAAGAAATTCCAGCGGCTCGGCGGGCGTATCCCGCGCGGTGTCCTGCTGGTCGGCCCGCCCGGCTGCGGCAAGACTCTGCTGGCCAAGGCGATCGCCGGCGAAGCCGATGTGCCGTTCCTCAGCATTTCCGGCAGCGACTTCGTCGAGATGTTCGTCGGCGTCGGCGCTTCGCGCGTCCGCGACCTGTTCAAGCAGGCCAAGGACAATTCGCCCTGCATCATCTTCCTCGACGAGATTGACGCCATCGGCCGCAAGCGCGGCGCCAGCTTCGTCGGCGGCGGCCACGATGAGCGGGAGCAAACCCTCAACGCGATCCTCGTCGAAATGGACGGCTTCGACACGAACGACCAGGTCATCGTGGTCGCCGCGACGAACCGCGCGGACATTCTGGACCACGCCCTGACCCGGCCCGGCCGGTTCGACCGCCAGGTCGTCGTGCCACTGCCCGACTTGAAAGGCCGGCTCGAAATCCTGCGGGTCCATGCCCGCAAGGTCAAATTGAGCCCCAATGCCACCCTCGAACGGCTGGCTCGGGGCACGCCGATGTTCAGCGGCGCGGATCTGGCCGCGATCATCAATGAGGCCGCCCTGGCCGCCACCATGGCGAACAAGGACAGCATCGAGTTGAGCGATCTCGAGGAAGCCCGGGACAAGGTACGCTGGGGACGCGCCAAACGCAGCCGCGTGGTCGATCAGAAAGAGCGCCAGATCACCGCGTACCACGAGGCCGGCCACACGCTGGTCCAGTGCCTCAGCAAGGATGCCGACCCTTTGCACAAGGTCAGCATCATTCCCCGCGGTCCGATGGGCGGGGCCACCTTCGCTCTTCCCGAGAAAGACCGCACCATGTTCACCAGGCGCTACTGCATGGCCCTGCTGCAAGTCTGTTTCAGCGGCCGCATCGCCGAGGAGATGTTCTGTGAGGATATCTCCAGCGGGGCGCAGTCGGACATCGAACAGGCCACGAAGATCGCCCGGCAGATGGTCGTAACGTGGGGTATGAGCAACCAACTCGGCCCGATCAGCTACGGGCCGGATCTCGGTGTGAAGGAACCTACCTATCTCATGCCGATGGAACGCGAGTATTCGGAAAAAACCGCCGAAGAGATCGACGCCGAGATCAAGCGCATCATGGATGAGGCCTACCGCATGGCCAAGCAGGTGCTCGCACAAAACCGCGACAAGGTGGAGGCCATCGCCCAGGCTTTGCTCAAATACGAGACCCTCGACGCCGATGAGGTCAAGCTCATCATCGAGGGCGGACGGTTGGACAAGCCCACGGTGGGCGATCTGCTGGCGGCGGAACAGGCCAGGGCCGGCACCGAGGCCCAGAAGCAGAACCAAGAAAAGGACCGGCCGCAGGAAGAGCCGCTCGGCGGACTTCCGTATCCTTCGCCCGGGTAACCGCAGATGATGGGGATGAGATTCGTTCTGGCGTACACGATGGCTCTGGCCGTGTATGCACTGCCGTGTCTTGCTCAGGATTCAGGCGGTGCATCCGCGGCCCGTGTCGTCGAGATCGTCCGCTCCGAAAAGGAATACTCGCATGCCCGCCTGGAGCCGGCGCGCGTGGATGGCCGGCTCGGTCTGGCGGTCATCTTCGAAGGCACAGAGGATCTGCACTACTACGCCAGGGCCGAGACGGCGCCCGCGCCCGAGCTGCAACTGAAGGTCGAAGCAACAGCCCCCGGCGTCGAATTCGGCAAAGCTGTCTTTCCCGCGTGGCGGATCATCACGGACCCCACCGGCAAAAAGGCGGAAGTCTACGTCGGCAAGTTCCGTGTCTTTCTCCCCCTCCGCACCGCCGCGGCCGCGGCACAAGCCCGGATAAACACGACTGTCCGTATCCGGGGAATTGCCTGCACGAGCCAGTTGTGCCTGCCGCCCTTCAACAAGACTCTGACCGCCACGGTCGACCTGAGCAAAGCCGCTGCCTGGTCGCAGATCGCGACGCCGCCGGTCGCCCGGCAGACGACCCTCCCCTATGGCACCATCGCCTATTATCTGCTGGCGATTGTCGCCGGTGTCTCCATCAACCTCATGCCGTGCGTGTTGCCGGTCCTGCCCCTGGTTCTGATGCGACTTGTCAGTGAGTCCAAGCGTGCCGGTGGCCGCCGGGTCGTAGCGGGGCTGGCGTTCTCGGCGGGCGTCATCGGCTTTTTTGCCGTGTTCGCCCTGGTTTCCGCCATCATCAACCTGACGACGGGGGCCGTGCTCGATCTGAACGCCCTTTTCCGCTATCCGACCGCGGTGATCGTTCTATTTCTGGCAATCGTCCTTTTCGGGTTGGTCATGCTGGATGTGGTCACCTTGTCGCTGCCGTCCGCACTCACAAGCCACCGGAGCACGACCTCCGGGATCGCCGGCACTGTCGGCATGGGCTTTTTCGCCGGTATTCTCAGCACGCCGTGCAGCGGGGCCCTGCTCGGTTTCGTCCTGGTGTGGGCGCAGACTCAACCTTTGCTCGTCAGCAGCATCGCCATCGTGCTCATGGGTATCGGCATGGCCCTGCCCTACGCCGTTCTCGTCCTGGTCCCCTCCCTCATCGACCGCCTCCCCAAGCCCGGCTATTGGATGGAGATCTTCAAGAAATCCACGGCCTTTTTGCTGTTCTTCATCGCGGTGAAGCTGACCCTGGCCGCCCTGCCCAAAGACAAGCTCCTCAACGTCCTGACCTACGGGATTGTCTTCAGTTTCTGCGCGTGGATGTGGGGCAAGTGGGTCGATCTGTCAACACCGGCCCCCAAGAAATGGACGATCCGCGCGACGGCGGCCGTCATCGCCCTCATCTCCGGCCTGTGGCTCCTGCCCCTGTCGGGCCGGTCCGCCCAGGGAGCCATCGACTGGCAGCCCTATGACGCCCGCCTCGTGCAGCAGGCGGTCGCGCAACATCGGCCCGTCCTGCTGGACTTCATGGCCGACTGGTGCACGAACTGTAAGGTCGTGGACCGGCGCGTCTACCAAGACCCGGGTATCGCGAAGCTCATCCGGGAAAAAGGCGTCCTGCCGGTCAAAGCCGATACCACGATTATCGACTACCCCGCGACCAAGGACCTCAGGCAGATCTACGGCGAGGCCGGCAATGTGCCGGTGACCGTCGCTCTTTTGCCCGATGGGTCGCAGGAGAAGTGGCGCGGTATTTTTGACAAGGAACAATTGGCGCAGCTTCTCAAGAAACTACCGGAGGCCAAAACACATGGCAGGGAAGAAAACGTCTCCCAAGACAGCCAAGGCGGTCAAGCGGAAAGCCCGAAAGGCGGAGATCTTCGATAAGGCCGCCGCGGCGGAGCGGGTCAAGAAGATTCTGCCGATCCTGAAGAAGACCTACCCGGATGCCAGGACGGCGCTGAATTTCACCAATCCGCTGGAGTTGCTGATCGCGACGATTCTCTCGGCCCAGTGCACAGATGTCCGGGTCAACATGATCACGCCGGAACTGTTCCGGAAGTACAAATCCGCCGCCGATTGGGCCAGGGCGGATCTGAAACAGATCGAGCAGGACATCCGCACGTGCGGCTTCTACCGCAACAAAGCCGTTAACATCCAGGGGGCCACACGCAAGATCGCCAAGGACTTTGGCGGCAAGGTCCCGAGTACCCTGGAGGAGCTCACGACCCTGCCCGGCGTCGGCCGAAAGACCGCGACTGTCGTGCTGGGCAACGCCTTTGGAATCCCCGCCATCGCCTGTGATACGCATGTCCTGCGGCTCTCCCACCGCCTCCAATTATCGGAGCATGCGGACGATCCGGTAAAGCTGGAGTTCGATTTGGCCGATATAGTCCCAAAAAAGGATTGGACGCTCTTCAGCCATCTACTGATCTTTCACGGCCGAAGGATCTGCGTGGCCCGAAAGCCCAATTGCCCGGCCTGTCCGATCGCCGAGCATTGCCCGGCCGCCAATCGGCCTGATCTATGGTAGCAGGATTCACAAATCATAATTCATAAATCCTAATTTGTAAGATGATGCGACCCAGGAGAAACCACGTGCTTGAGAACGTTGATAAACCGGTGCGCGACCTATGGCGGATCTTCCGCATCATGGCCGAGTTTACGGAAGGATTCGAGGAGTTGGCCTCGGTCGGTCCCGCTGTCTCGATCTTCGGCTCCGCCCGTCTGGCCCGTGGGCATCCGTATTATCAGCTCGCCGAAACCACGGCCCGCAAACTGGCCAGTGCCGGCTTTGCCGTTATCACCGGCGGCGGCGGCGGCGTCATGGAAGCCGCCAATAAAGGCGCCACGGACGTCGGTGGCATGAGCATCGGCCTGAACATCGAAATCCCCGAGGAGCAGGTCCCGAACGAGTACCAGAACCTCTCCCTGCATTTTCGCTACTTCTTCGTGCGCAAGGTGATGTTCCTGAAGTACGCCAACGGGTTCATCGCATTCCCAGGCGGTTACGGGACGATGGACGAATTCTTCGAGGCCGCCGTCCTGATCCAGACCCTGCGGCAGGCGCACTTCCCTGTCATCCTGATGGTCAGCGACTACTGGGACGGCCTGATCGATTGGATGAAGCACAAGATGCTCGACGAGAACGGCTTCATCTCGCCGGAGGACCTTGATGTCTTCACCGTGCAGGATGACCCCGACGCTGCCGTTCGCATCATCGTGGACTTCAAGGAGACCCAGGGCTTCGGCGGCCTCGCCATGCCCCCCGGCATGAAGAAGCGGCAACTCCCCAAGCCCGATCCCGACGCCGGCTGTTCGTAGCAGGGCGCGAGCGTCCATGAGTTTGTGGATGTGCTTGGGCCCATGCCGCAAATGTCATCGGCAGGCACGTAACCACATAGGCTGAAACCCGCCCTGCAACTTCAGCTTCCGGGTCGTTCGCTGACTCCCAGTCCCGGCTGGTCGTTCAGGATCAGCTTGCCGTTCTTCACGCCCACTCCTGTGAACGGATCGTTCGAGATCAGCAGATTCCCGTCCAGGTCGGCATAATCGACCAAGGGACTGATATGGGCCGCGGCGGCGATGGCCACGGAGCTTTCGATCATACAGCCCAGCATGATCTTGAGCCCCAGCGCACGGGCCACGTGGATCATGCGCATCGCCTCCTGGATGCCGCCGGCCTTCATGAGCTTGATATTGATCCCATCATAGGCCCCGGCCAGCTTGGGGATGTCACCGACGCCCTTGACCGCCTCATCCGCGATGATCGGAATGTCCACCCGCTCTTTGAGCCAGGCGGTCTCTTCAATCATGGCCGCCGGCAGCGGCTGCTCGATCAGTTCCACCCCCATCTTCTGGAGCCATTGAATCTTCTTCAGGGCCTGTTCTTTGTCCCGCCAGCCTTCATTGGCATCCACACGCAGCGGCCGATTGGTCGCCTCCCGCACGGCGGCGACAATCTGCGCATCGTTTTCTGTGCCCACCTTGATCTTCAGAACCGGGAAATCCCTCGCCTCTTTGACCTTCTCCTTGATCACGTCCGGCGTGTCGATGCCGATGGAAAAAGTCGTGACGGGCACCTTGCTTTCGTCCAGCCCAAACAGCCGATAGAGCGGCACGTTCAGCTTCCGACCTACCCAGTCCAGGATCGCAATGTCCAATGCCGCACAGGCACAACTCTGATTGGAAATGGCTCGCTCCCACTGCTCGCGCAGATCCACATAGTGTAACCAGTCACCAGCCTCGATTACGGACTTTGCCTTCTCGATAGCCGCAATAGTCTGCTCTGCACTTTGATTGTAGCGAACGTTCGGCGCCGCCTCGCCCCAACCAACAATGCCGTCCCGCTCCAGACGGACGAGTACATTGTCCTTGAAATCGCTCGAATTCCGCGAAATCGTCCATGTATGCCGCAGCAGGAGCCGTTTGCGACTGACTTCAAGCCGCGTTGGTCCCTTTGCACCGCGCTGGCCCGCCCTCATAAGCCCCGGCCCCGCCGCCCCGGCCAGAACCGAGGCCCCCAACAACGCTCTGCGCGAAATCTCCATAGCTGAAACGGCTTTCACTTCGACTGGTTGCGTTCTGCAATGGCCACGATATGCTGCCGCGTGCGAAAAATCAGAGTTCCCGCCGCGATGGCCGGCGTCGCCATGCAGGTTTCGCCCATCTGGTTGACACCCAGCAGTTTGAATGCGGATCCCGCCTGCACCACATACACCTTACCATCTTCGGCGGTAAAGTAGACCTTCCCGTCCGCGGCCACCGGGGAGGCGGAGAACGCGGCTCCCTGCGGATCGAGGTTCTCCCGGTACACCAGCTTTCCGGTCTCGCCCTCGAAGCAACTCAGTGTCCCGCGATCTGACCCACAGTACAGAAGATCGTTATACACAAGAGGTGTCGGGATGTAGTTGCCGCCCTTGGGGTAGCTCCAGGCGATGTGCTCGTTGCTGGTTTCAGTTCCCTTCAACGAGATGTCTCCCGTCGCCGTAAGACGGATCGCATAGATCGGAGACATCCGCCCATGGGCGTTGGTGACATAGACCAAGCCATGAGCCACAATCGGTGTCGGAACCGGGATATCGCCGCCGCCCGTCATCCTCCAAATCTCCTTGCCTGTCTGAAGATCATATCCGCCGATATGCTTCCATCCGTTGACGATGATCTGGGAGTTCTGCTGCGCGGCATAGACGGTCGGCGTACTCCATGTGGGGACATCCGTTCTGGCCGTCTTCCATAGGAGAGCACCATCCTTCAAATCAAAGGCGGCGATAAATGAGTCTTTCTGCACGTCACACTGCACGATGACCATGCGCTCGTGGATGACCGGCGAGCAGCCCCCGCCCCACTGCGCCGCCGGCATGAGATAATAGCCCCAATCGAGGACTCCGAGGTCCTTCTGCCAGAGGAGATTCCCGCCCATATCGTAACAGTACAGGCCCTCCGAGCCGAAAAACGCCACCACACAATTGCCGTTCGTGCAGGGCGTGGCGTTGGCATGGCTGGACTTCGGGTGGCGCTTGATCTTGGGCTTTCCCTCGTACGCTTGCCGATCCCACTGAATGCCGCCCGTGTTCCTGTCGAGACAATAGAGATGCCAACTGAAGGGCTTGTTTTCCGTGACCGGCTCGACATCACCGTACATGCCCACCTTCAGGCTCGATTCCCCCTGCTTCGGAAGAGCCGTCGCGACAAAGACACGATCCTCCCAGACGACGGGGGACGAATGACTAAGACCTGGAATGGGCGTCTTCCAGAGGATATTCTTGGATGGACTGACGCTCCACTGGCTCGGAGTCTTATGCCCCTGCGCCACGCCACAGGCCGAAGGCCCACGGAACGAGGGCCAATTCTGTCCGGCGCCGGGACTCGACACTAGCAGAACAAGTGTGACGCACAGGCCGAGCACCTGATGTTTGGCCATGACTATGATGCAGTTCCCTCGGTTCATCAATGTCCAGAACATGGCTGGGGCTCCTTTCACCCCGGTAAGTATAGGGGAAGATCGAGCCCGGTCAACACGCAAGTGCCCGGTTTGAAATCCGCCCTGTCGTGCCCATCGCAGCCACCGTTTCCGCAGGGCAATCCTTGACAGGGTACATGGCGGACGGTCTATTATGCCTTGGTGGAGGGTGTTGAACCGCGGTTGGATTGAGTTCATCGACACGAACCGAGGTGTGCGGCATGGCCAAAACGAAGTACATTCTGGCGCTCGATCAGGGCACCACCAGTTCCCGGGCGTTGATCGTCGACCGAGAGGGCAACGTCCGTTCGGTTGCCCAAAAGGAATTCCGGCAGATCTTCCCCAAGAGCGGTTGGGTCGAGCACGATCCGAACGAGATCTGGTCGAGTCAGGCCGGCGTGGCGGCCGAAGCCATGGCCAAGATGAGCATCGACGCGTCACAGATCGCCGGCGTCGGGATCAGTAATCAGCGGGAGACCGCTATCGTCTGGGACCGTAAGACGGGCGAGCCTGTCTACAATGCCATCGTCTGGCAGGACCGCCGGACCTCGGCGTTTTGCGACGAGTTGAAGAAGGCGGGACTGGCGGAGAAGATCCGCCAAAAGACCGGGCTGGTCCTCGATGCCTACTTCTCCGCGACCAAGGTTCGCTGGATTCTGGATAACGCGCCCGATGCCCGGAAGCGGGCGCAGGCGGGCGAGCTGGCGTTCGGCACCGTCGATTCATGGCTGGTCTGGAAATTGACTGACGGTCGCGTCCACGCGACCGACGTCTCCAATGCCAGCCGGACGCTGCTGTTCAACATTCACGAGCAGAAATGGGACGCGGAGTTGTGCAAACTGTTCGACGTCCCGCCGTCGATGCTGCCCGACGTCAAGAGCTCCAGTGAAGTGGTGGGCACGACCGGGACCGCGTTTGCCGCCGCAGGGATTCCCATCGCCGGCATGGCGGGCGACCAACAGGCGGCTCTCTTCGGCAATATGTGCACCGAAGAGGGCATGATCAAGAACACCTACGGCACCGGCTGCTTCATCGTGATGAACACCGGCGCCGCGGCCAAGGACTCCAAGAACAACCTACTGACCACCATCGCCTGGAAGCTGGGCGGCCAGGTGACCTACGCCCTGGAGGGCAGCATTTTCATCGGCGGCGCCGTCGTGCAATGGCTGCGGGATGGGCTCAAGTGCATCGCCTGCTCCCGCGAGGTGGAAGCGCTCGCCAGTTCAGTCCCCGACAACGGCGGCGTCTACGTGGTTCCGGCATTCGCGGGGCTCGGGGCCCCCTACTGGGACCAATACGCCCGCGGCGCCATCTTCGGCCTGACCCGGGGCACGACCAACGCTCATATCGCCCGCGCTTGCCTTGAATCGATCGCCTTTCAGACGAAGGACGTGCTCGACGCCATGGCCGACGATGCCGGCATCCCGATCGCCGAGCTGCGCGTCGATGGCGGCGCGTCGATCAACAACGACTTGATGGAGTTTCAGGCGGGCTTGACGCAGGTGAAGGTCGTCCGGCCACAGACGCTGGAGACCACGGCTTTGGGCGCGGCATTCTTCGCGGGTCTGGCGGTGGGCTATTGGAAAGACTTGGCCGAGATTCGCGCGATCTGGAAGAAAGGGGCCCAGTTCGAGTCTCACATGGCCGCCGAGCGGCGCGCCGAACTGCTGAAAAATTGGCATAAGGCCGTCAGTCGCGTGCGCGATTGGGACCGGTAGGGCGCGTACCACGCACCGTCTCTTTCGCACATGAAGAATTCAACGGTGCGTGATACGCACCCTACCAAGTTGGAGACCTGTGTATGAGTGAGTTTGCGGCGGAATTCATTGGGACGATGATCCTGGTCCTCCTGGGCGACGGCGTGGTTGCCAATGTCTGCCTCAAAGGCACCAAAGGATGCGGGGGCGGCTGGATCGTGATCACGATGGGGTGGGGTCTGGGCGTCTTCACGGCCGTCATGATCGCGGAGCAATTCAGCGGCGCTCACCTCAATCCGGCAGTAACCATCGGGCTGGCGGCAGCGGGGAGATTTTCCCTGGCCAAGGTTCCCCTGTTTCTCATCGCCCAGTTCTTCGGCGCCGCGGCGGGCGCCTTGCTCGTGTGGCTCTTCTACAAGGACCATTACGATATCAGCACCGACCAGGGCACGATCCTCGGCACCTTCGCCACCGGCCCGGCCATCCGCAATCCGCTCCGCAACGCCCTCTCCGAACTCATCGGCACCTTCGTCCTGCTCACGGCCGTTTTGTATGCCGCCGGACCGAAAATCACCATGACGGGCAGCGAGGCCAAGATCGGCCTGGGCTCTCTCGGCGCCATTCCGGTCGCCTTCGTCGTGATCGGCATCGGCCTGTCCCTCGGCGGCACGACCGGCTACGCCATCAACCCCGCCCGCGACCTCGGCCCGCGTGTCATTCACGCGTTGGTGCCCATACCCAACAAAGGAACGAGCGACTGGGGTTATAGCTGGGTTCCCATCGTCGGCCCCATCCTCGGCGCGCTCCTGGCCGCCTGGATCGCGTAGGGGCAACTTCAAATCGGTTCGACGATCTCACAGACCGGTGCCTTCGAGGTTCGCACCCCTGAGATTCGCATCTTCGAGATCCGCTCCGTCGAGTTTCGCCTTACTGAGATTGGCTTTGCCGAGGTTAGCCTTGCAGAGCTTGGCGTCGCTAAGATCGGCCCCGCTGAGATTCGCCTCGCGCAGGTCCGACCGGGTGAGGTTCGCCCCGGTGAGCTTCGCCTTGCTGAGGTTGGCCCCCTGGAAGTTCGCCTTGGTCAGTTCCGTCTTCGCGAGTTTCGCCTTACTGAAGTTCGCCCTGACGGGTTTCGCCTCCCAGAGATTCGCTTTATTGAGATTCGCCTCGCTGAAATCCGCATCGCTAAGGTCACTGCCGCCGAGTTTCGCCTGGCGGAGACTTGCCTTATTGAAGTTCGCCCGGCAGAACTTCGCGTTGGGGAATTCCGCTCCATCGAGCTTGGCCCCGCTGAGGTTCGCCCCCGTGAGGTCCGCACTGCTGAACTTCGCCTTATTGAGCTTCGCGCCGCTGAGATTCGCCCCCCGGAGATTCGCCCCGCCCACGCGTGTCTCACGGAGGTCCGCGTCCGTAAGGTTCGCCCCACTGAGGTCCGTGTTCGTGAGCATTGCCTTGTTGAGGTTCGCCCCGCTGAGATTCGCTTGGGCGAGCGTCGTCTGGATGAGGTTCCCGCCGCTGAGATTGGCCCCGCTGAGGTTGGCGCCCTGGAGTTGTGCCTTCCAGAGCCACACTCCGCCCAGGTCCGCTCCGGCGAGGTCCACCCCATTGAGGTCGGGCTCAACCTCAGGGTGCTGCTTGCGCCATTCATTCCAGGCTGTCACGCCCTGCTTAAGGACTCTCAGATGCTCCGCATTCGCCATAGGTCCCCTTTCATCCAACCACAATCCCGTGGATGGTAGGGTAGCCGCGCACGGGCGACCCGTCAAGGCGGAAAGCCTCCGAGCGCAGGGCGGACACGGAGTCGCCGGGCTGACCACATTCATGTCACCGCGTTTGGGGATCCTATCAATCCGGCAGGTGGTAGATTGCCTCGCTGCGCTCGCAATGACATGAGGGACGGAGCCCTCGGATGACGTTGCATTTGCCCTGCCTCCGAGGGAGATCTTTGCTGAACAAATACGCGGAAACGTTGCTTGTCCCTTCTTCCGTGGCGTTTTTCCGCTTGAAGGAAGCTGCAATGTCCGGTATTTCTTCCTGCGGGTCGGATCCGCTCCTTGCCGTCATTCATCGCCCTGTAGACCGCAACCGGTGTACTTCACCTCCAATGCGTGGAGAAACAGCTTTTGCGTCAGTTTCACACGGTACGCGCCCAGGACCTGGACTTCCGCAGCCATCGCATGCCCTCCAAGAAGGGTGAGAGAAGGGATTCGAACCCTCGACCCTTGGAACCACAATCCCAACAGACCCTTTATTCTGAATCGGAAATGCTGTTTTTATAGCGCCATCATGGGTGACCTGTCCGATGGAGTCCGGTCTTGTCCTGTCTTTCTCATCCTGAGAGCAACAATCGCGTAACAATTTGGTTGGCGAACGCACGTCGTCAGTGCCAGTCCGCACCACCACTTCAGCTTGCAGACTGGGCAGGGACAGGTCCGGCAAGCTCGCGACGGCCTGCGCCTTCTTTCTTCCGCCGATGATCTTGGCGTACACGTCCATCGTCAAGCCGATGGAGCTATGCCGCATGATGTCCTGCGCCAGCTTCGGGTCCACGCCGGAGTCAATGAGCAGGCTGGCGGTCTCGCCGCGCAGCGCGTGGAAATCAAAGCAGGTCTCCATGTCGTCCTTGTACCGTATGCCGGCCGCCGCCAAGTCCTCTTGGAGCATGTCACTGGTCTTGTCGGTTAGGGCCGTGAAGGAGCCGCCGAAGGCTTTGGCGTCCGGCAGTTTGCTCGCGAGAAAGTCGCGCAGCTCGGCACAGAGACCGGGACTCAGGGCTTGCTGCTTTGTTCGCCGGCTCTTGGTTGCCTTCACGGCCCGGACAGTCACCGTTCCGCCGTCGAAGTCGAAATCCGCTTTCCGCAGCCGCCGAAGCTCCCCGGCTCGCAGGCCACTCTCGGTCGCCGTGCGGTAAAGCAGGTAGCGTTCCCATCCGCCCATGCCGTAGCGCGCGGCTCCCTCGGCGGTCTTTTGCAGCAGAGTCCGAAGTTGCTCGACGGTCAGAGCGCGCCGGACGTGCCGCGCATCCTGCTTGGCGTCCAGTTTCTTGATCCCGCGCATAGGCGACTCCCGCGCCCATTTGCGCTCATCGACGACCCAATTGCAGAAGGCGACGACGGCCGTGATGTAGGCGTTGCTGCGGGTGTAGCCGATGCCTACGGGGTGACCGTCCTTGTCGTGGCGGTTCATGCGCAGCACCGCGCCGTCTCGCCGGCCCTTCAGGTAGGCGTCCAGCTTCTCCCTCTTGATGTCCCGCCAGAATCCGAAGGCGCACCCTTCGCAGATTTCATCCAGGTCCGCAATGGTCCGCTCGATATGGCACTTGCTCCGCTCTTTGGTGCGCAGGGCCTGCTCGTACATGGTGACAAGCTCGGACAGGGGCTTGGCGATCGGTGTCTGCTCGGACTCCAAAAGCCCGCACCCCTGCAGGGCGCCGATGATCCCGCTGGGGAGCTTCTCGCAATAGTCCTTCAAGTCCGCCGGCAGTGCTTGGCCGGGAAACGGAATCAACTTCTCGATCTGGCTCGCGAGAAGCCGCGTTTGCCCTTCGTGGGTGAAGGCGGGAAAGCTCTGCTTCCGCCTCAGGTGGTCGCGGAACTCGATATGCCAGGTGTTCGTCTCAACGCGCATCCGCTCCCCGTTCTCTGTCACTGTCAGGACTGCCCGCCGGGTCTTGCCGTGTGCCTTGTAGGTGACGATCCCCCGCTCGCGGTCAATCGTCGCGTCGGCCGGTATCGATCTTGTCGCTTGTGGTCTCCAGATTCGCATGGTCCCATCCCCTTTCATCCCGGGGCCGGCGGCGTGCTGACCGCCGGCCCGCCGTATGATCCTCAGCGTTCCTTCCCTTCGATCTTGACAGCCAGCTCGTGAGCCCGGGCCATGATCTTGATGTCAGGGTCGTCGGCCAGCTCTTTGCAGGACTGATCGATCCTTTCGTAATCCTCAATATCTTCCCGCAGAATCTGCTGGCCGAACTCGATGCCGATGTTCAGACCGTCAAGGCCGGAAATCTCTTCCAGTACCCCCATGATGGTTTTCGCCTTCGGCCCAAGATGAAGAATGGCAAGACGGATATCGCCTTCCATCTTCTTCAGCTCGTCGGCAGGATCCAGGGTCTCGCGGACCTCGGCAATCGCTGTCTCCAGGGCCGCCACTAGCACCTTGGCCGAAGTCTTCATCCTCGCCGTCGGGTGAAGAAGCCTTTCCAGCAAGAAGGCGTTATGCCAGAGAACCTCGTGATCGGCCCCCGCCTTCATCTTCGCGAGTAGGTCGCTCATTTTCTCCTGCCGCCAGATCGCGTTCTGACCTCTCTGCGCTTCCCGAAACCCGGTGACAAGGGTTTCGTAGTCCTGCCGCTCCGCTGCACTCAGTTCAGCAACTTCCGGCGTGGTGCTCTCTACACGTTCCATAATGGTACTCCTTCAAAAAGGTGGGCACGGGAGTTAATGAGGCCGTATAGCAGCCCCGTCATCCTTGCGAATAGACGTTACCCGTGCCCATGATAGTGGATTTGACAGACAGACTTGATGCTATACGTTTCATGCTGTCCATTGTCCCCGCCGGTCCGCCCGGCGTCAAGAGAAATCCGCCGCGATTCTCCACCGACCCGGGCGACCGCCGGCATAGCCCAGCCATTGCGCCGCGTGGCACGGCTCAGGCCCAGTGCCCTTGGTCTGACCTTTGGGACGGTCCAGGGACATCGGCCCTTGTAGGGCTCCAC
>JAMCWO010000302.1 GCA_023481165.1 Planctomycetota bacterium | reverse complement strand
CCTGCCTGCCTATCCATCTTGATGAGCAATCCGTCCGCCGACAGGGTATTGAAAGCCGACAGCGCATCGTGGAGATGGACGAGGTTGTACGCCTCGACGTTGTAGGGGTCCTTCTTGTTGACCTCGTTGGCTAAGGTCCAGCCTTCCTGCTCCTCGCCGAGTCGCAGCAGGTCCTCGGCCAGCTGGATTTTGGCAGGCAGGTAGTTCGGGTCGGCCTTTAGCGAGCGGCGCTGGCAGGCGGCCCCCTCGGAAAAACGATAGTTCTGCGACAGTTCTCTGCCGATGAGGTAGTCCACGCGCGGATTGGCCGGCCAGAACTTCAGTGCATTGGCCCGGCGGGCGTTGTAGGCGTTGGGATCGTTCGCGAGATGGGCCAGCACGGCCTGGTAGGCCCAGGCGTCCGGATACCAGGGGTTGACCGCCAGCGCCCGCGTCAGCGACTTGGCCGCGGTTCCACGATCTTCACTGTCGATCTGGTGCTCGGCCAGCAGGACCAGCGCGGGCACGTGGTTGGGGTTGACGTGCAGGGCCGCATCCAATGCGGCAATCATCGCCTTGCGGTCGCTGTGGTAGAAAGCCTGCGCTAATCCATAGTGCACATCCGGGTCATCGCCGAACCGCTTTAAGCCTTCCTGGTAGCGGTCGGCGGCCAGCTTATAGTCCTGTTTGGCCAAGGCCAACGAGCCGACCGCCAGATACACGTCGCGGCAGTTCGGGTCGCTCCGCAGGGCCACGTTGTAGAAGTTCTCCAGGATGACCCGCGGCTCAGCCCCGAGCAACAGCAGAGACCGGCCCAAAGCCACAACTTCCGCGCTGCTAAGGTATTCGCTACGGCGGTAGCTGGCGGTCCGGTAGATCATCGCGAGCATGCGGGCGGCTTGGTCCGTCTGGCCGTTCTGCTGGAAGGCCGTGTGCGCCAGTGCCAGAAGGCGGATATCGGTGCGAGAGTCCCGCAGCGCTGCATCAGCGCGGTCCGCCGCCTCCTTGTAGCGGCCCAGCGCCAGCAACGATTCGATCTCAAGGAGCCGCCACTGGGTGGAATAGGCGCCATCTTTGATGGCCTTTTGTGCCGTCGCCAGGCACTTCTCGTATTGGCCTGCCCTCAGTTGCTCCCAACAGGTATCGGTGTCCGAAGCACTCCGCGCGGCTCCCACCCCGATCACAGCGAGAATAACGCAGGTCAGCGCCCGCACGTAGCGAGGGTAACGGGACCTGTCTGGCAATGGGCAACTCATTTCATCCCTACCCACTCGGTCGTGCGCTGGGCACGACAATCCTAAGCGAGCGAGAGCGCCCGCCCTACCTGCGAATCACACGAGTACCGCCAGGGTCCTGCGTGTGTTCAGCCCAGTCGAATCAGTATTATACCCATTCGGCTTGGTCGGAACGGCTAAGGACTTGCGAAAAAACCGTAGAAACGATTCTCCTTGGCGCTTTCGGCGCATACCCCATCTACGGAGCCGTGCCCGGATCAGGACACACTGGTCTCTCACGTACTCAGTGTCGAGGAAAGGCCGGCCGGTGGCAGATCATCGAAAAAAATGCACGATTTTTCGCGCGCGCATCTATCGCGGAGGCAGCGGACGAGGGGTAGAATATCGCCGCTAAGCCGCACCGGGATTCAGTTGCCGCGTGTGCAACTCGGTGCAGGTGGGCAACGCAATTCGCACGGGAGGTTACCATGGAGAACACGAATCGATGCAGAGCGACGGCGGCGGTCTGCGTGGTTCTGATCGGCGCAGGCTGCCTGTTCGCCCAAGACTGGCCGCAATGGCGCGGACCGAATCGGGATGGAAAAGCTACCGGCTTTACCGCACCGGCGCAATGGCCGCAGCAGTTGGCGCCCCAATGGAAGACGACCGTGGGCGCGGGCGATTCCACGCCGGCGCTGGTGGGCGACAAGCTCTACGTTTTCACGCGCCAGGGCGGTGACGAGGTCCTTGCCTGCCTGAATGCCGCCGACGGGAAGGAGGTCTGGAAAGACAAATACGAGGCGCAGGCCATCGGTGGACCGGCCGCCAAACTGCATTCCGGGCCGCGCAGCTCGCCCGCCGTGGCGGACGGCAAGGTGGTCACCATCGGTGTCGCCGGTGTCGTCTCCTGCTGGGATACCTCGGGCAAGCTCCTGTGGCGCAAAGACCCGTTCCCCAAGGCCGCGCCCAAGTTCTTCACGTCCATGTCGCCGATGATCGTCGATGGGCTGGCCATTGTGCACGTTGGCGGACAAGGCAACGGTGCGATCATCGCCTTCGCGCTGGCCTCCGGCGACGAAAAATGGCGCTGGGGCGGCGAGGGCCCGGACTATGGCTCACCTGCCCTGCTGACGGTGGGCGGCGTCAAGCAGATCGTGACCCCGACGGAAAAGAGCATCGTCGGAATCGCCGTAGCCGACGGTAAGCTCCTGTGGCAGCGACCGTTCACCATTCAAGGCATGGCCTACAACGCCGCCACACCGATCATCGACGGCCAGACCGTCATCTACACCGGCAAGGGCCGGGGCGCCAAGGCGGTCAAGATCGAGAAGAAAGGCGAGGCCTTCGAGGCGACCGAAGTCTGGAGCAATCCGGATCTCGCCCCGCAGTTCGCCTCGCCGGTGCTCAAGGATAGTCTGCTCTTCGGCCTGTCCGACAAGGGCAATCTCTACTGCCTCGATGCCAAGACCGGCAAGACCGCCTGGACCGACACGACCGCACGGGATCGCCAGGGCTTCACCTCGATCGTGGACGGCGGCTCGTGTCTGGTGGCTCTGCCGAGCAGCTCCGAGATGGTCGTCTTTAAGCCCGACGGCAAGCAATACCAGGAAGTGGCCAAGATCAAAGTCGCCGACACGGCAATCTATGCCCACCCGGTGCTCGCGGGCCATCGCATCTTCGTCAAAGATCAGGACTCGTTGGCCATGCTGATGGTGCCATGACAGGAAGGGACGGGCCGTCTGTGGCCAACCGGACTCCAAAATGCAATAAAGCCGCGCGGTGGAGCGTCACTACATGAGCAGCACCCGAATGAAAAGCCAGATCCCCTTTCCCACTGTGGGAGCCGGGCCCATGGCCATTCACAACTTTATTCAGGAGGAAGTCCCATGAAGAGAAGCACGATCGTTGCAGTTGGCATCCTGCTCACCATGACCCTGGTGTGGACAGCCTTTGGACAGGCGGGTGGCGGCGGTGGACGCGGACGCGGCGGTGCTGGTGGCGGACGCGGCGGGTTCGGCATGATGGGCGCGCAGGCGCAAAAGGCCGTGGCCGACCTGCAGGAGCAGGTGGCCAAGCTCAAGACCATTGTCGCGGCCAACGCCAAGGCGATGGAGGGCGGATTCCAGAACATGTCCGAAGAGGACCGCGCCAAGATGAAGGAGCGGACTACCGAGCAGCAGGCGATCATGGCGGCGATCCAGAAGGACGTGGACCAACTCCGGATTCGGCAACTGGCGGTCGAGTACAACCAGGACATCACCGCGTTGAAGGACGCGCGGGCCTCCGCCGAGAAGGAGAACGCCAAACAGACCGCCCAGATGCTCGGGAAGCTCATCGCCGACCGCGAGAGGCAAATGGAAGAGAAAGTCACGGCGATGGGCCTGACGATGGACCAAGTGCAGAAGATGGGACAGCGCCGTGGCGGACGCCAGCAATAGGCGGTTGGCAGCGGGATCCCCGACGCAAAATGCCGCGTTGGGGGCCCCAATGCCGCCGTAAGAGTCATTTTCGACGCCCTGGCGAGCAGAGGACAGACCCCGCAGCGCCGCTGCGCGTCAGGCAATGAGGGCTCCTTCTTGCATCCGTGTGCCGTTCCGGCATAATGGTCGCAGGAAGGAGCCTTTTTCGTTGTCCCGCAGCGCCGCTGCGCGTCAGGGCTGGTGGGGACATTAGGCCTACGTGAGAAATGAGGACAGGATTGTGAGCACGGGGTCGCGTTCAAAACCGGCTTGGCCCGCTGACAGGCACAAGAGGGGCCGCGGTGGAAAGCCGGCATGAGAGTATGAAAGCAGATCTGCAGGCAGACGCCGCGCCCGCCCGGCGCATCACGTCCATCGACGCCCTGCGCGGCTTGGTCATCTTCACGATGATCTATGTCAATGACATCGCGGGTGTCGACAGCCGGATTGTGCCCGTGTGGATGCGCCACTATCATGGCCGCAGCGGCATGACCTTTGTCGATCTGGTCTTTCCCGCCTTCCTGTTCGTCATGGGTATGTCCGTCCCCATCGCTCTCAACGCGCGTCTGGCTCGGGGTGAGCCGCCCTGGAAGTGCCTCCTGCATGTGGTTGTCCGTACTCTGTCGCTTCTACTGCTCGGTATCCTGATCGTCAACGGTTCTCCCGATTCCGAGCAGATGGGCTGGTCCGCCGATCTCTGGTCCAAGTTGATGTTTCTCTCGGCCATCTTCGCGTTCAGTTCCCTCACGCTGCCGGGCCGCACGCAGATGTCGCGCAAAATCACCGTCGCTTTGCGTGTCCTCGGCTTTGCCTCGCTCGCCTTCCTGGCGTTTGCCTTTCGTGGCGAAGGCGGCCGTCGTATCATCACTCTGCTGCCGTTCTCCCTTCACACGGAATGGTATGGCATTCTCGGCCTGATTGGCTGGGCCTATCTGGTCGCCGCCCTTGTCTTTCTGGCCTTTCGAACCTATCGCACGGCGCTGCTGGGATGTGTCGTCCTGCTGTTCTGTCTCTATCCCGCCGATCGGGCCGGTGCCTTCGACGGCTTCTGGCTCAAGCGCGTGGTCGGCATCGGCGATACGCTCGGCTCCCAGGGCGCCATCGCCGTCGCCGGGATGCTTCTGGCTTCCATGCTCCTGACGCCCGATGCCACCACGATCCGCGCCCGCGTGAGATTCACGCTGCTGTTCATCGCCGGTTGTTCGGTCGGAGCGTTGCTCCTGCACGGCCTGTACGGTATCAACAAGAATCAGGCCACTCCCTCCTGGTGTCTCTGGGCCTGTGCGATCACCGCCGCCGTGTGGCTCCTGTTCTACCTCATGGCCGACCTCCGTCCCCAGGGCCTCGGTTCCAAGTTGGCTAAGCCCTTTGCCATCGCCGGGAGTAACGTCCTGCTCGCGTATCTGCTGTCCGGGGCGTACTGGCCCGTCCTCAATCTGCTGGGCTTGGATGGCTGGTACTCCCGGCTGGCTGAGCCGAATCTTGCCCACGCGATGGCCCGCTCCATCGGCTGTGCCGTCGTGATCCTTGCCCTCACTGCCGGGCTTAATCGCCTCGGCTTCCGTCTCAAGTTGTAAGTCTCAAAGGAGCACCTGTTACTGGAGTTGACATCATGCACAGGAGAAATATCGGTACGGCCATCGCCGTGGGGCTGATTGTGACGTTGTGTCTGGCCCAGATGTGTTCGGCCCAAGAGCAGGGACGGAAGAAGCGCCAGGGACAAAGCCAGTCGAAGACGCGGCGCACCCAACGGGTGGTGCCTATGAAGGAAGTCCAGGTCGCCAGTCCGGATGGCAAGGTCAGATTCACTCTCGGCTCCAACCCGGAGCGGCTGACGTGGACAGCGACGCTGGAAGGCACAACGGTAATTGAGCCGTCGCCGCTGGACATGCGCGTGGATGGTTACGATCTCTCCTCGGGCGTTATCTTCAATGCCTTGGAGCCCTACCGCATCGACGAGACCTATCCCTGGCACGGCGCCCATAGCGTGGCAGTCAATCGCTGCAACGGCGCCAAGGTCTCTCTGATGCACGACCTGAGCCAAGTGCCCTATATCCTGGAGATTCGCGCGTTCAATGACGGCGTGGCCTACCGCCACGTCATTGCCGGTGCGGCCGATGCCGTCCGTGTGCCGAACGAGTATTCCACGTTTATCCTCCCCGCGGGGACGACGGTCTGGTATCACGACCTGGATGGGCACTACGAGGCGGAATATGACAAGCAGGATATCTCCGAGGTGAAGGCCGGACAGTGGGCCGGACCGCCGGTGACCTTCCAGTTGCCCGGCCGTGCCGGTTACGGCTCGATCACGGAGGCGAATCTGGTCAACTACTCCGGCACGGGGCTGGAGTGCGACGGCCGGCGCGGCTGGGTCGTGGGCCTGGGCCACCGGCAACCCATCAATTATCCCTACGAACTCCGCTACGGACGCGACGAGGCCAAGCGTCTCTCCGCGCCGGCATCCGTCACCGGCACGATCACCACGCCCTGGCGCGTGGTCCTGGTCGGCCGCGACCTGAACACTCTTGTCAACAGCGACATTCTGCCCAATCTGTGCCCGCCGCCCGACCTGAAGTATTTCCCGCAAGGAATGAACACGCCCTGGGTGCAGCCGAGCCTGTGCGTCTGGGATTACGTAGACCGCAACTATGTGCGCAGCACCGGCGTCAGCCAATTCGACCGTATGAAAGATTTCTCCCGCATGGCCGGCCTGATCGGGGCCAGGTACCACATTCTGGAGGGCTTCGCCTATGGCTGGTCCGATGAGCAGATCCGGGAGTTTGCGGAGTACTCCAAACAGCAGGGTGTGCGCGTGCTGTTCTGGCGGCACAGCAATCAATTGCGGACTCCCGAAGCACGGGAGGAGTTCTTCTCCCGTCTGCATCGGCTGGGAGTGGCCGGGGCCAAGATCGACTTCTTCGACCACGAAGCCAAGGAGAACATCGATCTCTACGAGGCGTTGCTGCAGAAGGCGGCCGAGTACCAGTGTGTGATCGACTTCCACGGCGCCAACAAGCCCACTGGCCGGCTGAGGACTTGGCCCAACGCCATGCTCTATGAGGGCGTCCGCGGGATGGAATCGAGCAGCTTGAAACGACGGGCGCGGCACGAGACGATTCTGCCTTTTGCCCGCTACCTGGCCGGGCCGTGCGACTACACGACGATGATCTTCACCCAGCGACGAGCGGACTCGACCTGGGCGCACCAGATCGCCTGCTTGGCGACCTTCCACAGCCCGATCCTGACGATAGCGGCCCATCCACAGAGCGTGCTGGACAATCCGGCCGTAGATGTCATCAAGAGCATCAAGCCCGTGTGGGACGAAACGATCGTTCTGCCGGAGTCGAAGATCGGGGAATTGTCGCTCTTCGCCCGGCGCAGCGGCGATATGTGGATGCTGGCCGTGATGAGCGCCGGGCCGGCCCGGACGATTCAAGTGCCGCTGTCCTTCCTGGGCGACGGAGGT
>JAMCWO010000262.1 GCA_023481165.1 Planctomycetota bacterium | reverse complement strand
GTCATATCCTGACGATTGCCCACTTTGTCATACGTGTAGGCATACTTATGTTGCCCATTATTCGTCCGGTTGTCAACGTACAATAGCCGGCTGGCGGGGGTCGTAGTTGTACTGCCACCCGGACGCCGGCGGTGGATTCCTTTGACAAACCGGGGGGCTTCTGGTACACAGTGGCGTTCGACGTTACTCATCGGCGTGGGCTGGAGTATTGAAGGAGGATCGCTTTGTCCGCTCGGGAAGTGGAGAGCATCTTTGCCGATATTGTGGAACGGGCAAGGGCGGCGGATCCGACCAATGCCCGCAAGTGGTTCGACGAGCTGAAGGTCGTCCGCTTCGACGGCGGCTCCATCGGGATCGGCTGTCCGGATGAGGCGAGCGTCCGGTTCCTGGAAGCCAACTGCAAGGCGAACTTCACGCGGATCGCCCAACAGATCACCGGTCATCTGGTCTCGGTGGACTTCCTCGTCGGCAGCGGCGCCGAGTCCGGGCAGACGGTCGAGACTCTGCCTCCGGGACCGGCCCTGCACCCCGATTACACGTTCGACAACTTCGTCGTGGGACCGAGCAATCGGCTGGCCCACGCCAGTTGCGTGGCCGTCAGCCAGTCCTTGGGCGCGACGTACAACCCGCTGTTTCTCTATGGCAACGCCGGCCTGGGCAAGACGCACCTCTTGCACGCCGTGTGCCACGAGGTTCGCCGCCGGTCCGCGGGCGCCTCGATCCAGTTGCTCAGTTGCGAGGAGTTTGTCAACCGCTTCATCCGGGCCATCGAGCAGGGCAACATCACCGGCTTTCACAGCGAGCTTCGCACGGTCGATGCCCTCGTGATCGACGATGTGCAGTTCCTGCGGGAGCGGGAGCAGAGCCAGGAGGAGTTCTTCCACACGTTCAACGCGATCTACAACAACGGCCGGCAGATCATCCTCAGCGCCGATAGCCCGCCGGCGGAGATCCCGTCCCTGGAAGACCGGCTGGTCAGCCGCTTCAACTGGGGCCTGGTCGCGCGGATCGATCCGCCGAGCTATGAGACGCGCATCGCGATCGTGCAGAAGAAGGCCCATCTGCGCGGCCTGCAGGTCAGCGACGAGATGGCGGAATACATCGCCCGGCAGGTGCAGGCCAACATCCGGGAATTGGAAGGGGCCCTGACGACGATTTACGCCCTGGCCACGACCACCCGCGCGCCGGTCACGCTCGAATTGGCGCAGCGGGCCCTGGAAGGGCAGATCCGGCTCGCGACCCGCCGGATCAGCATCATGGACATTGTCGAGGTCGTGGCGAAGCATTTCGACGTCCGCCTGACCGACCTGCAAGGCAAGCGGCGCAGCCAGAGCATCACCGTCCCCCGGCAGATCTGCATGTACCTGGCGCGGAGCCTGACCAAGCACAGCCTCGAAGAGATCGGCGGCCATCTCGGCGGACGCGACCACACGACCGTGATGCACGCCTGCACGAAGATTGCCGAAGAGAAGCAGTCCGATCCCAAGCTGCAGGCACTGCTCGCCGAACTGACCAAGCAAATCACCCAGGCATTCCTGATCTGAGAGAGCATCATGCAGCAGGATCTCCTAGACGAACAGGAAGATTCGGAGACGGCGGTCCTCCGGCGGTCCGTGCGTCCGGCCCTGATTCTCTCGCAGCGCAACATTCACGAGCACACGACCTTCGTGCGGCACCTGCTCGTCGGGCTGGCGGATGAGTCCATTCCGGCGGCGCTGATCTGTCCGCCCGGACAGAACCTCGAGTCCGTTACTCCAGCGCCGGCGGCTGTGTTCACGCACCCGCCGGTCGCTCTGCCTCTGATGGAGCGTATCGGTATCGAGCGCTTGGCGGGACAACTGGAGAAGTTCAAGCCGACGGTCCTGCACTGCCTGTGCGAGAGTCGGGCCGGTCTGGCCCGTCGGCTCGCGCGGACGATGGATCTGCCCTACGTGCTGATGATCAATGCGCCGGCCCAGCGCCTGCGCCAACTCTCGATCTCCGGCCAGCACTGCGCTCGGATCATCGTGCCGGCCGAGACGATCCGGGCGAGTGTCGCCCGGGCGCTGCCGCGCTTTGCCGAGCGCATCGTTCAGATCAACATCGGGGCCTTCGTGGAGACCGACACGATTTGTTTCACCGACCCCGCGCGGCTGCCCAGCATCGTCGTGTCCCATCCGCTCCATCGGGTCTCGGATTTTGAGCACTTCTTCGAAGCGATCAAGTCGTTACGGACGGACGGACGCGAATTCATGGTCGCGATCATGGGCACCGGGCCGGCGGAGTATCACATCCGCAAGCTCCTGGTCTCCCTGGGTCTATCCGACATTGTGACGATCGTGCCGGTTCTGGATCCGTGGCGCTCCGTCGTGGTAGCGGGGGATATCTTCGTGCAGCCGCAGCCGCTGCAAAGGTTCAGCGTGTTCCTGCTGGAGGCGATGGCGGTCGGTACGGCGGTGGCGGCGTGCTGGGGCGGGGTGGACGACCTGATCATTCCCAACGAAACCGCCGTCGTCTTCGAGCCGGACAGCGAGCCGAGCATCCGACAGGCCCTCAAACAATTGCTCGATGAGCATGATTTCGCCCGCCGGCTGGCCACGATGGCCCAGGAACACATCCGGGCCCACTATTCGGTCAGCGCCATGGTCGCCGCCACCCTGAAAGTCTATTTGGAAGCACAGCAGCAGTACCAGCGGTAGTAGGGGCAGGCCGGGTTCGGGTCCCCACCCCGTGCCTGTCCTCCTCCGGGCGGCCACGGGGGCCGCCCCTACGCCGGAAAGAATTTTTGCTCCCGGGCGAGTTTTCTTGAATCGTTTTGGCCCGGCCAACGCCCTATAGTGGTAGATAGTGAGGTTGCCCGGTCTGTCTTATCCGCGCAGCCATAGGAGAAATCGAAATGGCGGAGACGGAAGCCGTCTTGCTGAAGCGGTTCACCGGCAGCGGCGATGCTCAGGCACTGGCCGAGATCGTCCGGCGCCACGCCGGCTTGGTCTACGGGGCGGCGCTGCGAATCCTGGCCGACGTCGATCGGGCGTCGGATGTGGCCCAGGAGACCTTCCTGCAGTTGACGAAGGATGCGGCCAGCGTGACGGGCTCGCTGCCCGGCTGGCTGCACCGGGTGGCGACTCACAAGGCCATCGACCAGATGCGCCGCGATGCCTCCCGCCGGCACCGGGAGAAAGAGTACGCCACCAGGCCGCCCGATGAGCCAAGGGAGTGGAAGCGGATTTCTCCGTACGTGGATATCGGGCTGCGCGAGCTCGAGCCCGAGTTGCGCAACGTCCTGATCCTGCACTTCCTGGAGGGCCGCACGACGCGGGAGATCGCCTTGCTGCAAGGCACCTCGCAGGCGACCGTATCGCGGCGGATCGGGGCCGGCGTCGAGCAACTTCGGGCCAAGCTCCGCCGACGCGGCGTCCTGGTCGCCGTAGGCGCGTTGAGCGCGCTATTAGGCGACAACGCGGTCCAGGCAGCGCCGCTGCCGCTGCTGACTGAATTGGGCAAAATGGCGATGGTCGGCGGGATCGCCTCCGCCGGGACGGTGGGCGCCGGCTCCGGACTGCACGCAATTGCCTCGGGCGTTCTGGCGGTCGCCAAAACCAAGGCTGTGGCGGTCGCCGCCGTTGTAGTCATCGGCGCCGGCTCGGCCGTGACTTATTACGAACTGACAAAACCCTCTTCTGAATCGGCCGTAACCGCATCGGCCGGGATTATCGCGGCGAGTCCGGGGCCGGCTACAGTCGAGTCGCCCCTGGACTCGCCGCGCACCATTGAGCCCCCCGGCAACCTGCCGCAGGCCGAGACCCCCACGGAGCAGTTGCTCGCCGCTCGGAATCCAACGACCGCACGGGGCAACGAAACGTTTGTCGGCGAGCCGTCGGCCATGGACCTGCTGCGTGTGGAGGCGAAATCCGTGCCCATGGGAATGGGCGGATATACCGGGATGATGGGCAGCATGGGTGAGGGAATGGGCTTCGCCAAGGAGTTGCCGAAGGACATGCAACAGCCGCAAGCGGAGCCAATGACCGACTCCAACGATTCTCGTGAGCCGGGCGAGGAAAGCGGTGCGACCCCATCCAATGACCCCAATCTTCACGATCCCAACGATCCCGGCCAATCATAACGGCTGACGGGGATGACCCATTTCTGCCCGGTTACGGGGCGTTTCAGCGGCCGTCGTCTTCTCTGTCCACCTCGATCTTCATATCAGCTCAGCAGGCCGTAGTCCTTGAGCGTCTTGCGGAGAGATTCCTTCTTGTTGTCCTCCAGCGGGGTCAGGGGCAGACGCAACTCCTCGGAGCACATCTCCAACATGGCCATCGCCGCTTTGATCGGGATGGGATTGGTGGCCAGGGTCAGCATGTTCTTGCTCAGAGCGAAGAGCTTGCGGTGCCATTGGCGGGCGGAGACGAGGTCGCCTTCGAGGATCAGGTCGGTCAACGCCTTGACGTCGGCGGGGACGATGTTCGCCACGACGCTGATGACGCCCTTGGCGCCGACGGACGCAAGGGGCAGGGTCAGGGAGTCATCGCCGGAGAGGATCGTGATGTCGCAGCGCATGGCGATCTCGCTGGATTGATCGAGACTGCCGGTGGCCTCTTTGATCGCGACGATGTTGTCGATCTCGGCCAGCCGGGCGACGGTCTCCGGCGTCAGGCCCGCGCCGCAGCGGCCGGGAATATTGTACAGCACCATCGGCAGATCGATTTCATCGGCAATCGCCTTGAAATGCTGGTAGAAGCCTTCCTGCGTGGGCTTGTTGTAGTAGGGGCACACCTGGAGCGTGGCGTCGGCGCCGATCTTCTTGGCAAAGGTGGTCAGCTCGATCGCCTCGGCGGTGCTGTTCGAGCCGGCTCCGGCGATCACCCGCGTGGCGCCGCCGACCCGCTTGACCACGGCTTCCATGACCCGCTTGTGCTCCTCGTGGCTGAGGGTCGGGCACTCGCCGGTCGTCCCCACCGGGACGATGGCGTCGATGCCGTTGTCCAATTGAAAATCGACCAGCTCGTCGAGCGTCTCGAAGTCGACCTCGCCGCCGTGAAACGGCGTGACCAGTGCCACCATGGCGCCTGTGAACATCCACTGTCTCCTCATTCATGATTTATCATCAATCCAAGCGTTTTGCGTATTTGTCGATGAGCTCAATCATCTGACGCGTGGCCTCACGCATCCCGACGAGCACGGCGCGCGAGACGATACTGTGGCCGATGTTGAACTCGCACAAGCCCTCGATCCGGGCGACGGCGGCGATGTTGCGATACGTCAAACCATGTCCGGCGTGGACGATCAGGCCCTGTTCCAGCGCAAAATCCCGGCCTGCTTCCAAGGCGGCGATCTGCTTCTTTACGGCCCGTTCGGACTTCGCATTCGCATAGGCGCCCGTGTGCAGCTCGATGGCATCGCAGCCGGTCTCGGCCGAGGCGGCAATCTGCTCCAGCTCCGGCGTGATGAAGGCGCTGACCAGGATGCCCTTCTTATGCATCCGGTTGACCACGGTCCGCAGCCGGGCCTCAAACTTGACGCAGTCCAGCCCGCCTTCCGTGGTCAACTCCTGGCGATTCTCCGGCACGAGCGTCACCTGGTCGGGCACGACCTGCTCGGCGATCTTCACGATCGGCTCGGCCATCGACATCTCCAGGTTGAGCTTGGAGGCGACGCTCTCCTTGAGGGCCCAGACATCGCGATCGTTGATGTGCCGGCGATCCTGGCGCAGGTGGACGGTGATTCCGTTTGCTCCAGCCAGCTCACATTCGGCCGCCGCCCACACGGGGTCCGGCTCATCCGTCCGCCGTGCCTGGCGAACGGTCGCCACGTGATCGATGTTAACATTGAGGACAGCCATATTCGCGATTTACTATTTACGGTTTCCTATTTAAGATTGGGAGCAAGACCCGGGGCAAATACGATACTTTTGCGGGGTCAAATCGAGCGCACCACACCAAAAAGTAAATAGCAAGCGGCAATAATAAACCGTTCCTCGTTCATCGTCAATGGCAAATCTATGATACGTCGGATCGCGATCACAACCCCAAAGGCTCGGTTTCAGGCGCAGTTGAACGACACAGCGACGGCCCTGGCCATTATGGAAGCTCTGCCGATCGAGGCCCGGGCGAACCGCTGGGGCGGGGAGATTTACTTCTCCATTCCCGTTGACGCCGGTCTGGAGACCGGCGCCCGTGAGGTGCTCCAGCCCGGCGAGATCGGGTATTGGCCGCCGGGCAGCGCATTGTGCCTGTTCTTCGGACGTACCCCGGCTTCCGAAGGCGAGGAGATCCGTGCCGCGTCCGCGGTGAACATTGTCGGACGGATCGAGGGCTCTCTGGCGGATCTCTGGAACGTCCCGGATGGCGCGACGATCACTATCCGCGAGTTCTCAGAAGGGAATGTCTAAGCCGCCATAGACTTGTGTGCCCAGTTGCACCACCATGTAGCCCGCGATCAGCAGGGCGGCGAAGTAGACCACCTTCGGCAGCCATTGCGCGAACAGGGTGAAATAGCGGTCCGCCCGATCCTGGGCCGCCGCGGCAATCCGGTCGACCGTCTTATCAAGCTCGCCCGTCTCTTCCCCGATCTGCCACAGGTGCAGGTACTCGGCCGCCAGCCGCGGAGAAAACCCCTCCCACATCATGCCTCCCTTGCGGACACTGGCGGTCCCGCCGGCCAACAGGTGGGCGACCGCCGCATTGCCCGTGGCGCGGGTGGCGCGCTCGGCACATTCCGAGACCGGGATGCCCGCTTGGTACAGCATGCCGAATGCCTTGGCATAACGATAGACGGCCAGATGATAGATGGCCGCGCCCAAGCCCGGAACCCGCAGAACGAGATGGTCCAGCACGATCCGCAGGGGACGTGCCCTCTCCTTGAAGAGCAGGGACGCCAGGACGATGAGCACGGGCACATAGAGCCAAAGCAGAACCTCCAGGACCCGTCTCAGATAACCGCCCACGTCCGCCTGACCGCCGATGAAGGATGAGATCAGGGTGGGCAGGGGGTAGATCAGCGCCGCCGCATGGATCAGGAAGAGGGGGTACAGCAGGCCCATCTGGATCTGCCGGGTGATCCGCTCGACGAATTCATGCCAGTGGGACAGCATCTTGAACGAGTCGGGCAGCGAGCCTCCCGTCTCGGCGGCCTCGATGAGCATTCGATCGCCTCGG
>JAMCWO010000019.1 GCA_023481165.1 Planctomycetota bacterium | reverse complement strand
GACAGATCGAGAGTAGCCTTGGCCTCATGTTTGTGTAGGCTCGTTCACAGTGTCTTTAGATAGTCCTCGTACTTCTTCGCATCCATCAAGCCCTGGAGCGACTTCTTATCCGCGATCTTGAGCTTACAGATCCAGCCTTGGCCATAACAGTCTTCATTGATCAGTTCCGGTTTTGACTCCAGTTGGGAATTGACCTCGGTGACCTTGCCCGCGACCGGACAATAGACATCGCTGGCCGCCTTGGAGCTTTCGACCACCGCCATTTCCTTGTGCACGCCGAAGTCCTTGCCCACCTTGGGCAACTCGACGAACACGATCTCCCCCAACTGCTCCTGGGCATAAAAAGTGATGCCGACCGTCGCCGCGTCGCCGTCCACCTTCGCCCACTCGTGATCCTTCGTATAAAGCAATTCCTGCTGTACCGTCATCTTCGTCATCTCCGATCAGAACTTCGCGAACCGGCTGACCACCATTCCGGCGAGATCTGCCGCCAATTTCTGCCCTTTTTCCGCCGTCTGGGCCCGGCCCTGCTCCACCTGGCTCTGGCTCCGTGCCAAGTAGTAGACGCCGATCCCAGTCCCTTCCTGTGCCGCGTCCCGATCCGCGTAAGCCAGGACATACTGCTTCTCATCGACTTTCGCGGCGCTGAGCACCCAACCGACACACTTGCCGCGCTTGTCGAGGATCGGATCATCCTGCCGGATCGGTCGAACACCCCGCGTCGCCGGCAGCTCGATCCGGGCGACCTCCATGTCGTAGGTCTGGGCCACATGCTGCATGGCCGCCTTGCCGATGAAGAGTTCCTTGTCCAGCTTCACAGCCCAGCCGTACCCCGCCTCGAAGGGGGAGATATCGAATTTGCCGTCGAGCTCATGCCCATAGAGCGGCAGACCCGCCTCGCTCCGCAGACTATCGCGCGCGCCCAAGCCGCAGGGCACGACGCCGAGGGGTTGCCCCGCTTCGAGAATCAGGTTCCACAGTCGCGGCGTCTGCTTCGAATCGGCAAAGAGTTCGACGCCCACCGTCGAGCCCGTATAACCGGTCCGGCAGATCAGGCAGTCGATCCCTGCCAGCCGCTCCTCGACGAAGGCAAAACCTTTCAACTCGGAAATCCGTTCCACGACCGCGGCATCATTCGTCAATTTTGCGAGCGTCTCAACCGACGCCGGTCCCTGCAAGGCGATGTCTACCCGCCGGTCCTTGGGCCGCTGAGGGTCGCGCATATCCCAAACATCCACCCGCAACGCCGGCGACTTCGCGGCCCACGGGGATTCTTCTGTGTCTACCGCCGCCCGGCCTTCCCTCAACTCGTGCAGGTAGAACTTGATCTTCGGCTCGTCCGCCGCGTTGACCACGACCATGAAGTTGTTCTC
Source organism: Planctomycetota bacterium (assembly GCA_023481165.1). Classification (GTDB taxonomy): domain Bacteria; phylum Planctomycetota; class Phycisphaerae; order Sedimentisphaerales; family Anaerobacaceae; genus PLanc-01. Next base: position 28,952 of record JAMCWO010000019.1, on the reverse strand, counting down.
GCCTCGTCGGTAGATGATGATATCGTCGAGGACATGGCCGGCGGCATCGAGGATGTAGCCATACCGCGCCCGGCCGACCCTCAAACTGGGAACCTCATTCGTGGTGACGACGTTGAGGAACTCCGCCGCATCGGCCCCCGAGACCTCCAGCACGCCCATATGGGTGCAGTCAAACAGCCCCGCCTTCTCGCGGACCGCCCGGTGCTCCTCGGCAATCGACGAATACCACAGCGGCATGAGGTACCCGGCAAAGGCCGCAATATGGGATTTGCCCGTGCGCTTGAGGTGCTCCTCGTAGAGCACGCTCGGTCCCGGCTCGATGGCGCGTTGCTCGAAAACGAACTGGCCGCTGGATATACTTCCCTGCACGATGCACACTCCTTTCCGATTCCAGCATCGAAAGGGGTCCCAAACGCAATGAAATCGCGTTTGGGAGCCCAGTCTCCAGCATAGGCGAAATCCCCCCGCCGTCAAGGGCTTTCACGCGATTTGCCCTTTTGGCGCCCGTAGCATCGGTATACGCCTCTGTGTATAATGCCAAATATCGCAATAGTGCTGTGAATTGGGGATCGACATGACCGCAGAGAGCATGGACCGCCGCAGTCTTCTCAAGACCTGTGCGTTTACGACAGGTGTCGTTGGGCTGAGCCTGGAAGAGAAAGCCCTGCTCGCCCAACAGGCGGAAGCCAGGGAATCAGGGTCCCCAACGCCTAATTCCGCTTTGGGGGATCCCTCCAAGCCTCCCACCGCCTCCATCGCCCTGCCACTGGGCCAGATCGGCAAGCTCAAGATCAGCCGGCTCATCTGCGGCGGCAATCTGATCAACGGCTACGCGCACGCCCGCGATATGATCTACATCTCCGAGCTGCTCAAACACTATTTCACCGATGAAAAGATCATCCAGACGTGGGAGCTGTGCGAGCAGTCCGGCATCAACACGATGATCTCGACCATCGACGACCCCTACGCCAACGGCGCCGATCCCACCGGCCGGACGATCAAGAAGTATTGGGACGAGCGCGGCGGTCAGATCCAGTGGCTGGCCCAGTTCTTCCCCCGGCCCAACGACCCGTTGATCAAGCTCCAGATGGCCATCGACGCCGGAGCGCACGGGGCCTTCATTCAGGGCGAGATGGGTGACCGCCTGACCCAGCAGGGCCGGCTGGACCTGGTCGCCAAGGTCACCGAGCACGCGAAGAAGAACGGCCTGATCGCCGGCGTCGCGTGCCACTCGATCGAGGTCCCCATCGCCTGCGAGAAAGCGGGCCTCCCGGTGGACTTCTACATGAAAACGCTGCACAGCCCCAACTACTGGTCCGCCACGCCCGAGGACAAGAAAGGCCCCTACGACCTGCCCGCGCACGACAACATGTGGTGCATGGAGCCTGAGCGCACCATCGAATTCATGAAGACCTGCTCCAAGCCCTGGATCGCCTACAAGGTCCTGGCCGCCGGCGCGATTCAGCCCATCGACGGCTTCCAGTACGCCTTCGAGAACGGCGCCGACTTCGCCTGCGTCGGCATGTGTGACTTCCAGGTCCGCGAAGACGCGCTCATCGCGAACAAGGTCCTGACCAACCTGACCCGTTCTCGCCCCTGGCGCGGATAGATGACGAACAGGCAGGTATGGTATGGACAGGCCATGGCGTGCGACAGTATCGTGCTTCCGATGTCATTCCCGCGGAGGCGGGAATCCATGGACGTCGCGGTTCTCCGGACCCGTGTCCGCCCAGCAGTGACAATGTCGGACGGCCCGAATGTGTGAAAGGAATTGGCATGAAACGCTCTCGTCTCATCATTGCCGTGAGTGTCACAACCGCAATGGCTCTGTTGCTGGTCTATTCGGCGACCGTGGTGGCCGTCGAAGTGATCCAGGCCAAGGATGGGTCGGGCATCCCGGGGTACAAGGATACGCCGATTCAGCCGTGGTCCGGGTACCACGTGCACGACCCCGACCGTCCGGCCCCGCGGCGGGTCCAGCCGGGCACGGCGGGCGGCGCACCGTCGGATGCCGTCGTCCTGTTCGACGGCACGAACCTGTCAAAGTGGGAGACCTCCCAGTGGAAGATTGAGGACAAGGAGATTGTCGCCGGTCCCGGCAACCTGACGACAAAGGAGTCTTTCGGCGATTGTCAGCTTCACCTGGAGTGGCAGGCCCCGAACCCGCCGGTGGGCAGCGACTGGGACCACGGCAATAACGGCGTCATGCTGATGGGCCTGTTCGAGATTCAGATCTTCGACACATACACGACGCCGCTCTATCCCGACGGCCAGGCAGCCTCCATCTATTGCCAGACCCCGCCCCTGGTCAACGCCTGCCGCAAGCCCGGCCAGTGGCAGACGTACGACATCATCTTCTTCGCCCCGGTCTTCCAGGACGGCAAGCTCGTCAGTCCCGCCCGCGTCACGATGCTGCACAATGGTGTCCTCGTCCACCACAACCAGGAGATCTACGGCCCGACCAACCACCGCATCCTGTCGACGTACGATAAGCCCATCGCGCCGAAGCGTCCCCTGACCCTCTCCGGCCACAACAATCCGGTCCGCTTCCGCAACATCTGGATTCGCCCTCTGTAGTGGCATGGGCGTCCCGCCCATGAGCCTTGACGCGTGGGTTGAGAACCCACCCTACCTGCCGTCGCCCGGTACGCGCTCTGTCCGTGATCAACGCTCGAGCCGCGACTACTCGTAGAGCACGGGGTTCGTGTGCCAGTCTTTGCCGGTGTCGTGGTGGTAGTCGGCGACACGCGGACGACGCTCGCGCAGCCGAACGGACTCAATGCCAAGATAATAGCCGCTGGAGGAGCTGTTCTTGCCGACGCACTCCAAACGCAAGGTATACTTGCCGGGCTCGGGCCAGAAATCCAACAGGTGATGCTCGCGGGTTGAGACGTCCCGGTTGTAAAGGTCCATCGGATGGCCCAGTTTCACGCCGTTGAGGGACGCTTGGTATCTACCATAGTCGTCGGCGTGGGTCATTACGAGCAGCAGGCGCAGCGGCTCCTTCTTCTGGATCTCGAACGGAATTTCGATCCAGGCATTCTCCTGTTGCTGTGGCTTATACAGCAGGTGGCCGTTCGGGTAGAGGTCCAGGTTCTGGGCCACCGCTTCGCCTTGGCCGTGATACTTTTCGGCCGTGAAGTCGCGGGCCGCGACGGTGATTCGCTCCAAGCTCGGCAGCGTCCGCTCGCGGGCGTGCGGGGCGCGGGCGGTGAACGTCGGCGCGCCGGTCTGGTACCAGAACGCCACGCTAGAATAGTCGTCCTCGCGCTCGTTCCAACTGTGGGAGCGGTACTGCGGATTCTCATCGGGCGACATCCAGCCGAAGTGCTCGAACGTCATCTTGATGCCCTTATTGAAAACGAGCGGGTCGTTGATATGCCAGCGGTAAGCGGAGGTGTGGCCGCCCACAATGCCCCACTGGTCGAAGTAGGGTACACCGAAGTACGGCGTGCTGGTCCTTTTCAGACCCCAGGCGGAAAGGAAGTAATCCTCCGTGCCGGTGCCCCAGATGGAGGCTTTGTCCTCGCCGTCGATGTAGATCTTCTCATCGCCCTCGCCAAACCACGAGGGGCTGCGGGTCCGTACGCTCAGGACCGTGCCGACATAGTGGCCCTTGCCCTGGGTCTCCAGGATGACGTAATCCTTGCCCTTCTGGACGGGGTACTCCTGGCGGTATTGGGCATAGAAGTACGGCGTGTCCGCGCTGATCGACTCCTTCTTGATCCAATCAATGTTATAGTAGAGCAGACTGATCGGCTTTTCGCTCTCGTTGACGACCTCGATCCGGGCCGACTTACGGAACGGCATGTGCCAGAAGCAGTTGTACGAGTCGGCGTCCTCGACGATCACCGGTAGACTGATAACCTCGCTGCGCTTGCCGAAGGCATTGGCGAAAAAGTCCCCCACCGGGGCCTCGACGGCGGGTTTCTCTCGGCCGTCCCAGTACATCCGCAGCAGCATCTCCTGGTGATTGGCCGAGCCCTTCTTGGCCCACGGGTGCGGCTCGGGGCCGAGGAACGTCATCCAGATATGCGTGATGACACCCGGCCCTTGGGCATCCAGCAGAATCTTCCGCTGGCCGGGCAGGACGTTGCTGTTGTCGCGGTTGCTGTTGGGGTCGGGTTGGCCGTTGGGATCGGGCTTGCCGTCCCGGCCGATTTTTGCGGTGGAAGTCGCCCGCATACTCCGCCCCTCGTGCGGCTTGGCCAAGTCCGCCAGGAAATCCGCCAGGCAGATTCCGCCCCACCCAAGGCAAATCACCAGACCGATCCCGCAGGCCGAAAGCACACCACCTCGGCTTGGCTGGACTCGACTCATAGGTCACCTCCATAGACTCGTTCCATCTGTAAGGACATGCCTGCGCGAGCGCCGGCATGGCACCGGGCAAACCTCTCCGCAGGGCGGGCTTTGCCCACCGTTTGGCCGTCCAGCCCATCTCTTGGGTATTGGTGGGCACAGCCCACCCTGCGCGACTCAGACTATCACTTCTGCGACGGTTTGAACAGCGCGTACAACTCCATGTGTTTCTTCGCGTCCTCTTTCCGGCCGACCTGATCGTAGAGTCCCACCAGGAGCAGGTGCGCCTCCAGGAAATCGGGCTTGAGCATCGCCGCTTGTGCGGCATGCTCCATGCCTTTGTCCATCTGGCCCAGCCGCACCGATTGCAGCGCCAGGCCGATGTGGGCAAAGGGATTCTGCGGATCAGCCTGCACGGCCTTGACGAACCACTCGACCGCCACCTGGGGCTGATTCTGCTTGGCGAAGTAGTTGCCCATGTTCGTCAGGGCTTCGACCGAGCCGGGGTCGAGGGCCAGGGCCTTGTCCAGACACTGCTTCATCGTGACCAAATCGTCGCGGTGCAGGGCAGCGGCCGCCTGGTTGGCCAGGACATCGACGTTCTTCGGATCGATCCGGCCCAGTTCTTCGTAGATGGCCGCGGCTTCGGGGATAGCGCCGCTGGCCGCACAGTGCGCTCCCAGCAGCAGCAAGGCCTCCTGGCGACGGTAGCGATCCGGCGCGTCCTTCGATAGAAGGAGCTTGACCGCTTCCTCCTGCATCGCGCTGCGGGCGAGCAGTTGCGCCAGGGCCACTCGAATCCGCATGTCGTAGGGCCGCGCGTCGAGCGCCTGGCGATAGACCGCCACGGCGTCTCGCGCCCGCCCGGCCCCGGCCAGGAACTGGCCGTGACGGAGGATGAGGTACGTGTCGCTGGGCCGCGGCTGGATCGCCTCCAGATACACGGCCTCCGAATCCGGCACACCCCTCTCCATCCGGCGCAAGGAGACCAACTCTTCCCGCAGTCTCTCCAACTCGGCGTCATGATCCATCTGGCCGGCAAACGGCGGCAGTGTCTTGCGGCGGTACATCACCTGGGCCAGCCGGTACTGCTCATGAACATCATAGCGCAGACGCCGGCGGCACAAATCGAGCAGTTGGGCCTCCGGACGCGTCGATTCCCGCAGCCCCGCCTGGGGCATCATTTCCCGAATCATGCGCAGCGCCGCGCACGCCGCCCGGAAATTGCCCTCCATATTCAGATGCACGTGATCGACAAAGAATTCCACCGGGGACAGGGACAGATCCGCCTCCAGATCGAGGAGCCTGACCCCGGGGACCGCCCGGGCCGTCGCGCGGATGACACGCAGGATCGAGCTGTCGGCCCGGAAGCGCAGCACATCCAGGTCACGGGCCTCGACCCACGAACGCCGGGCCTCCTCGGCTTGGCCGAGAGCCTCCAGGCATCGGCCCCTGCAGAAGGCCAGGTCGGCAGGAGAAGCATCGATCCGACGGGCCTGCTCGTACGCCGCGAGGGCGCCGGCGAAATCCTTCCCTGTGGCCTGATCCTGTGGGAATCGAAACGCGCGGTCCCAGCCCATAGTTTGGTCTTGCGTCAAACCCGCCTGGTGCTGAGAGCCGAACGGGGCACAGGAGCGCAGATTGGTGGGGACCGTGCAGAGAATGACGCCCGCGCCGCAGCGCTGCCCGGTCCCAACGATATCGCTGAGGTTGTCGCGAAAGTGACGGTAGCAGACCGGCAACCTGGGATCGTCGGCGGCGATCCGGCTCGCCAGGAAGCCCTCCATGCCCTGCCATTTCTTCGCGGGCCGGCCCCGGGCCCGCAAGCCCTCGCTGACGTTCTTAAGGAGTTGCCCGATGTGGGTTTCCTTCTTGGCCGTGATGCAGGCATTGATGAAGCGGCGGCTGGCATAGAGCGACGGCGGCAGCGTCGGCGGTCCATAGGGACCGACCACCTCGTTATTGCCCATCCAGACGATAAACAGATCCGGGTGGAACCGGGCACAGTCTTGTGCGATGCGCCGGACGACGTGGGAGTTCATGGCGGTCATCGCCGTGTTGATGACCTCGAACGATTTGCCCGCGGCGTGCTCGTTGAGCAGCACTTCCAACTGCCGGCAGAAACCGTAGGCCGGCTCCGGGTCGCCGTACGCGGCGGAGCTGCCCAGGACGAAGATGCGCACCGTCGAGTCGCCCTTGGGGCCGAGTACACCCGGCTCGGGGGTTCGGGAAAGCGGCTTGGGGACGAAGTGCTCGGCGTAATGGGAATTGGCCAGGTAGATGGTCTGTCCCGAGACTTTCCACGGGAGGAAGAAACGCTTGGGGTATCCGTAGCCGATCAGGGACAGGACGAGTTCCACGAATCCCAGCAGCAGAATGGGACTGAGGACCACCGCCAGCAGACGCACCCACCGCGCGGGCTTGCCCCGCCGCTTCCCTCGCTCCTTCACGTTCGGTGACTTCTGCTCTTTCGACATAGTACGAGCCCAGTCCGGCTACGCGTTGGTTTCCTCGCCGCCGGGCAGGGCCTTGCCGTCGGACAGATCATTGGCGCCGAGGGCATCGAGGCTCATACCTTTGATCTCCGGCAGTGAGCTGCCGATGATGCCCTGGAGATCGCCGTGGAGGCCCGAGGTGTTCAGGACCACGCGTTCGAGTTGCTTCTCTCGTTTGGCCCAATAGCGTTGGAAGGCCCGCTTCTCGGCTTCGAGGTCCTGCCGCATCGTCATGAACGCCTCGGCGATACCGGAGACGCGGTTGTAGAACTCCTGGCCGATCAGATAGTTGTAGACCAACTCCATCTTGCTGTGCTGGCCCTCCATGGCCCGCCGGCCCTTGGCGACCGCGATCAGACCCTCGCGCAGGGCCAGCGCCACCGGGTGGACGCAAGCCCAACTGACGACCCAGACCCCATCGATCTGGCCGAAATGGCGGAGGTGCTCCGGCAACTGCTCGCTGACGAGGACGGACCGCGAGGCCTTCACCACCCGCAGGTCATCGCGCAGCTTCGGCAGCCACTGGTTGCTCCAATGCCGCGTGCGTTTCGATTCCCACAGGATCAGGCCACAATCCATGCCGCTCTCATCGTACACCCGCTGGATCACATCCGCGCCGCGAATACCCTTGGCCACCGGCTCGATGGCATCGGTCGGAAAGAGGCTCTTGAGCAACTCCTCGAGAGCGACCTCCAGGACCTCGCCCTGCGCCTGCTGCGAGCCCTGCTCGGCGCTGCGTTTCAAGTCCTCGATCTGCCGGCGGAGGGCCTCCACCTGCTGCTCTTTCTCCAGGAGCTTGAGCCGGTGCTGCTCATCCAGCTCCTTCACGGCCTGCTCCCGCACCTTCTTCAATTCTTCCTGGGTTCGCCGGGTGACTTCCAACTCGACGCTGCGGACCTTCTCCTCCAGCTCGCGCTTCTCCTTGAGAAAAGCCAATTCCTTCTGCTGCGCTTGCAGGACCTTGGCCTGCGCCTCGGTCAGGGCCGCCTCGCGATCTCTCAGTTCGAGGCCGAGTTCCTCCCGGGCCTTCTCGCGAGTCTGGCGGATCAGCTCGGCCCGGCCATCCTCCAGTTTCCTGCGCAGGTTCTGCTCGAGTTCCAGCTTCTCCTGGTCGAGTTGGGCCTGGAGTTGCTCGATCTCGCGTTCGCGTTTGCGGGCCGCCAGTTCCTTGTCCTGGGCCGCCTTGAGTTGCTGCCTCAGCTCGCCGAGCTGATCGTCCCGGTCTTTGAGCTCGACGTGCATCTGCTCGCGAATCCGGCGCTCCAGAGCCTGCCTCTCCTGGCCCAGCTTCGTGCGGACCTGCTCCTCGACGGCTTCCATCTTCTTCTGCAATTCCCCTTGCTGGCGGGCAAGGTCGTCCTGCTGCTGCTTGAGCCGCTGGCGGACCGCGCTCAGCTCGGTCTCCAGCTCACCGCGAATCGTCGCGCGCAACTGACTGGAGATGACCTCGGTGATCTCGATCTGCGCATCACAGTTCGGGCAAGTAATGGAGCTATTCACATGGCCCTCCCGTAAGTCCTCACATTCACGGCCTCATCGATGGTTACCACAAGAGTACCCAAAAGTATGAGGGAGGGCCTTCGTTGTCAAGGAAATCGCTCAGGATGACAGAAGAGACGCGTGATGATTCTCGCTGCTTTAGGGCTTTGGCGTGTCGGTTCGAGGCTGGATGACGTATTGGTCGGTGAAGACCTGGCCGGTCAGGTAGTCCGTGAATGTGCTTTTGACCGTCAGCGGCTGGGCCAGCATCTCGGGCGTTGTCGCCACATCGAAGGCGAGACGATAGGCAGTCGAGGTGAGAGTATTGAACCAGAGCTTGTATAATTCGCCGGGCAGGACCTGCCACTGGCCCAGCAGGGCCTGGCCATCGGGGCGGTTGAGATTCCAGAGCTGGATGCTCACGATCCCGGCGGTCTTGATCGCGTCGCCGGCTTGGTCTACCGGCTGCAGGTAGACAATCAACTTGTCCCGCTTGCCGTCCTCGTTCTTGTCGTAGAAGTCCGTAAGCCGGCTGATCTTCACGGCACTCAAGGCATAGAAGAGGTTCTCCGGCTTGCTTTGAGGCAAGGCAGCAAGCGTTTGGACCTGGGCTTTGAGCTGCGCCGTCTCGACCTGGCTTTGTTCGAGTTGGCTCGCCAATTGCGCCTTTTCGCGCTCCAGGCCGCGCACCTTCATCTCGAGCGGGCTCATCCTCTCGCTGCCGATCCCGCAGCCTCCCAGTAGGATCAGCGCCAGCGCCGCCATCCCGTAGGGTGCGTACCACGCACCGCTTCGTACCGAGCGCGGAATGGTGCGTGATACGCACCCTACGCGCTCCTTCTCCTTGCGCTCCATCCAGTAGTCCTCTATTGCCGCCCTGACTCCGGCCCGGTCCGGACGATCTCCGGGGCTTTTTGCAGAATCTGGTCGGCCATGCCGTAGCTGACTGCCTCTTCGGCGCTAAGCCAGAGGTTGCGGTCCGTATCTTTCTCGATCTTGGCGGCATCCTGGCCGCTGTGGTGCGCCAGGATGTGATAGATCCGCTCGCGCAGCCGGAGAATCTCGCGGGCCTCGATATCGAGGTCAGTCGCGGGGCCTTCCAAGATACCCATCACGTGCGGCTGGTGGAGCAGGACCCGGCTGTTGGTCAGCAGGAACCGCTTGTTCGCCGCCCCGCCGGCCAGCAGGACCGCGCCCATGCTGGCAGCCTGCCCAATGCAGTACGTGGCCACGTCGCACCGCAGGAACTGCATCGTATCGTAGATCGCCAGGCCGGCCGTAATCACGCCGCCGGGCGAATTGATGTAGAAATGAATGTCGCTCTTGCTGTCCTCATTGCTCAGAAACAGCATCTGGGCGATGATCAAGTTGGCGACCGAGTCATTGACCTGTCCGCCGAGAAAGACGATCCGGTCTTTCAGCAGGCGCGAGTAAATGTCGTAAGATCGCTCCCCCCGACCGGTCTTCTCGATTACGATAGGTACCAGGATCTCTTCCATGTTTGCCATTACACTTCAAACTCCTCTTATTTTCCGCTTTCCGGCGGCTTCTGAACGGGCTGGCCCGCGTCTTTCTTCGCTTCTTCAGGCTTCTGGGCCTCCTCGTGGAGGACTTCGTCGATCAGGCCGTACGCTTTGGCCTCGTCGGCGGTCATGTACCGGTCGCGCTCCGTCTCGGTCATGATCTTCTCGAGCGGCTGGCCCGTATGTTCGGCCAGAATCCGATTGATTGTCTGCTTGGCCTTGAGAATCTCCTCGGCCTGGATCTTGATGTCGGAGGCCTGGCCGGTCACACCGCCCCACGGCTGGTGCAGCATGATCTTGGCGTGCGGCAGGGCATAGCGACTGCCCTTGGCACCCGCCGCCAGGACCACGGCCCCACCCGATTGGGCCCGCCCGATGCAGTACGTAGCCACCGGCGAGCCGACGAACCGTATGGTGTCGTAGATCGCCAGCGTGTCGTCCACCGTGCCGCCCGGCGAGTTGATGTACAGGCTGATCTCACGCCCCTTCTTCAGGTTGTCGAGGTACAGCATCTTCATGATGACCTCGGTTGCGCGGGCGTAGTTGATCTCGCCGATGAGAAAGATGATCCGGTTCTCCAGCAGCATATCGTCCAAGCTCATCTGGCGAAAACGCTGGTACTGGCCGTACTGGTCGTATATGCCCGTGCCCCGGTCGACATGTCTCAAGAAGTCGTCTTTTGCAGACATCCAACGATCCTTATCATTCGTAGGGTGGGGCTTGCCCCACCAATTCCTCTCATCCCACGGATTCCCGGTGGGGCAAGCCCCACCCTACCGCTTGAAACTTCAAACTTTACACTTTTCCTATTCGGCCTTGCCCTGCTCCGGCTCGGCCGCGCTTTTCTTCTTTGACTTCTTGCTCTTGCCCGCTTTCTCTTCGGGCGCGGCCTCGGTAATGTTCGCCGTTTCGAGCAGTTTGCTGATGCATTTGCCCTGGCGGACATCCAGGCGGAACTGGGCGAGCGAGCCATCCCGTTCCATCTGCTCCTTGAGCTTCTCCGGCCGCTGGCCCCGCTGAATCGCCACGCGGGCGATATCGCCGTTGATCTCTTCTTCACTGACCTCGATCTCGAGCTTCTCGGCCACCTTGTCCATGATGAAGAAGGTCTTGAGCAACTGCTTGGCTTGCTCCTCGCTGCCGGCCTGGAGTTGCTCCTTCTGCTCCTCGATCTGCTGGCGGCTCAGCCCGCGCGACAGCAGACTCATGTACTGCCGTTGCAGGACGTTGTGCGCCTGCCGGGACACGATGTCCAGCGGCAGATCGAATTTTGTATTGTCGAGCAGATACTGGTAGACCTGCTCGCTCATGTTCTCACGCACCTGGGATTCGAGGCGGGCCTGCAAGTTGTCGCGAATCTTATCCCGCAATTCCTGGACGCTCTGGACCTCGTAGCGCGACAGGAAATGCTCGTTGACTTCCGCGGGCTTGAGGTACTTGATCTCCTTGATCTCGATCTCGATGTTGACCTTGCGGCCCTGGAGCTCCTCGCGGAAATACGTCTTGGGAATCTCGACGGTGGTGGTCTTCTTGTCGCCGACGGCGGCCCCGACCAGCAGCTCATCGAGCTTCTCGACGGGCACCGACCCGACGAAGCCGTTCGGCCGGACGTAGATCTCGGCGTTGTCGAGCTTGGTCTCGGCCTCGGGCAGATAGGTTGGGGCGGGCTCGCCTTCGGTCTTGCCCTCGACCTGGGCGGCCTGCTTGGCCTTCTCCTCGTCCGTCAGTTCCAGATTCTGCCGGACCCCGGCGATGATCTGGTCGTCCCGCTCGACCGTGCCGCCTTCCCGCGGCGTCCAGACGCCTGCCCAGCGCTGCAACTGCTCGATCTCGCGGTCGATCTGGCCTTCAGTCACTTCCAGCTTGGGCCGGGTCACCGGGATGCCTTCCAGCGACGGCAGATCGAACTGCGGCCGAATCTCCACTTGAAATTCGAACTTCAGCGGACCCGTCTCCGGCAGCGCCAGATGCTCGTAATCGATCTCCGGATCGCCCAGGATATCCAGCTTCTGGTCCTTGATCGCCGCCTCGCTGGCCTCGGCCAGCAGCTTGACCTTGATCTGCTCGCTGGTTTCCTTACCGAAGCGTTTCTCCAGGAGCCGGCGCGGCGCCCGCCCTTTGCGAAAGCCCGGCAGCACGGCATCCCGGCGCAATTCCCGATACTGCTCGTCCGCCGACTCTTTGATCGTCTCTTCCGGAACCTCAACCACGACCTTCTTCTTGCACGGGCCGACATCCTCGACTGCTACGGTGTTCTTCGCGGTCCGTGGTTGCTTTTCCTCCTGGGCCCCTTCCTCCTGCTCGGAGGTCATTGTTTCCTCGTTCTCATCCGCCATCGCGGCACTCCCAAAAAGCCTGACTGGTTCCTGCCAACCGAACTTCTGCCAAACAAAAAAGGCTAACGGAGCACAATCTGCCCCTTTAGCCAGGTGAACGTTTCCGACCCTGCCGCCACGGCGACAAGGCTTCCACGTATCGACGACCAACGCCAAACTACACCTAGCCGGTACCTCGTCGATACTATACGGTGCCCCGCCGTCCCAGTGCGTCGGGGCCTCCCGTCCTTAGGAGATACTCCTACAGCGGGCGATGAGATTTGAACTCACGACACCCACGTTGGCAACGTGATGCTCTACCTCTGAGCTACGCCCGCAAAAGCCAACAGGTAGAGTATATACGCCCTCCAGTTCGCCTGCAACCCCCTTTTTTCGAAAAATTTCGCCCTCTACCGCACCTCGATGGAGCCGCTGCCGGTGTGGGCGGAAAGACTGCCGGCGCCTTCGCCGATCGTGCCGACGATGTGCCGCTTGCCGAGGTCGCCGCGAACGGTTATCGGCTGGTCGATATGAACCGAGCCGCTGCCGACCGACAGGTCCACCCGGCCGGCGAATCCCGGCGGCAGAACCACCCGGATGCCGCCGGAGCCGCTGCCCACATCCGCGACGAGGTTGTTCGGGGCGGAGGGCGAGAAGGCCGCGGTGACGTGTCCGCTGCCGGAGCCGGCGTTCAGCTTGGCGCAGTTGAGGTCCTCCCCGGTCACGCCGCCGCTGCCGGAGTCCATGCGGATAGACTTGGCCTGGACGTGCTGGACATGCACCGGACCTGACGACGAGTGAGCCCGGCAGGTCGCTGCTTCCGATGCCTCCGATAGCCGGACGCCGCCGCTGCCCGTGTCGAGATCGACGTCGCCGCCGCCGACGTTCTCGGCATGAACCGACCCGCTGCCCGAGCGCAGGCGAACCGCCCCCTTGATCCGGGCCGCCTCGACGGACCCGCTGCCGGTGCGGGCGTGGACATTGCCGGTCAGGTCCCGCATCTTGAGCGAGCCGGAGCCGCTTTCGCAGTCGAGGCTGGTCTGTCGGGGCGTGGTGATGTTGTAGCTGATGCTGATCCGGCTGCGGCGCAGGGTGGGCTTATCCGCCTTGATTTCGAGCTTGTCACCGGACTCTTGGAAGCGAACCTGGACCTGCTCGGCCAGTTGCTGGGCCTCTTCCTCGGTGGCCGCCCGCGCCGTGATCTTGGCGACGACCTGCACCTGGTCGGTCTCCTGGCCGGTCGTCTCAATCGAGCCGCTGCTCGTGGAGACCACCAGCGTGCCCCCCGTCGGCATCGCATGTTGAAGCTCGACCGTCCTCTCGAACTTGGCCCGGTGACTCCAGAAACCGCCCTCCCACTCGCCATCATGAACGATAATGCAGCCCCCGATAGGCAGCCACAGAGTAATTGCCACGACGACCAACCCGACCATTTCCTTTACCCGCATCATTCTCCATCTCCTTCAGCTTTTCCGTGTGTGTTATTGCCTATGCCGCCTGTTCGTCGCGACATTCTACTCCGGCCCGCCCGCATGTCAAAGCCTTCGGGGTGAGAATCACCACACCCGATGCTGCCGATCCAGCACGCCGCGCGCGGTACCATACACCCTATATGTCGGAGCCGGAAGCAATTTATTGCAGCTTACAACGCCGTAGCATGGGCATCCCCCGCATACGCGAGGGCAGGCTTTGCCCATCAGTATCACGGGCGCCAGCGCCCGTGTCATTTAGTATACACCAACACGAAAAATGGTGGGCACAGCCCACCCTACGGGACTTTCCTCGTAGGTCGTGCGTCCCCGCACGACTTCTTCCGGTTTCGGCGAGCGGGGACGCTCGCCCTACGAAGAGGCCTGTTGCGCAACCGTTCAACGACAGTACGCGTCGGGCTTACGTTGACTTGTCCCGGACGGACTCTACAATGTCATTCGACTTCTGGCGCGGCTTCCTCGCGCTCACGTGCAACCAAAGGTACGGGCGAATGATGATTCGCCCCTACGCCAGACCACTTGAAAGGGTGCGAAATGAGACGACGCACGGCTGTCAGAATCATCGCATGCTCGGCAGCACTGGCCGCGCTGGGCTGCCATAACCGTTCGGCGCAGGCACAGAATCCCGCCGCGGCGCCGGATCAGCCTCTGATGCCGGGACGGGCCATGTATATCGGCGTGGACTATTATCCCGAGCACTGGCCCCGTGAGCGCTGGGAGACCGACGCCCGGCTCATGAAGGAGGCCGGCTTCAACGTCGTCCGATTGGCGGAGTTCGCCTGGATCGATATGGAGCCGCGCGAGGGACAATTCGACTTCGTCTGGCTGGATGATGCCATCAAGGTGCTCGCCCGCTACGACCTCGACGTGATCCTCGGCACCCCCACCGCCGTCATGCCCGCCTGGGTCGCCCAGAAGTACCCCCAGACCCTGCGGACCAAGGCGGACGGCACGCAGATCGTCTGGGGCGGCCGCAAGCACAATTGCTACTCGAATATAGACTACCGCCGGCTCTCCCAGCGGATCACGCGGGCCATGGCCGAGCACTTCGCCCAAACACCCAACGTCGTCGGCTGGCAGATCGATAATGAGTTCGGCGGCGAGGAATGTCACTGCCGCTCCTGCCTCGCCGAATTCCAGACGTGGCTGCGCGAGAAATACGGCACGCTGGAGACGCTCAACCAGGCCTGGGGCAACCACTTCTGGGGCCTGAAGTTCACCGACTGGTCCCAGATCACGATCCCCGACAACGCCACCGACCGGCCTTGGGTCATGGGCAATCCCAGCGCCTGCCTCGACTGGAAACGCTTCATCACCTGGCAGCAGGCCCGCTTCCAGGCGGACCAGGTCAAGATCATCCGCGCTGTCTGTCCCGGCGACTTTGTCACGCACAACTTCATGGGCCTGTTCCCGAACCTGGATTACTACGCGATGGCGCAGGGCCTCGACTTCGTCGCCTGGGACAATTACCCGATCTGGTCCGACAAGCCCGACATCCCGTATAGTGCCTCGCTGGCCGCCGACCTCATGCGCGGCCTCAAGCGGAAGAATTTCATGATCATGGAGCAAACGGCGGGTCCCTGCGGCTGGGAGGCGTTCGGCCGCAACCCCTGGCCCGGCGAGATCCGCAAGATCGCCTACCAGCAGTTGGCCCACGGCTCGGACGGCCAGATCTGGTTCCGCTGGCGGACCTGCACGGTCGGCCGGGAGCAATACTGGCACGGCCTGCTCGGCCACGACGGCAAGCCCCTGCGCCGCTACCAGGAAGCCGCTCAGACCACCAAAGAATTCCGCCGACTCGAACCCTACCTCCGCGGCACAACCGTCGTCGCCGACGTCGCGATTCTCTACGACTACGACAACCTCTGGTCCCTCGAATTTCAGCCCGGCTTCACCGGCAACAGTCTGCAAGCCGCAGTCCGCCGCTACTACGATGCCCTCTTCCGTGCCGGCGTCAACGCAGATATTGTGAACCGCAACGCCGATCTGTCGAAATACAAGCTGGTCCTTGCCCCCGACCTGTCGATCCTGCCCGATGAGACGGCCGGCAAGCTCGATGCCTACGTGAAGAACGACGGCACCCTGCTCGTCGATTGCCGCACAGGCATCAAGGACGAGCGCAATCTCTGTCATGCCCGGACCCTGCCCGGCTTGCTCTCCCCTGCCCTGGGTATCTGCATCGAGGAATACAGTCCCCTGCCCGCCGACTCGCCCTGCCAAGTGACCGCCACGGACCACCTCAGCGGCACGTACACCGCCATCCAGTACACCGATTGGCTGACCCCCGAGTCTGCCGCGCCGCAGGCAAGTTATACCGGCCAATGGCACCTCAAGCCCTACGCCGCCGTCACGCGAAACACCTACGGCAAAGGCAAAGGCTGGTACGTCGGCACAGTCTTCAAGGAGCCCGCCTTTTACGACAACCTGCTCGCCCAGCTCTTGAAAGACGCCGACATCCGCCCGGTGGTCACGCCCCCTCCCGGCGTAGAGGTCTCGCTCCGCCAGGCTCCGAACCGGCGGCTCCTTTTCCTCCTCAACCACACCGACGAGCCCAAAACCGTGAGAGTCCCCGAGGGCAAGACAGAGCTTCTAACCAACCAAAAGACCGGCGATTCCGTCACCCTCGACCGCTTCGGAGTAGCTGTCCTTGAACTGTGATCCGAGAATTGCCAACTGACAACTGGTCTCTCCAATGAATCTTGACGAGCAAGACCGGTAATCCAAGTCCACTTGTTGCCGGGTGCCATGTCTACGCTTGCGTAGACATGTTTCGCTCGACAGGCAAGACATGCTTACGCAAGCGTAAGCATGGCACCCAGCCATTATCGAAGTTGCTCATCAAAACTCATTGGAGGAACTACACCAATGCAGCCGCGGTAGTCAATTCCGGGGCTTATTTCTGCTGCCGGTAGGACTCGATCCGCTGGACGATTTGTTGGGCGAGTTTCTGGTTGCCGGTGGACTGGGCGATCCGCAGGGCCTCTTCCAGGGAGCCGAGCGCCTTATCCATCTGACCGAGTTCGGCGTAGCTGGCCGCCAGGGCGACCCGTGCCTCCATGTGGCGGGGGTCGAGCCGCAGAATCCGGAGGAATTGGGCGATCGCCTGGTCGTGCTGTTTGAGCCGCGCCAGAGTAGCGGCCAATTGGTAGCGAACGGCGACATTGGCGGGGTCGAGGTTCACCGCGCTGGTCAACTGCGCCAGACCCTCCTGGGTCGCCCCTGTGGCACACAGGGCGACTCCGTATTGGGCCAGCGTCATGGCGTCGCCTGGCTTGAGCCGGGCGGCCTGGCGATAGTGCTCGACGGCTTGGTCCAGCTTACCCTGTTCCTCCAGTAAGGCAGCGACGTTGTGTTGGGCTGCGTAGTTATGAGGCTCGAGTTCCGTCATGCGCAGCCAGCACTTCAGGGCCTCCGGCTTGTTACCCCGGCGAAACTCCGCCAGGCCGAGGTTGAAAAACGCCTCGTGGACCTCCGGGTTCAACTCTATAGCTTGACGCAGATGGCGGATACCTTCCTCCAGCCGGTTCTGGGCTACAAAGACCGCCCCCAAATCGGCCTGAATCGCCCCCTCATCCGGCTTGGCCTGGGCGGCCTCCGACAGATACCGGATCGCTTCTTCATATTGCTGGCGTCCGAAGAAGGCCAGTCCCAGACAATGGAGGGCATCGGCGTTCTTTGGATTCAACTCCAGCGCCTTTCTGGCTTGGCGCTCGGTGCCATCGAAATCGCTCCCCTTGAAGCATTCCCAGGCGGCCCGGGCATAGGAGACATCGTCAATGAACTGCTCGCGGATCTGCCGCATGGCGGTGGGAGCGGCGTTGACGAACTCGGGGATATTAGCCGCACGATCCGGGGCGGTCAGCCGATCCAGCACGACCGGCGGCGTGCTCTCACCCTGTTCATCAATATGGGTCAGGTACAGCCGCGTGTAAGCAGAATCCGGCTTGCCGGAGAACACGAGCCATTTGCCATTCGGCGAGAAGCTGTGCCAGGAGTTCATCCGCTTGGTGTTGGCCCGCAGCCGCCGGGCCTCACCGCCCTCGGCGGGGATGATATACAACTCACTGTCCGGCTGGAGCAACATGTAGTTCTGGGCCCGGCAGAACACGATCCACTTGCCGTCCGGGGAGTATCGGGGGAAGAAGTTGCTCTTGCCGTTGAAAGAAGCCCCGGCGAGCGGCTCCGGCTTACCGCCTTTGCCCTCATTGAAGGGAATACGATAGAGGTTGAACTGGAACGGCTTTCCCTCCACTAAGAATTCGCGGCACTGGGCCGGACTCAGGAGCACCTTGCGCTCGTCGCCGGCGCGCCGGAGCTTGTACGCCTCCGTCGCGGCGAAGACGATGTATTTGCCATT
Organism: Planctomycetota bacterium; assembly: GCA_023481165.1. Lineage (GTDB taxonomy): Bacteria > Planctomycetota > Phycisphaerae > Sedimentisphaerales > Anaerobacaceae > PLanc-01. Next base: position 10,994 of record JAMCWO010000019.1, on the reverse strand, counting down.
CGGGCTCCAAGTAGGATTGCTCTGGACCAGCTTCGGGTCATCGGCCCCCGGCAGCGACTGGAACGCGCCGGTCTGCCGGTTGTACACGCACAGAATCCCTTTGACCGGAAAGAACAACTGCGAGAAGTCCAGGCCGGGTTTGGGAACAAAGACCGATTCGTCCTTGACGGTGCTGACCACGAATCTCCCATCGGGAGAGACCTGCGAGAGCAGTCCGAAGGTCGGCTCCTTTTCGTCCTTCTTGTAGTCGCTCCAGGTAATGATCGTATTCCTGTCGAGGGTCATCGACTGGCTGACCTGAGCAATGGCATAAGAGCCTTTGTCGTTGGCGTAGTCGATGTCCATCCCCAGCACCGCGCCATCGGCCGAGAACGAATGGCAATTGCCGCACACCGGCAGCTTCTCCAGCACCACCGGCGGCGGGTCCGTGGACGAAATCGCCCCGAAGCGCCAGCGGATGGTGGACGGGTCCTTGACCGCATCCGCAAAGGGCAGATTCACCTCCCGATAGAACAGCGGTGCTCCCACTTCATCCGCGGAAGTCTGGATGGCGACCCGTCCGACGGACAGAGCTTCCGCCGGTGTTTGGCGTTTGACCCCGATCACGGTCACGACTGCTGGCGTCCGGCGCGAGCGGCTCTTGACCTTCTCCCAAGTGGCCGGTTCCGGCCGCCATTCGGATTGCCGCGTGAAATCGTTGATGCGTCCTCCGTCATCGGCAAACTCAAGGGAAACCAGCCACAGGTCCGAGCGAGCGCCTTGATCCTTCCAGCGAAACGTTGGCGCGCTGATCTCGGGTGGGAACAGAGTCCCCTCCAGCGGGTACTCAATTACGAGCCGACCGGGCGGCGTCGCGCGGGCCAAGGAATCCAGGACCTTCTGCGGATCCACATGCGTCCCGCGCAGAAAGAAGGCTACCAGACCGGCGGCGACCGCCACAACCGCCGCACTTGCCCCCAACACAAGGTTTCGAACAGGCTTTCGCACAGCCTTAGACAATAACACAATTCCGCCGGCGATGACAACCTGTGGAACGCCACAAAGCAGTGGGATTCGGGAGACCGGGGGCGAATCCGTGGTTCACTTGAGTCCGCACAGATTGAACATGCTGTAGAACATGTAGGTGTCCCCGCACTGGGGCGCGAGGATGTCGAACAGCATCCGGTCGTTCCCCCGGGACTGCGTCACGATCCGGCGGATCTCCTCGAATTGGCGTTGCACGTCCGGACCAATGGTCCAACCGTACGTCTCGGCGGGCCTGCCGGTCTTGAGAGACTGCACCAGCAAGGCCTCGGCATAGTGGCGGGGAAGCTGCGGGTAGCCCAACGGCTTCAACAAGGGCAGCCGGCGGATGAGCTCGGCGCGCTCGTTTCTCAGGAGAATACACGCCATAAGATACTCGAACGCCAGGCGGTGATCGGGCTTGTCTTCCAGCAAGCTTCGCAGCGCCACCGGGGAAATCCCAAGCGACGTATCGTCCCGGGTGGGCCTGACCTTGCGCCAAGACTCAAGGAGCGGATCAGTCTCAGCGCGGGTGGGATCTGCGACAATCGCCTGCCAGCGGCGGACATACGGCCCACTGCCCGCGTACTCGCGCAAGGCTGCCAAGAAGACGCGTGCCGGTTCGTACTCTCCCTTTGCCAGGTGGATTCGGACCAGCGCCTCCAGCACAGGGGGCGAGGGTCCCTCGTGCGCGAGCAGCTCATACGCGTTTTCCTGGGCGGCGTTCAAACAGCCCAGGTCCAGGTACAATTCGAGCGATTTGGCCCGCGTCAGACGCCCGGACATATCGTCAAAACGCATGTACAGCGTCTTGAGGTCGTCCTGGGGAAAGGCGAACAGCTCGTCGCCGAGCCGGCCCGTGTGGGCCAGGGCCCGGTCGATGTCGAACACGCCGGAGCGGGTGAACTGGTGCTGGCTACGCATCCGATGGGCCAGGGCCAGGACGCTATCCCAGTCCCGCTGTTGGGCATAGTAATGCAGCGCCCGCTCCTCATGGGCCTGCGTGCGCGAGACCATCAGGCACAGCCCCGCCGTCACAGCCACTACGAACATGCGCAGAGCCACCCGCGCCCACGCGCCGGCCAGCCGCCTTGGGAAAAGGGGACATTCTACTTTTTCTTGCGGGCCAGCGGACGCGCGACGGTGCCAGGTGAAAAAGTAGAATGTCCCCTTTTCCTCCTGCCACCGACGGGCCTCATGGACAGGTTGACGACCCCGTTTCCCACGGCTACGCCATGAGCTTCTCCTGGCATCGGCCGCCAGGAGAGCTTCCCCGCCGAGTGCCACCAGAATCAGACCAGGGACGAAGAAATGCAGAGCCAGCGCGAGCCAATTGGCCACGGGGAAGAACTTGAGGGGCTTGTCCAAGTCCCAGGGCGTCCCCGCCGCATAGGCCGCCTGAGGTCCCAGGCCAAAGACAAACCGGCCCAGGACAAAGACACCCGCGACCGCCAGCATCACCTGCACCAGCGCCAGGATGATCCTTCGATGCAGCAGAGCCTCAGTCAGGCACACAATGGCAGCGAAGACCAAGGCTGCGGCGCCGGCCAGGTAATAGAGCACACCCAGGAGGACCAGAAACAACCCGGCCCGCCCGCGCGCGGTTCGCGTGCCAAGGGCATCATGAAGGATGGCCGTCCAGACCGACAGTCCCACGGTCAGCAGGATAGGCAGCGGGTCCTCGTAGTAGTCGCTGTAGATCATCAGAGCCAGCAGCAGAGGGATCCAGGCCAGGTCTCGGAACCGCCCTGCCTGCCGGGAGCGCAGCAGACGCTGTACTCCGACAAAGAGCACGCCCAGGATGGCGGCTACAGTCAGGGCGCCCAGCCACGACTGGCAGTAGCTTTGTGCCAGGAGGGCCGCCAAGGCACGGGCGGGCCCGCCGGGAGTACTGAAGGTCGCGCGAACAAAGGCACCTTCCCAAATCACGATCGGATAGGCGGTGAACACGCCAAAGCCATAGTACAGCAGGTGCGGCTCAATCCCTCTCCACAGGTAGACGAAGAGCCCCAGGAAGATGACTGCCGACAAGCAGATCTCCAGCCTGTGATGGTCCGGAGGACCTTCACTCGCCACTGCGGCGATTCCTGAGATACTTCGCCCTATCCGCACAATTCCTTTCTTTCCAGAAGCCTCTGACACAACGCTGTGTAAGCGTAAGACTGCCGCCTTCTGTCATTCCCGGCAGAGCCTGCCCCCGACTCGATCCGGGGCGGGAATCCATCCGCGCCGCGGTTCTCCTGGACCCCCGCTTGCGCGGGGGTGACAGAGGCGTGTACATGGCACGGCCCCGTACAGCACTGCGAACCGCCCTGCATCATAATTCATGGCGGCAGCGAATCCAATGGCGGCCGGAAAAATGGGATGTAAGACGAGGGGGTGGCGAGCGAGGTACTCGGGCGATGGGTGCCACGCCCAAGCGAAGCTTGAGCGTGCCTTCTTGGACCACGAGACGCATCGATAGAAGCACGGTCAAACGAGTTTGGCCGTGCCACCCAGCTTAACCGTCTGCGGCTTTGTGGTCTCCCGGGAAAAACGTTGGCTTCCTCCGGGAGGCCAGTAAGATAGGGGCCGTGTTTTTGCCGATGCACGGTAGACTCTGGTGGTAACGATGAAATCAGGCAGATCTTTGACAACGCCTCTGGCCCTGCTGGCCTTCATGATGGCATGGTCGGTGGCTTCCTGTCGTAACGAGACGCCGGAGTCCGTCGTGACCGTGCCTCGACCGCCCCAGATCGCGCCGGACTACGCCGGGATTGTGGTCCCGCCCAACATCGCGCCGTTGAATTTCGTGATCCGCGAACCCGGCCGGAAGTATCAAGCGCGGATTCATTGTGCCGCGGGCGAGACCATCGAAGTCGTCAGCAAGACCGGCGAAATCGCGATCCCTCCGAACCGCTGGCGCGACCTGCTGACGCGCAATGCCGGCAAGGAATTGTATGTCGACGTCTTTGTGAAGACGCCGGCCGGGACCTGGAGCCAATTCGAGACCATCATCAACACCATCGCGGCGGAGAAAATCGATCCGTATCTGGTCTACCGCTACATGACCCCCTCCTCCTACGCCGGCAAACCCCTGCGGATCTGTCAGCGGAACCTCGAAAGCTTCAAGGAAGAAACTCTCGTCGACACCAAGTCGTTCGGGGAGGGGTGTGTTCATTGCCACAGCTTCATTGGCAACAGTCCCGACAAGATTCTCATTGGCATGCGCCACAGCTCGCTTCCCAGCGCCACGCTGTACGGGCACGAGGGCCGCGTCGATAAGATTGGCACGAAGCTCGGCTATACGGCGTGGCACCCCAGCGGCAAAATCGTGGCCTACTCCATCAACGATGTCCGGCAGTTCTTTCACAGCGCGCGAACGGAAATCCATGATGTGGTCGATCTCGATTCCGCGATCTTCTACTATGACATCGCCGAGGCCAAAATCAAGACCGCCCCGGCCTTGGCCGACAAGCAGCGGCTGGAAACCTATCCCGGCTGGACGCCGGACGGCAAGGTCCTGTACTTCTGCAGTGCGCCCCTGTTGTGGCCAGCCACGGAGACGGTGCCGCCCGCGCGCTACCGGGAAGTCAAATACGACCTGATGCGGATCAGCTACGACGTCGAAACGGACCGCTGGGGCCCTTTGGAGACAGTGTTGAGCGCCGGCAAAACCGGTCGGAGCATTCTGCTGCCGCGCGTGTCCCCGGATGGCCGGTTCCTGCTGTTTTGCATGGCCGAGTACGGTTGTTTCCCCATCTTTGCACCGACGAGCGACCTGTATCTGATGGACCTCCGGACCGGGGCCTACCGCCCGTTGCCGATCAACAGTGAATACGCGGAAGCCTGGCATAGCTGGTCCAGTAACAGCCGCTGGATCGCCTTCAGCAGCAAGCGAGAAGGCGGCGTATTCACCCGGCCGTTCATCAGCCACATCGACGCCGACGGCCAACCCGCCAAGCCCTTTCTCCTGCCGCAGCGCTCTCCGTCCTTTTATGATTCGTGTTACTGCGTCTACAATATGCCGGAACTGGTGACCGGCCCGGTGCCGGTGGACCCAAAAGCGCTGGTCCGGGCCATCACCGGCTCCGCGCAGATCCACGTCGATTCCATCACCGGGGCCACTCCGAAAACCAAGGCCGCAGATGACGGAGGACGGAAGACAGAGGACCGAAGGCCGGAGGCCGTAGTTGCCCCCTGATTGCCAATCCCTATTTCGCTGAAAACCGGGAGCCGCCAACTGTCAGTTCCTGGCGCCATCGCACTCCCCCCTTGTGCCGTTTCCGTGATGCTGAGACTTGAAATCTCCCCGCCCACATGACAGAATATACCCGCCAGAGGTCCGAAACGGTGGGAAGTTGTATGACCGACGTCACACGCATCTTGAACGCCATCGAACGGGGGGACGCGAAAGCTACAGATGAACTCTTGCCCCTGGTCTACGAGGAGCTTCGCGTTCTCGCCGCGCAGAAGCTCTCGCATGAGGCTCCCGGCCAGACCCTGCAGGCGACCGCGCTCGTGCACGAGGCGTACCTGCGTTTGGTCGGAAATGAGTCCCGGAGTTGGGCGAACCGGGGTCATTTCTTTGCCGCCGCGGCGGAGGCGATGCGGCGCATTCTGGTGGACCATGCGCGCCGAAGAAAGAGCCTGAAGCGCGGCGGCTGTCAACAGCGAGTGGATCTTGACGGTGCGGATCTGGAATGCACGGATGCCGCGGCCGAGGACAGGTTGCTGGCGCTGGATGAGGCTTTGGCCAGGCTGTCGAAGGAGGATCCGGTGAAGGCCGATCTGGTCAAGCTGCGCTATTTCACCGGACTGACCATGGAACAAGCCTCGGAAATGCTCGGGATCTCCTCCACTACGGCCAAACGGTACTGGTCCTATGCGCGGGCATGGCTGCTGCGCGAGATGGAGTAGGCCAACGAAGAGCGGTTGTCCGCGCACAGAGGCCACTTTTCTTGAAAATTCGCAGAAACTGGTGGCCCGATCCCGCTCTGTTTTGCGCGTTGTAGTATGAGGACTCACGGAACAGGTGCCGAAATGTCCGATCACAGCCCAAAACCAGAAGAGATCATCTTTGACGCGGCGGTCCAAATCGAGAACCGCTCCGACCGCGAGGCCTACGTAAAGGACGCCTGCGGGGCCGATCGGCAATTGCTCGACGGAGTCCAGGCTCTGCTGCGGCATCACGATGTGGGTGCTTTCTTGGACACGCCGATCTTTGAAGAACACGCAGCCGCCGACGTGCCACTTCCGCTCACGGAAGCCGCCGGCACCGTCATCGGCCGCTACAAGCTTCTGGAGAAGATCGGGGAAGGCGGCATGGCGGTGGTCTACCTGGCGGAGCAGACCGAGCCCATCCGCCGCAAGGTGGCGTTCAAGATCATCAAACTGGGCATGGATACCCGCCAGGTCATCGCCCGCTTCGAGGCGGAGCGGCAGGCATTGGCCCTGATGGACCATCCTTGCATCGCCAGGGTCCTCGACGCCGGAGCCACAGAGACCGGCCGGCCCTACTTTGTCATGGAACTGGTTACCGGGGTTTCCATCACTGAGTATTGCGACAAGAACAGCCTGAGCACCAAGGATCGCCTTGCCTTATTCCTCCAGGTCTGCCACGCCGTGCAACATGCCCACCAAAAGGGCATCATCCACCGTGATATCAAACCCTCCAACGTCATGGTTACGCACCATGATGGTAAGCCCGTCCCCAAGGTTATCGACTTCGGGATCGCCAAGGCCACGGACCAGAAGCTGACAGAGAAGACGCTTTTTACGCGTTATGCTCACATCATCGGCACACCCGCCTACATGAGTCCGGAGCAGGCGGAGTTGAGCGATCTGGATATTGATACCCGCTCGGACATCTACTCCTTGGGCGTACTCCTCTATGAACTGCTCACCGGGACCACACCCTTCAGCGAGGAAGAACTCCGCAAGGCCGGCTATATCGAGATGCAGCGGGTGATCCGGGAACAGGAGCCGATCAAGCCCTCCACAAGGATTCGGACTGCTACGCGGAAATCCCAATCTGTAGGGGCAGGCCCCCGTGCCTGCCCGACATTGGGCGGCCACGGGGGGCCGCCCCTACGAGAGGTCCGCGGCGATCTGGATTGGATCGTGATGAAGACCCTGGAGAAGGACCGCACCCGGCGGTATGAGACCGCCAGCAGTCTAGCCGAGGATATCCGCCGGCATTTGGAGCATGAACCCATCCTGGCCCGAGGGCCCAGCGCAGCGTACCGCCTGCGGAAGTTCCTGCGGCGGCACCAAGTCCAAGCCCTCGTCGGTTTGACGACGGTCGTCCTGATGGCCATCGCCGCCGTTGTCCTCTTCCAGTGGAGCCGGGACCGGGAGCGACTGACCGAGGCGGAAGGTATCCAGCGCCAGGCCCAAGCCTTGCAGGACAAGGAGATTCTGTCCCAAGCCCGCAAGCAACATGCGGAGGGGCAACGCGGAGCCGCCCTCAAGACGATTCAACGCATCTTTGATAGCCCGCACGCGGGCCCTGAAGCGCGGCTCCTTTGCGCTAGCATCCTCGCCGAGGACGGCCGATCCGAGGAGGCAACGGCCATGCTGGGCAGGCTGCTTGAGGAGCGTGAGGAAATCGCCGGAGCGGCCCATTCCCTGCTGGCCCGCATCCTTTGGGAGAGTCAATCACCCAAGGCCGAGAAGTCGGAAGAGATCGAAGAACACCGCCGCCAAGCCGAAGCCTTGCTCCCAGAGACGGCGGAGGCTCATTTCCTGCGGGCCATCACCGCGGCCACGATTAGGGAGCAACTTGCTTCGCTCAACCAGGCTTTGCAGCTTGACCCGGAGCACTATGAGTCCCTCAGGCAGCGGGCCTTCACGTATTATGCATCCCGTAAGTACGAGAAGATGAAGGATGATACCTTGGTCATGACTGTCCTGCGCCGAGGTGATCCGCTGGGCTATTCTCTGCGGGCCAGGGCACTGCGCGAGTTGGGCAAGTACCAGGAGGCAATTGACGCGTATGACAGCGCGATTGTGCTTACGCCCAGAGACGATCCGCAATATGTGGACTTGTGCGCTCAGCGGAACGAAGTGCTTCTGCGAATGGGTGATTACCAGCGCGTCATGGCAGAGGCTCAGGAGTACCTGAAACTGTCGTCGGACCATCCGATCTTTCAGTACCACCTGTTCTACACCCTGACGGCCCTGGGCGACTACGAGAAGGCGGAAGCCGTATTCCGGCAGATCATCCGCCCTGGCCAGGAGTCTCACCTTCGCTTCGAGGACTGGCGACGGAAATACGTATTCGACGCCCTGGCGGCCGGGCGGTCCTGGCATCCGCCGGGCGGCGCGCCAGCGGGAGCAGTCTTCCTGCCGATGGTGGAGGCCGAGGAGACCTATCATGAACTCTCGGCCAAAGCTCGTTGCGTGATCAGGGACTGCTTCGGGGGCCAATGGTCGCCCGATGGGAAGAAGCTGGTCTTCAGTCTGGGGGTGCAGGGCTATAGCGGTGTGGCCCTCTTCGATCCGACCACCAAGGAGATGGACCTGCTCATCGTCCCCGGCAAGGACCCTTGCTGGTCGCCGGATGGCAAGTTGATCGCCTTCGTGCGCGATTGCCAGGCCCTGCGCTTGGAGGAGTTGACCACCGCCGAGCGCCGGAGCCAGGATCGTCCAAGGGCTGACGAAGAAGTCTGGGTCATGAACTCGGACGGGACCGAGCCCAGACGATTGACGCCTGGCGGCTATCCCTCTTGGGGGCGAGACTCCACGTGCGTTTACTATCAATCGCGCGTTGACAACACCTTCAATTCGATCTCCATCATCGACCAGGACGCCAAGCCCAGACAGATCCTGACGTGTTCGTACTCTTTCCCGTCGGTCTCGCCGGACAATCGGCGCGTAGCCTACGTGGAAGGCGGGCTGAAAGTCAAAGACTTGGATTCGCAGGGATTGGTTGCTGAGTGGCCGATGCCGAATGCGATGGCTATGCCTGGATGGTCTCCGACGGGCGATGAGTTGTGCGTGGGCATGTATGGCGGTGTGTGGAACACGGGCGGGTTATGGATTTACCGCTTCGACAGACGCGAACCCGTGAAGGTGCTTGGTGGTCCGATGCGGATCAGGGGGGGCACGTGGGCGGCGAATGGAACGGCGCTTGTCTTCCATCTGGGCCCACCCTGCTTTGAAATTTGGGCCGCCGACCTCGACCCCAATGTCTCCACCATCGAAGCGCTGGCACCAGTGCAGACGCTGGAGGAGCACTGGCGCGACATGCTGCATCTGTGCACGCGCAGAATTGAGACGGACCCGCTGGATGCCGACGCCTATCTCGACCGTGCCCAGTGCTACGAGCATCTGCACGAGCGAGCCCAGGCCAACGCCGACATGCGCCGCGGGTCCGCCTTGATGAACCATGGTCTCTCCACGGGTTTCCGGCTCGACCGACCGTGGACCTGGGTGCGTGCCTTCAACGGACCCTTTGGCTATCAACTCGTGGTCTTCCTCGAAAAACAGGAAGACGGAATGCAGCAATTACGTGTTGCCTTCGGGCAGAAGGGAAGGTGCGAAATGAAGCTGTTTGAGATTCCGCTGGTGGTAGCATCATTCGTGGGCTTGGGTTTCCTCGCAGGTCTGGATGCGCCGTCGGCGCGGGCGGATTTCACCTTCGGCGCGCCAATAAGTCTTGATGTGGCCGTGCCGTCGTTTTTCCCCAAACAGAATCGCTTTGTGAGCAGCTTTTCCTCGGATGGCCTGGAGATGTTCGGCTGGGGGGGACCGGGCGGATTCGACCTCTGGGTACTGAAACGGGCCTCGCCACAGGACGACTGGGGGCCCCCCGAGAATCTCGGGCCTGTTGTCAATAGTGCGAGCTTTGAGGCAGACTCGTCTATCTCCGCCGACGGTCTGGAGCTCTATTTCGTTTCTGGCCGGTCCGGAGGCTACGGCGGGATTGACATCTATGTGACCAGACGTGCGACCCGAACCAGCCCCTGGGATCCACCGATCAATCTGGGCCCGAAGGTGAACGGCGCGTATGACGAGCGCGGGATTTCGCTGTCGCCGGACGCCCTCGAACTCTACTTCGCCTCAGGCCGCCCGGGCGGATATGGCTACGGAGATATCTGGGTCAGTACACGGGCCAGCCGTTCGGATCCCTGGGAAACACCGGTCAATCTTGGCCCCGTGGTGAACAGCGCATACAATGAGAATTTTCCGAGCCTCTCGCCGGATGGGCTTTTGCTTGTATTCAATGTCGCTCGACCGGGAGGACTTGGCAGCTCTGACCTCTGGATGACGAGGCGCGCCAGCCAGAGGGCTCCTTGGGGGCCGGTGGTGAATCTGGGGCCTATCATCAATAGCCCGGAATTCGATTGTGGGCCGTGCCTGGCTCCGGATGGCTCCGCCCTGTACTTCGCCTGGGACTATCCCGACCGCGCTAATATACCTTGGCAGGCGCCCATCCTCCCCATCGTGGACTTCAATGGCGACGGCAAGGTCGATGAGAAGGACATGGCCCTGTTGGTGGCCGACTGGGGCAAGAGCAACTCGCCCTGCGACATCGGTCCGTTCCCCTGGGGCGATGGAGTCGTGGACGAGAAGGACCTGGGAGTCCTCACGAAGTCGCTGGTGACTCCCAGTCCCAGCGCGACAGACGTGACTTGCGATGCGGTCCTGAGTTGGACGCTGCCTTCGTCCGCTCCGGCCTGTGATGTCTACCTCGGGACTTCACAGGAAGCGGTCAACGCCGCCAGCCGAACGAATCCGCAGAATGTCCTGGTCAGCCAAGGGCAGACGGCAAGTACCTACAACCCCGCCGGACTGCTGGACCTGAGCCGAGCCTATTACTGGCGCGTGGATTTCGTCAGGGCCGATGCGGCTCCCGTCATCTACAAAGGGCCGGTCCTGAAGTTTACGACCGCCGCCTTGACGTATCCGATCAAGAACGTGACTGCCAAAGCTTCCAGTGCACAAGCCGGTAGTGGCTGGGAAAGGACCGTGGATGGCTCGGGGCTGGACAAGAACGACGGCCATTC
>JAMCWO010000161.1 GCA_023481165.1 Planctomycetota bacterium | reverse complement strand
ACGGTCTTTACTGCCGGGTCCACTGCTCCTCGCTGACCGCCGGCGAATATGTGTACTCCCGGCCCTCTCTCTCGAAACGAATGGCGCCTTTCTTGAGCAGCCGGTTGATCAGGGTGCGAATGGTCCGCGGGTTCCAGGACACCCGGCCCTTGAGCTGCTGCACGATGTCGTTGGCGGTCCGGGTGCCCTTGGACCACAGGACCTGCATCACGACCCATTCGGCTTCCGAGATTCTCGGCACGTTCTTCATACGACCATCTCCAAATATTACAACCGTAATTGCGAGAATAATATTACACATGTAATTTCATGTCAAGCGGAAAAAGGCAGAAATTTTTCTGCGGTGACGAGAAAGCGTGTTTCTGCGGCGGAAATGCGACTTTGGGCGCGATATTTCTGTGCATCGGCCCGAGAAATCTCTTGTCCCGTTCCCCCGTGACAAGCCCGTATGACTACGGGCGTGTCATGGCGCCGTTGCGGGCCACGTCTTCGAGGCAGCGGATGATCAGGGCGGTCCAGCCGGTCTGGTGACTGGCGCCCAGGCCCTCGCCCGTCTCCGCGTGGAAGTACTCGTGAAAAAGTATCGGTTCCTCGGACTCGCACGGCAGAGAGGATCCCGGACGGGGCGGGCGATGGCCGGCTTCATCCGGCAGGAACAGATGCGTCAGCCGCCGGGACAATTCCAGGGCGATTTGGCCGAGGGTCTTTTTGTGGCCGGAGCCGGTGGGGAACTCGACCTGCAAGGAGGGGCCATAGTAGTGATCGTAGCGTTGCAGGGCCTCGATGAGCAGGTAGTTGGCGGGGAACCAGATGGGGCCGCGCCAGTTGGAGTTGCCGCCGAAGAGGCCCCCTTCGGATACGCCGGGCCAATACTCGACCCGGTGTTCCACGCCTCCCATCCACATGGAGAAGGGATGATCCTTGTGGAACTTGGACAGGGAGCGGATACCGAACGGGGAAAGGAACTCGTTTTCATCGAGCATATAGCGCAGCACCCGCTGGAGCCGGTCGAGCGAAGGAATCGCCAGCAGGTAGTGCAGCTCCGGGCCATCTTTCTTTCGGGACTCCATGTACGAGATGAATTGGGCCAGGTCCCGGCGGTTCTTCAGAAACCACTGCATGCGCTTCTTGAAGCCGGGCAGCCGGTCGATGGCCTCCTGCTCGATGATCTCCACGGCGATCAGCGGCAGCAGGCCCACGAGCGACCGCACCCGCAGCGGCCAGATCTCCTCTCCGCACCGGATCTGATCGTAATAAAAGCCGTCGGTTTCGTCCCACAGGCCGGTGCCGCCGAGCGTGTTGATGGCGCTGGCGATTGAGACATAGTGCTCGAAGAATTTGGAGGCCATATCCTCATAGGCCGGATCGTCTCGAGCCAGCTCCAGGGCCATCGACAGCATGGTGCCGCAGAAGAACGCCATCCAGGCGGTCGCATCGGCCTCCTGGAGGACCTCGCCGCTGGGCAAGGTCTTGGAGCGATCGAAGATGCCGATGTTGTCCAGACCCAGGAATCCGCCGGAGAAGATGTTCCGGCCGGTCGGATCTTTGCGATTGACCCACCAGGTGAAATCGAGCAACAACTTTTGGAAGGCACTGGCCAGAAATGCCCGGTCGCGCTCCCGCTTACCGCCCGGACAGGCGATCTTGTAGACCCGCCAGCAGGCCCACGCGTGGACCGGCGGGTTCACGTCGGAGAACTTGAACTCGTAGGCGGGGATCTTGCCGCTGGGGTGCATGTACCATTCCCGCAGGAAGAGAATGAGCTGCTTCTTGGCGTACTCCGGATCGAGCCGGGCGAAGCAGATCATGTGGAACGCCGTGTCCCAGGAGGCGAACCACGGATATTCCCACTTGTCCGGCAGGGAGAGCACATCGCGGCTGAACAGGTCCCGCCAGTCGCAGTTGCGTCCCTCCCAGCGTTCGGGCGGGGGCGGGGGCATCTTGGGATCGCCGTCGAGCCAGTTCTCGATCACGTAGTAGTAGAACTGCTTGCTCCACAGCAGCCCGGCGTACGCCTGGCGGGCGATGGAATGGGCCTGCGGGCTCAGACCCTTGGGAAGGAGGTGTTGATAGAAGGCCTCGGCTTCCGCGATCCGCTGCTGGAAGATCCCGTCAAAGTCATGGCCCAAAGGCTCGCCGATGTGCTCGGCCTGGTCATAGAGGCGCAGCTCCACCTGCACCTGCCCGTGCGCCGGGACCTTCAAGCGATAGTAGGGGGCCGCCTTGGTCCCCTGCGTCGCGGGGTTGACGGCCGATTTGTTGCCGTGGATCACGTACTCATGGAACGCATCCTTCGTGTACGGCGTGGGGTTCGGCGCATCGAAGAGCCGCTGCACATTCGTTTCATTCTCCGTGAACAGCACCGGCGGCGGCTGTCCGGCCGGGTCGGGGCCGATCTCCACGAGGAACCGGCCCAGCGTCTCGTGCTCCGCCAGCAGCGTGGATACGCCCGTCTTTTCCAGGGTAGGCTTGGTCGTGCAGTCCTCCTCGTGGCGACAGCCCCAGACCCACGTGTTGCGAAACCACAGCGTCGGCAGCAGATGCAGGGTCGCTTCCCGACCGGCCCGATTACAGACGGTGATCCGGATCAGAATATCATTGTCGGAGGCCTTGGCATATTCGGCGTAAATGTCGAAATACCGGCAATTATCGAATACGCCGGTGTCGAGGATCTCGAACTCCGGCTGATCGCGGCCCCGTCGGCGATTCTCTTCGAGAAGCCGGGCATAGGGAAATGCCTTCTGGGGGTAGCGGTACAAGCCGCGCATGTAGGAGTGCGTGGGTGTCGCATCAAGGTAATAATAGAGCTCTTTCACGTCCTCGCCGTGATTGCCCTCATGGTTGGTCAGGCCGAACATGCGCTCTTTCAGGATCGGGTCGTGGCCATTCCACAGGGCCAAAGCGAAGCACAGCCGGCACTCGCGGTCGGTCAGTCCGAGGATGCCGTCTTCGCCCCAGCGGTATGTCCGGCTGCGGGCCTGATCATGCGGGAAATACTCCCAGCACGAGCCGTCCGCCGAGTAATCTTCCCGCACCGTGCCCCATTGCCGCTCCGAGAGGTAGGACCCCCAGCGCTTCCAGTTCTTGATCCTTTGCGCATCTTCCCGCAGCCGATTCAGCTCGGCATTCGCTGTATCGTTCCCGGCCATGGCGATTTCTCCGTCTCACAAATGCCGACATCCTCATACGGATTCGGAGAAGCCTGTGCGTCACGAATTCTGTCATCCTGAGGCCAAGCCGAAGGATCTGGCTACTGAACGGGAGGTTTCTCTCGCTCTCAGCCCGGATCCTTCGCTGCGCTCAGGATGACAAGCGCAGAGCACGAGTCAATCCGAATCCATACCACGTGAGCTTTACTGGTATCGCCGGGGTGCGGTTCAGCGCGGGGATTCAGCCCACGGGAAGCAATTGCGATTCTTGCGGCGCGGTCGTTATAATCCATGCTTCCATGGGCAACGTGATCGCAGAACTGGCATCAAAAGACAAACTGCGGGTGGCCGGGCTCATGTCCGGCACCTCCGCCGATGGCGTCGGTGTGGCCATTGTGGATATCCGCGCGCCGCAGGTCCGCGTTTTGACCTTCGACACGTTTCCGTACACGTCGGCCTTGCGCAGAGAGATTCTCCGTCTCTGCCGGCCGGAAACGGCCCGGCTGGATCAGATCTGCCACTATAACCATGTCTTGGGCGAGGTCTTGGGCGACGCCGTGATTCAGCTCTGCGAGAAGAGCGGCATTGCCCTTGGCGCCATCGACCTCATTGGCTCGCACGGGCAGACGATCTACCACTATCCGAAAGGCGGCCGGTACGGTGGCCGGGCGATCGGCTCCACGCTTCAGATCGGTGAGCCTTCCCGGATTGCCCAGCGCACGGGGATTACAACTGTGGCGGATTTTCGGCCGCGCGACATGGCCGCCGGCGGCGAGGGAGCGCCTTTGGTGCCCTACGCCGATTGTGTGCTCTTTCGCGATGAGCGCTTGTGCCGGACCGTCCAGAACATCGGCGGCATCGCCAATCTGACGTTTCTTCCTCCTCGTAGGGTGGGGGCCCCCAAACGCGGAAGTTTGCGTTTGGGAACCCTGCGCTGTGCCCACCAATCCCCGCGAGATGGAATGGGACGATCATTGGTGGGCACAGCCCACCCTACGAACGATGTCCTGGCGTTCGATACCGGACCGGGCAATATGGTCATCGATGGCATGATGCGCCTGGTCACGAAAGGGAAGCGCCAGTACGATTGTAATGGGGCGATGGCGGCGGAGGGGGAGGTACATGAAGGGCTTCTAAGGGAGATGCTGCGGCATCCTTTCTTTCGGCGGCGGCCGCCCAAGTCGACCGGGCGGGAGCAATTCGGGCAGCAATACTGCGAGTGGTTTTACCGCCGAGCTTGTCGAGAGAGGCTCATGCCCGAAGATATGGTCGCGACGGCCACCGCTTTCACCGCATCGAGCATTGCTCTGGCGTATCGCAGGTTCCTGCCGCGACTGCCGGATGAGATGATCCTGTGCGGTGGCGGGGCGCATAATGCGACGCTCGTGCGAATGTTGCAGCAGCGGCTCCAAGACGTTAGAATCCGCGCGACGGACGAATTCGGGATCAGCGTCGATGCCAAGGAGGCCGTCTCGTTCGCCCTGCTGGCGTATGCCACGATCAAGGGGATCGCCAATAACATTCCCGCCGCCACGGGGGCGAGCGAACCGGTCGTTATGGGAAAGATCGTGCCGGGACGATGACAACGCGCAAGTGCCTGCCAACCACCGAGAAACGCAATCCGAAAAGCACCCACATCGACACCCTCTCCACCCTGGAAATCGTCGATCTGATCAACTCCGAGGACCGGATGGTGCCGCAGGCGGTCGGTACGCAACGTGAGAGCATCGCCGCCGCGATTGACCTCATTGTGGACTGCTTCCGCGAAAGCGGCCGGCTCTTCTACGTCGGCGCCGGCACCAGCGGCCGACTCGGCGTGCTCGATGCCTCGGAATGTCCGCCCACGTTCGGCGTCCCGCCCACGCTCGTCCAGGGGATCATCGCCGGCGGCCGGCGGGCCCTGGTCCGCTCCATCGAAGGGGCGGAGGATCACCCGGAGGACGGCGCCAAAGCCATCGACAAGCGACGCGTGAGTCCGAAGGATGTGGTGGTGGGGTTGGCCGCGTGCGGCATGACGCCGTTTGTCCGCGGCGCTCTACGGCGGGCGCGACAAATCGGTGCCGCGACCATTTTCGTCACGTGCGCACCGGAAGCGGTGAAGTCCTTGACTGCCGATATCATCATCAACCCGGTCGTCGGCCCCGAGGTCATTACCGGATCCACGCGGATGAAGGCGGGCACGGCGACCAAGCTCGTGCTCAACATGCTGACGACCACGGCCATGATCAAGCTGGGCAAGGTTCACGGCAATCTCATGGTCGATCTGCGGGCCGTGAACAACAAGTTGCGCGACCGCTCGGCGCGGATCGTGATGGAGCTGACGCACCTGTCGCGCCGCCGGGCCGAAGCTCTGCTCCGGCGGGCCGAGGGCAAGGTCAAAGCCGCCATCGTGATGCACTTTCGCCAAGTGGATTTGCCCAACGCGCTGCGAATTCTCGACGAATGCGACCAGTTCCTGCGCAAGGCCATATCGATCTGAAGAACGCCGATTTTCCTGGGCGGCACGGCCAAACTTGTTTGACCGGGCTCCCTCGGATGGGTTTAACTGTGTGGTCGCCCACGGGCAAACGAGTTTGCCCGTGCCACCCAATAGAGGAAGGGGGCGTGATACGCACCCTACCGGGCCGTTCCGGGAAAGGATGAAGGATCATCGAAGAGATGATCTCGCAACAACTCGCCGGATCGCTCAGCGGACTCGATGGCCTGATCGTGGCTGGGGCAGTCCTGCTGCTGTTCATTATCTCCTATATTTTCGGACGCGAGGAGAAGGACACGGCGGACTTTTTTCTCGGTGGCCGGCGCGTGCCTCCGGTGGTCGCGTGTCTGTCCTTCGTCGCCACGGAGATCAGTGCTCTGACCATCGTCGGAATGCCCCATACGGCATTCATCAGCAATTGGCGGTGGATTCAGTTCATTATCGGTCTGGCGGTCGCCCGGCTGGCCGTGGCCTTCCTCTTCATCCCGGCATTCTATAAGTACCAGTGCACGAGCATCTACGAATTCCTGGGTCATCGCTTCGGGCCGGCCACCCAATACACCGGCTCGATCTACTTCCTTGTCACGCGTCTGCTCGCCTCCGGGGTCCGGCTCTACGCGACCTGCATGGCGGTAGGGAGCATTATGGATTGGCCGCTGGCCTCGACCCTCGCTCTGTTCACCGCGGTCAGCATTCTCTTTATCGCTTTCGGCGGCATCAAAGCGGTCGTCTGGGCCGGCGCGTATGAGGCGATCTTCTTCGTGGCGGCCGGCGTGCTGGTGGTTGGCTACGTGATCTCCCACATCGACGGCGGTGCGGCGGCGGCCCTGCGAACCGCTCAGGCCGCTGGCCGGCTCAGCACGTTCAATTTCCGGCTGGACCTGCACGACGCCAGCACCTTCTGGGCGGGCTTGGCCGGCGGCTTCTTCACTGGCCTGGTCTCCTTCGGCGCCGACCAGGAAATGGTGCAGCGGCTCCTGACCGTTAAGACCCGGCGCAGCAGTCAGAAGACCATCGTGGCCACGATGGTTGCGGTCCTGCCGGTTTACTGGCTCTACCTGCTCATCGGGACACTTCTGTACGTCTTTTATGCCGGACATCCCGAGTTGCCGCAGCCGCAGGAGGCAAAGGAGATCTTCCCCTATTTTGTCCGAACAGTCCTGCCTGCCGGTCTGAAGGGTCTCGTCCTTGGTGCCATCGTTATGGCCAGCATCGATTCTCCGCTGAGCTCGCTGACCGCGTCGTTCGTCAGCGACATCTACCGCCCCCTGATCCGGCGACAGGCCCCCGAGCGGCATTACCTGCTGGTCTCTCGTCTGGGAGTCGTCGCGTTCGGCCTCCTGCTGGCCGGCTTCGCAGCGGTATGCGCCCCGGTGGGGAATATCCTCTGGTTTGCTTTCCAGATTCTGTCCCTCACCGGCGGCCCCATGCTCGGTGTCTTTCTCCTGGGCCTGCTCACGCGGCACCGGGCCAACCGCGCAAACATCCCGGCCATGCTCGTCAGCACCGCGATCTGCACGGTGTTGCTGGTGCTGATCCACTACGAAAGACTGCACCTCGGCTGGATTTGGCGGCCCGGAT
>JAMCWO010000308.1 GCA_023481165.1 Planctomycetota bacterium | reverse complement strand
CTGCCGGCGGTCCCGGTCCGGCCGTTGAGTGCGTACGCCCTGGAGCCGGTCGGATGAGCGCGCCGCCTGCGCCGCCGGCGCCCGACCTCGAGGCCGGTGGGGTGCGGGACGAAGCCGTGGTTGGACCGGACGCGCAGGATCAGGGCCGCCATCTTCTGGAGGTCGCCCGGGAAGGAGAACGGAACGCGGATATAGCAGCTGGTCCGCAGACCGTACATGCTGGGCGTGAGGTCGAGGCTGAAGACGCCCACAGCGCGGGAGCCGCGCTGGTAGCCGACCGGGCCCGGACCGCCGACGACCGGCGTCCAGGCGGAATCGTCAAAAGCCTGACCGCCCTGCCAGGCATCGTCCACCGGTCCGGCGGGCACGAGCACGCGCTTCGGAGCGTTTTCCGGCAGCAGCGTCACGCTCCTCGGCGCCGGGAGCGGCCCTGCCAGCGCGCGGGGGTCGGAGCCGTCGAGCGTGTAATAGATCGGCCCCGGGGCGCTCATGGTCAGCTCGAACCCGGGATCGATCGGTCCGCCCTGCTGCTGGAAGACAGGCGGGGCCGGCGCCATCTCCCCAGCGATCTGGCGGTCCATCCACGTGAGCCGCTCGGCCAGCCAGCCCTGCATCCACGTGATCTCCTCGCGGTAGGTCTGGGCGATGAACCAGTTGGGCCAGACGTACGTGCCGAGCGTCGGCCAGCGGGCGTAGTTCCGCGCCGCGGGCTCGTCGAGCAGCGTGGCATAGTCTGCGACGATCCCCAGCAGGCGGTTCGTCGTGAAGAGATTCCGCCGCAGGCCGAACCAGCGGTCGGCGTAGCGCAGCCGGAACTCGGGATCTTCGAACAGCCGGCGCCAGTAGGGATAATCACCGTCGCCCAGCAGGCTGTAGTACCAGCCGGTGGCGTGCCAGCCGTCGTTGTAGTTGGCGTTGCCGAGCGACAGGTCGTAGTCCCAGACCGGGCCCATGACGAGCTTGCCGTTGCGATCTTTGTGATAATAGGTGCTCAGGCGAAAACCATCGATATTCTTGCTCAGCTCGACGATGATATGGTTGTCGATGAAGGAGCCGACGTCGATGAACTGGGCATAGCCGTTGATGGGGTCCGTGAAGTTCGCGCCATACAGCGCCGCCTCGAACGTGTTGACGTAGTTCTTGATCCAGTCCTTTTGCGCCTGACTGAGATGGGGTCCGATGGGATCCTTGAAGACCAGGCTCAGGCCCCGGCCGGTGGTGAACGACTGGTCTTCCGGATCGACCTTGTCCTTGGCGATGAGGTAGCCGCCGGAGATGGCCGGCTCCGTGTTGTCGCCGGGCCCGAGCTTGGCGACATCGACGCGATTCGAGCCGACCTTGATGTTCTCCATGAACACGTACACGCCGATATAGTCGCTCATGGTGACCGCCGAATCATCGGAATTGAGGAACAGCTCGATGAAGCGCGTGTGCGCCGCCCACTGCCCGAGCTCATTACTCCACTGGTAGGGCAGGACGTTGCGCATCAGCGACTTGTCCGAGTACATCCCCTGGAGCACCCAATCCGATTCCGGCGGAAAGCCGAGGATCGACACCTTCTTGTCACGGCCCTGGCCGTCCTGCGTCTCGATGTGGTACTGCTTCTTGGCGAAGCCGGCAGAGCTCTTGCCGCGGACGTTGATCGACGCGGGGCCGACGAAATCAATTGGGCCGGTGACCGCCGCCCGACCGTCCGCGCCGGTATTGACAAAGAAGCCGAACGCGGGAACATCGGCCGTCGAGACCGTTTTGCCGAACGTGTCGATCACGCCAATCGGCAGCGGCGAGGTGAAGCTCAACAGGTCCGAGCCGAGGAAGACATACCGCTCCGTGCTCACACCGCTCTGCTTCCAGCCGGATTTGGTCGCCACCGCCTTCAATGTCGTAGTCTTGGTGATCTTCAGCGTCGTCGTGTAGACCGAGCCCATGGACGCCGCGGACCGGCTTTTCGTCGCATTTGGGTTCAACGGGTCGGAGCCGTCGAGACTATAGTAGATCGTGGCCGCCGGCGTTGCGGTCGTGATCGTCACTGTGAACGGCTCGGCGCAGAAGCCGCTCGCCACGCTGATCTGAGGCGCCTCGACAATTCCCTCGTAGAGGATGGCATTCGCCGCACCCGGTGTGGGGGACACGCTCGTTCGCCAATCCGGCCCACCATCGGGGAACCGGCCGTAAGAGATATCCGTCTGCTGCGGTCCGAAGGAACAACTATCAATCAGCGTAACGCCGTCAGCGCCGAAAAGACCGACCTCTTCTCCCTGGTTGTTAAGCTTGAAGCCCGCGTGCAGGCCGGTAGCGGCAACCTGGCCATCCGCCCAGATCAGCAGGTAGCCGTGCGCGGCAATGGTCGTGGCGGTCGGCGTGTTCGCGGGAATCTGCCATTTGGTGGGGTCGGAAAGATCGTCCGTCAGGTAGCAGCCCCCGACGTCGACGGCAGCGCTGCTCTTGTTGTACAGCTCGATCCAGTCGTCGAACTCGCCCTGCGGATCGGCCAGGGTCCGGCGGTTTGACGCCATGATCTCGTTGATGGCAACCGGCACGGGCACGGCCCGCCGGGCCTGGGCAAAGCCCTCCGCGCCGAGGCCCAGAGCCAAGACCGCCAGCAACAGTCGAAAGCGATATGTCACTGGCCCCACCTCTGTCGACTCCCACGGATCGGTTGTGCCGCTGCCGCGAACGAAGTCCCTTAGGGGTACTCCCTTCAGGCGGCCGGAAGCCGCGTAACTGCGTACCCCGGATGGACGGCGAGCAGACTGCACCCGCCAATGTTATATTGTACCCAATTTGCCACCTGCTGGTCAAGTTCCGTGTCCGTTCGCCAGGGCTTCAGCGCGGATCAGGGTGTACGCGTGGAGACCGGAGGCGCCGAGCCCGCTTACGATCATGGGCTCGCCGGGCGTCAGAGACAGCCCCGCGTGGGCGGCCGCCTGGGTGCTGATGACGGGCGGCCCGCTCGGCAAGGAGGAGCCCGGATCAACTTTCTGGGGCCGCTGGACGCGGGAACTCATGAACTTCATGCTCAGCACGATCTTGCCCGCGCGCCAGTCCAGCGGTCGGATGGTCAACGTCGTGCCGACAACAAAACCACACCTGGGCCCGCGGAAAAACAGCATCCGCGCATTAGTCAGTGTATCCGCGCACTGCCCAAGCTGCCATCAGACGTGATCTCACGTCCCAAGGGACTTGTGCTTGACGCTAATAGAGAATAGGTGTATCATAAACAGCATCGTTGAGGACTGTGGCGGCGTCAGATCGATCAACGAGGCCGCGTGTGAGGAGCATCTCGCCGGTGGAGGCCGGGGAACAACAGCCTGCAACCAATGGGTGGAAGGAGGAAGGATCATGTCAAATCGAGCACTCTGGTGGATGACGGCCCTGTCGATCGGATTCGCTGTATCCGCTCCAAGCCAGGCCCAACCGCCCCAGAATATGATCGTCAACGGCAATTTCGAGACTGGCGTTGTCACGCCGTGGACCACGTGGGGCGGCGCCACCATGGAAGTGGTGACCAACTGCACCGGGGCCACGGTGCCCGAGGGGCCGGTGGAGGGCCGGTATTGCCTGCACGTCACCGTCGCCACCGCCCCGGCCAACTACTGGGACCTGGGGATCTCGCCGCGCGGCATGGTGTTTCAGAAAGGCAAGAAGTATACCCTGTCCGCTTTCCTCAAGTGCAAGAAAAGCACCCTGCAGCTCGATTTCAAGCCGCAGATCGGCGGCGATCCCTGGACAGGCTACGGCCAGAAGACCGTCACCATGACCGACAAATGGGCCGAGTACACCACCACCACGCCCGTGTTCACGGAGGACGTGACCCCGCCCAACATCGCCTTCCACGCGGGCTTTGCCGCGGCGGAGTTCTGGGTGGACGACGTCAAGTGGTACGAGGGCGACTATGTCCCCACGGTGGTCAAGATCAGCGGAGCAGCCTGGGACCGCAATCCCAAGGACGGCAGCATGGACGTGCCGCGCGACACCAGTCTGAGCTGGACGGCAGGCCCCTTCGCCAAGACGCACGATGTGTACCTGGGCCTCGTCTCCAGCGACATCGACAAGGCCACCGCCACAGACCCACTGGGCGTCCTGGTCAGCCAGGGCCAGACAGGCACGGTTTTCGATCCCCCGGCTCCGCTCGACTACGGCAAGACTTATTATTGGCGCGTCGATGAAGTCAACGCCCCGCCGAGCGCCACGGTCTTCAAGGGCAACATTTGGAAGTTCGCGACCGAGCCGTACGCGTACCCGATTATGGGCGTGACGGCCACCGCCTCCAGCTTCGAAAAGGCTTCCGCCAGTCCCGCGAATACCATCAACGGCTCCGGCCTGACCAACGACCTGCACTCCACGGCCGCGGATGCGATGTGGGTCAGCAGCATGACCGGCCCGCAGCCGACCTGGATTCAGTATCAATTCGACAAGACCTACAAGCTCTATGAGCTGTGGGTCTGGAACCACAACACGGAATTCGAACCGATCCTCGGCTACGGCTTCAAAGACGTGACGATCGAGTACTCCACCGATGGAACGACCTGGACGCCGCTGAAGGATGTACAGTTCGCCCAGGCATCGGCGATGGCCGGGTACGCCCACAATACGACGGTCGATCTGGGCGGCGTGATGGCCCGCTGTGTCCGGCTAACGGCCAAGAGCAACTGGAGCACGATGGGTCTCAAGCAGTACGGCTTGGCGGAAGTGCGGTTCTTCCATGTGCCCGTGGAAGCCCGTGCCCCGCAGCCGGCCCAGAATGCCGAGGGGGTTGCCGTCGATAGCACCCTGGATTGGCGGCCCGGCCGTGATGCCACCTCGCATCAGGTGGTCTTCGGCACCGACCAAGCGGCGGTAGAGGCCGGGACCGCGAGCCCGAAGTCGGTGACCGAGCACGGTTTCACTCCTGGCTCGCTCAATTTTGGTACGACCTACTACTGGAAAGTCGATGAGATCGGCACGGCCACCTATCCGGGCAGCATCTGGAGCTTCACCACCCAACCGTTTGCGGTGGTGGATGACTTCGAGTCGTATACCGATGCCGAGGGCAGCCGCATCTACGAGACGTGGGTCGATGGTTGGACCAACAGCACCGGCTCCGTCATTGGGTACCTCCAAGCTCCCTTTGCCGAGGAAACGATCATCCATGCCGGCAAGCAGGCGATGCCGTTCGAGTACAACAACGTCAAGTCCCCCTACTACTCCGAGGCCCAGCGGACCTTCGACACGCCCCAGGATTGGACCGTCAGCGGGGCCGATACCTTGGCGCTGTGGTATCGGGGCTACCCGCTCGGCTTTGTCGATAAGGGTGGCAACGCCTTCACCGTCACCAGCACCGGCACGGACATCTGGAACAATAGCGATGAGTTCCGCTTCGCCTACCAGCAGCTCAGCGGCAATGGCTCGATCACCGCCAAGGTGGACAGCCTCGCGCGCAGCGACGCCTGGGCCAAGGCGGGCATCATGATCCGGGAGAGTCTCGACGCCGGCTCCAAGCATGCGATGGTCGTCATCACGCCGGACAACGGCGCTTCCTTCCAGTATCGCACGATGACCGGCGGCGCCAGCGCCAGCACGGATGCGGCCGGCCTCACGATGCCGTACTGGCTCCGGATCACGCGCACCGGCAACGCCTTCAAAGCGGAGCGTTCGGCGGACGGCAAGACGTGGACCCAGATCGGCGCTGACCAGAACGTCTCGATGGTGGCCGGCGTCTACGTTGGGCTATGCGTGACCAGCCACAGCCCCGGCGCGTACAGCACGGCGGAGTTCTCGAACGTGGCCACGACCGGCACTGTTACCGGCGTCTGGCAGAGCCAATCGATCGGGGTGACCCAATGGAGCAACGGCGCCGCCCCGCTGTACATCACGGTCGAGGATAAGGCCGGCAAGTCCAAGACGGTCACCGGCGCCGATCCTGTGGCCACCACCGCCTCCGACTGGACCGAGTGGCGGATTCCATCGAGCGACTTGGCGGGCGTCAATCTGGCCGCTGTCAAGAAGCTCACGATCGGTGTGGGCGATAAGGCCAGTCCGAAAGCGGGCGCTACCGGCATGCTGTACCTCGACGACATCTTATTCGGCAAGCCCAAGCCGACGGGGTCGCAATAAAGATGGGGTGCAATGCACACCTTATCTCCCGTATAATCTGGGGCCTGTACCAGATGGTACAGGCCCCGCCATTTCCCTCCTGGAGGCCCGGAACGGGCTCTCCAACCCGATCCATCGGGTTGGGGGACCCAAACCCAACCCCACCCTCATCGCCTCAGGACGGCTCGGCCTTGTGATCCTCGTGTCCTGTGCCGCCTCGATTCAGTCGGCCGCCGGAACGCCCAGCAGGCCGTTGTTGTAGTCATCCAGTTTCTGCGCCAGCGGCTCTCCGATCTTCCACGCGTCACTATTGCCCCTGACGTCACTGCCCGGCGGGTAGTGTTGGCACCACTGTACCGACCAGTAGAACGTGCCGTCGTTCTTGAGGACGTCGATGCTGTTGTAGGCGGCATGATTCAGTATAACGGAGACGAGCTGGCTGAACAGAGTATAGCTTTTGTCGCCCGGCACCGGATGCAGCAGGTAGTCCAGCGCCTCCGCCTTCGTGTAGGTGTCCGCCCCGATCGAGATGCTCTCGAGGGGCCAATCGTCCGGATGGGTCTTCCAATAACCGGGCGTTCGCACCCCACAGGCCAGGGCTGTCCCCGCCGCCAGCAAGAGGGCGAGGACCATAACCACGCCGAATATCGTTATCGACCGGACTGTGCGTGTGTTCTTCATTGTCATTCCTTTCATGTGCTGTGTGTGACATCTTTTTCCTGTCCATGGACAGGTCTCAGCGTAAAGGTGGGCGCCGGCGCGAGCAAGTCGGGGAAACGCTCATTTCCCTGGAAGTGCTTTCACGTAAGCAATAGAGATGACCGACAACATGCCTCGTGCACCGGATCGAAAACCGTCGCACGCAGGATGCGCCGGAGCCTGAATTCATTTTCCCATCGATGGCAGGGCTCAACGAAATGTGGCAGGTCCGCAGACGGTGGTCAAGACATGCCTGCGCGAGCGTAGGCATGGCACCCTGCACAGGGGAGTCAGGCTACCGGCCGGGGGTGGGTGGGGCAGCGTGCCAGTTGTCGGGAGCGTTGCCGGAATCGGCGGCTTCGGCGTGGAGACGCTGCAGGGCGCGGCCTTGGCCGTCGGCGCCGGTCGGCCACGGGTCCACGCTGCCGTAGATCACCTCGTCCACG
>JAMCWO010000301.1 GCA_023481165.1 Planctomycetota bacterium | reverse complement strand
CTTCGTGTCCCTTCGTGCAGCTTGGTTGTGACTTGCCCTCAGACGCGGATCAGTTACAATGAGGCGAGCAATGATCCGAGAGCCCAACGTGTTGTGACTTGCCCTCAGACGCGGATCAGTTACAATCGAGATCGTGGATTTGCAGTGTGCTCCGCAGTTGTGACTTGCCCTCAGACGCGGATCAGTTACAATACGGCGTCTACGCGGCCGATGGCGTGGTGTGTTGTGACTTGCCCTCAGACGCGGATCAGTTACAATGGAGGGACTGGTTCGATCTCGCTGCGCTCGGTTGTGACTTGCCCTCAGACGCGGATCAGTTACAATCGGGTGCTTTGAATGAGGTTCATGGCTATGGTTGTGACTTGCCCTCAGACGCGGATCAGTTACAATAGATCCGCGATTTCCGTTTCGGCCGCGGAGTTGTGACTTGCCCTCAGACGCGGATCAGTTACAATTCCTTCCGCGATTGCCGGATGGATGATTGGTTGTGACTTGCCCTCAGACGCGGATCAGTTACAATTGTCCGCCCGCAAACCCTTGGGCGTCAAGGGTTTGCGGGCAGAATTTCTAAAATAATTCGAGTTGTCGGGGCGTCGCCGGGGCGGGTTTTCGCATTTTTCCCCAGTGAGTTTCCATGCGCCCGAACTGCTTGTCGGTGATGGTGATGAGGCGAACTTCACCATCGTCAGGTAGGAAGCTGTTGATCCGACCGTAATGGACATCGGCGTTTTCCTCGCTCGCACAATGCCGGACGTACACAGAGTATTGTAGCATCGTGAAGCCATCTTTCAAGAGGTGTTTGCGGAATTCCGTGTAGTCTTTCCGGGCTTTCTTCGTGTCGGTCGGCAGGTCAAACATCGCAAAAATCCACACGGCTCGATATCCGCTCAAGATCATAGTTCCGGCAGCTCCATTTGCTCCTGCGCGCCCGCGAAGCAGCGTTGCAGCGAGGCCGCGGTGCGATGGAGGCCGACCATCAGCGGCCCCTCGGAGCCGGCAATGACTACAGGCTGGTGCAACACCTCCAGCAACCGTGCCTTCAGCGGCTGCGTCAACTGGTCGGGAACGCCCTCGCCCTCGCAGATTTCCTTGACTCGCGCCTCCACAAACCCGCGAAACGGCTCCATGACGTCATCCGCCAGGGCGAAGGCGTTGTAGCGGTTGTGGTGGTGGATGCCGAGGCAGGGCAGCAGTCCGGCGGAACACAGGGCCCGCGCCACCGCCGCACGCATGACCGTGTAGCCGTAGTTGAGGAGATTGTTGGGCGGGGCGCCGCCCGCGTCCCGGTGGAATTCGATCCCCTGCAGGAAAGAGGCCCAGAACTTGCGGCTGGCCTGCGCTTCGATATTCTGCGGATCGGCGGAACGGACCCTTTGACGCAACGCCATCAGCGCCGTGTACGTCTCGCTGCCTTTGCCGACGATCTTGGCCTGGTGCTGAATCTTGGCCTGGACAAGCTGCTTCCAGAGACGTTTCTTGACGGGCTCTTTCGCCTCAATCTGCCGGCGGAAACGCTCTCCCTGCTCGCTGTTGCTTTCGAGCGGCAGCAACATTCCGGCGGGATGATGGTTCCCGCCGCACAGGACAATCGCCGCCCCTTGGTCCAGCAATTCCGTGAATACGCAGTGCGTGTAACTGGTGCCCTGGTGGTCGATCAAAAGCACGCCGATGTCTTCGCAGGGGATCTGCGACAGCTCGGCGCCGTTCTCCTTGATGACCAACTGGCCGTAACGGACCGATAAGAACGTCCGTGCCGACGAAATCTCGACGATGCGCTTGATCATTGCCCTACCCCCCCCCGTCCCCATGTATGCGGCCCCACAAGAGGACTATCGGCAATTCCGAGCGATCACTTTGGCGGCAGGATACGATTGGTGGTCAGTCCCCCGCCGGCCAAATCCTCCCAATAGGGTCAACGGATACCTTTCGCCCGATGAGGGTATTGGGCTTCTTGCTTATGCCTTTGGACTTTTGGAGGTCCCCGCCGAAGGCGTGGTGTCGGAGGAACATCTGCTGGTTGCTGCTGATCTTCTGGACCCTGAATAGGTCCTCCGTCTTCCCATCGAGATGGAGCATGAATGTCTCATTTATCGCCGCCGAGTAAATGAACCTCTTGCCGTCCTGGTAGTCTTTTCGGACGACGGGTTCCCCGGCGCGGCTTCTTCGCACCGCCTCGAACATCGTGATCACGCGCCCCTCGCGCCGCCGCCTCCCTCTCTCATCGATGCGCTCGAATACCTCGATATGGTGGTTGCTGCCCGGCTTCACGGCACGGTAGCAGCGACCTGTTTGGTCGAGCAGGGCGACGGCATTGTTCATTACGTCGCGGATTCGTACCCTCTTGATCTGCGCCCGCTTATCGCTCTTGGTGCACCTCATATACAGCGGCTCCTTCCAGACCTCCTTGGGCACCTTTCGGTCGCCTGCGTCGGGATCGATGCCCCTGTCAACAAGTCGCTGTCTGACAATATCACGTACGACGGGATCGAGAATCTTCTCGATCATCGGTGTCGTGAGGTCTTCCAGCTTCTTTCGGTAAGCGTAGAACTCTTGGCCGCGTTCGTCTTTCACACCGGTAGGTCCGTAATTTGTTTCTTCATGGAGCGCGCCGGACACCTTCCGGCAGACGCGATGGGAAACCCTCATCGCCTGAACTTTCTCCTTCGCTTCGTCCCTGAAGGTACCCCAGGGAACCTGGAAGCGCACGCCGGCGACCGCGTACTTGCTGGCCGCCAATCGTCGCAGGTGGTCGTTGTCGGTCACAGCCACGACAAGAGCGTCGACCCCGTGACGGCGATGGTCGTCGTCCCGGCGCAGACCCAACTCGGAGAAAACGCCGTCGAGCCCCCATTGATGGCGCAGTTCGGACGTGACCTTGCCCCTGGTTCCCTGCACCGAGACACCCAGTTGCTTCAGGTAGCGCATCACTTCGACACAGATGTACCGGGTGTCGTTGAGCTCTCGCTCGATCTGCCTGTCCAGGTCGATTTCCTGCTGCCAGAAGCGCCGACGTTTCGCGTAGGGCATCCGGGATTTGTTCACACGTTCAAGAACCTGCTCAAAGCGATGCGCATCGTGGCTGTACGCCTCATACGGGGTCTGACTCTTCTTGACCTGTGCGTTCTCGTGGGTCTCGCAGAGCGTTAGGTTCATGAAGCTATCGTCGAGACTGCGGTCGTAGGGCAGAATGTGCTCGATCTGGAACTCGGGGTTCGCCCCGAAAAGAGAGTCTTGCGAGATCGGCCGGCCTGTGTAGGGGCAGGTCTTGCCGCATTCCTCCCACAGTTTGTACTTCATCACATTGTCTCGCCTTGGCTCAATACCGATGTCCTCGGCAAGGCGTTTCCGCACCTCGTCGTTCCTCTTCTCGTTGTCTGACTGCTTCCAGTGCAACTGCTCCCTCTGCTGCTTGCTGCCCTGAACATCCCGGGCCATCTCGATCTTGATCCGTCGAGGCTTACCATACGCGCGTACGAGGGCGTTGACCACCTTGCGCACCTCATAAAGCGCTTTCTGCACAATCGGATTCCGGATGTCCGCCGGCTGCCCCAGTGCCTCTACACTTTCTGCATCGGTGGGTGGTGCCTGGTCACCGTAGGCCTCCGTCTTCGCTTCCGAGGTCAACTTGCCCTCTTCCATAATGGGGACCAGCTTCAAAATCGCCGCACGGGAGAAGCTCATGTATCCCGGCGGGAGCGCTATCTTGAGGATCGCGCCGATCTGTTCTTCCTCCAAGCCGTACGCTGCTTTCAGTCTTACCGCGAGGTCATCATCCTCAAGGTCAACAAGCCATTGGTTCAGCTTGATCTTCTCGCTGTCGGGCATTGCGTCCCATCGCCGGGGGCCGAAGGCCTTTCTGCTACGCATCCCCGCGGTGAAGACGTTTCCCTTGAGCTTCGTCTTCTTGCCGTCCTGCTCCAGGTTGAACCGCTGCGTCTCGATTAAACCGAACATCCCGCGCATCTCGTTGAAGCTGACCTCCCCCTTGCGGGTCAGTTCCTCAAGGAGCTTTCGGCGTTCGTCTGCCGTCATTTTCCGGTCGCTGCCGTCAGGATTCTGAATCAGCAGGTTATTGACGTCCTGGAGAATCCGAAATCGCAGCGCATACCAGTCGCCGCGCGGGCAGCGTTTCTGGCCCGGCTCAAGCTCGCAGTCGCCGATTAGGTCGTCCGTCGGCCTCAGGGGACGCTGGAAGAAGATGATCTCATCGCGTACGTTCGTACGCAGATCGTCGGTGAGAATGCTGGGATAGTACTCCGCTTGCTTGGCCCAGAGCCGGTCGAACTCCCCGAGGTACATGCTGCGGAACGTATATCGCTCACGTATCCGCTGTTGTTCGGGATTGAGCCCCGCGAAATACTCTCCAAGTGTGCGGCAGCCCCGGGAATCCATCTCGGTCTGCAGGGCGTTGGCGTGTTTTATGACGGGTCCGTCTTCCTTGGCTTTTCCGCTCTTTCGATTGCTCTTGAAACCGCGACGTTGGCTCAGGTGATACAGAACGCGCCCAAAGGCGTAAGCATCCAGCTTCTCATCCAGGCCTTTCTTTCTCAATTCGTACGGGTTGGCTTGCAACAGGCACATCAGTTCGTCGCGTCCTTGGGGTAGAAGTCCCGCCCCTCGCAAGACCCTGACGAGCCGTTTCTTGCGATCAGCGCGCCTCTGGTGCGTGCGTCTGGCGCTGCGTGCTTCCCGGCGGGTAGCGTTCTTCGACTTCTCCAGCCCTTGAGTGTCACGATCCACCCCTTCCGGGAAAACACGAACCCCCATCGCCACGATACTCGGGTTCTCGCCCGTATCTACGACCGCCCACCCAATGCTTCTCGATCCGATGTCCAGTCCCAGCGTGTAGCTGCTCATGAATTCCTCTCCGTCACAACTTCAAGTTTTCCACTTGACTCGGTCCCTCTTCGAGGGTACAAGTCTGAGTATTGTAACTGATCCGTGTCTGCGGACTTGCCACAACAAGAACTCTCACGCTTGCGTGAGAGCCGCAGGCACTGCCCCATTGGGCGTTTGCAGAAACGCCCAATGGGGTAAACCTCTCGAAGATGAGACAAGCATAAGCAGCCGCCCAACCTCTGTCAAACGGGTCTCCCTACAAAGAACCTTCGGAATGACATTAGAGTTCGGTCAGACCCTGCGGCCTCCATTCCCTGCGTTCTCTGCGTCTCTGCGCGAGGCTGTTCCTATCTGCATGGGCTAAAAGCCCATCCCACGAATGACAACGTTTGTGCAACAGTCCAAAAGGTAAAACACCCCGCGGGCGAAATATTCTTTATTCCTTCGGGCACAAGGAGTTACGCGTCTTGCGGCGTCCCGCGCGCCCAGAATTTCGTCACGATTCGTGCAACACGGAGCATAGGTAGAGGGACAGTCTGCCCTAAGATTTATGATCTATGAATTATGATTCGACAGAAGACAGCAGGAATTATATCTCACGCAAAGACGCCAAGATCGCCAAGGTTCGGCCAGGTTGTCGTTTCGGTCTTCTTTGCGTACTCTGCGTCCCTTCGGCTTCGCTCAGGGCGGGCTTTGGCGCGAGAACGGAATGTGCGACAACGCCTCGTTGCCCCGCTTCGGGAAACGAACCCAATTTGCCCGGCTACGCCGGGAGGGACGAGGCCCCAGGGACGCAGGACGACAGGCAAATGCGCCAAACGAACCCAATTTCGCTGGGGTGGCCAGAAAGGGGCGAAGGCGCACGGCCGACCCCGCCGGAGCACGATGGCGCCAAACAAAGCCAATTTTGGCCGGGGCAGCGGGAGCGGCAAGTGGCTGGGAGGAAAGGAGTTATGGTGAATAGAACATTCGATAGACCCCGGAAAAACAAAGCCAAACTTGGGCAGGATGGGCCGTCTGGGGGAGCGCGATGCCGGGCGGGGTCAATCGTGCAAAACGAACCCAATTCCCGACCACGCCGGGAGCGGCGAAACGAAAGGGCCACGGGACGAGGGGCAAAGGCGCCAAACGAAGCCAATTCCCGCATGTGGCGCGGGCGGCCGTTCGGCTGCGCTCCGGGGGCAGGCTTTGGGCCTGCCCCACGGGCGCTCGCGCCCGTGCTACTTCTGCTCGGGGGGCTGCTCCGGGGTGTGCGAGTGCTTCTGCACGCGGAGGTTCAGCTCATCAAGCTGCTTTTGATCGACTTCGCTGGGGGCGCCGGTCATCAGGCACTGGCCCTTCTGCGTCTTGGGGAAGGCGATTACATCCCGGATGTTGTCCGTGCCGGTCAGGAGCATCGTGAGCCGGTCCAGGCCGAAGGCGATGCCGCCGTGGGGCGGCGTGCCGTAGTCCAGGGCCTTGAGGAAGAAGCCGAACCGCGCCTCCGCCTGCTCCCGCGTGATCTTGAGCAGGTCGAAAACCTTCTGCTGGACCTCCGGCCGGTGGATACGGATGCTGCCGCCGCCGATCTCATTGCCGTTGAGGACGATGTCGTACGCCTGGGACCGGATGTGCAGCGGGTCGGTCTCCAGCTTGAGCAGGTCCTCCGGCACCGGGGCCGTGAAGGGGTGGTGCACGGAATCGGGCCGCTTCTCCTCTTCATTCCACTCGAACAGCGGGAACTCCACGACCCAGACGAATTCGTAGCGGCTCGGATCGTAGAGCTTCAAGTCCCGACCCAGCCGGTTGCGCAGCGGCGCCAGGGCCTTGTTGGCCTGCGCTTCTTTGTCGGCGACGAGCATAATCACATCGCCGTCTTTGGCCTCGAAGCGCTGGACCAATTCTTTCTGCTGCTGGGGCGTGAAGAACTTGCCGAGGCCGCCGATGAAGGTCGGCGTCGGGCCGTCCATTTTGACCTTGCCCCAGGACAGGCCCTTGGCCCCGTAGTCCATGACCAGGCCGGTGAGCGACTTTTCGATATCGGCCCGCGAGATCATATCGCCGGCGGGGGCACACAGGCCTTTGACCACGCCGCCGCTCGCGACGGTCGAGGTGAAGACCTTGAATGTGCTCCGGGCGGCCAGACCGGAGATGTCCTTGAGCTTCATGCCGAAGCGCAGGTCGGGGCGGTCGATGCCGTAGTCGGCCATCGCCTCGGCATAGGGCATCCGCCGGATCGGCAGCGGCACCTCGACGCCGAGCATCTCTTTCCAGATCAGCGCGACCAGCTTCTCACAGATCGTGATGACATCGTTGCTGTCCACGAAGCTCATCTCGACGTCGATCTGGGTGAACTCGGCCTGCCGGTCGGCCCGCGGGTCCTCATCGCGGAAGCAGCGGACGATCTGCAGGTACTTGTCCATGCCGCTCATCATCAGGATCTGCTTGAAGAGTTGGGGCGATTGCGGCAGGGCGTAGAACGTGTTCCGGACCAGCCGACTGGGCACCAGGAAGTCCCGCGCCCCTTCGGGCGTGCTCTTGCCGAGCATGGGGGTCTCGATCTCCCAGAACCCGAGGTCGTTGAAGTACTTGCGGACCAGCGTCGTCACTTGATGGCGGATCTTGAGCCGCTCCTGCATCTCGGGCCGGCGCAGATCGATGTAGCGATAGACCAGCCGGGTCTCCTCGTTGGTCTTGCTCTCGCCGTCGGTCTCAAAGGGTGGGGTCTTGGCCATATTGAGGACCTCGAACTGGTCCACAATGACCTCGATCTGGCCGGTAGCCAGCTTGGGATTCTCCAGCCCCTCGCCGCGGGGACGGACCGTGCCGCTGGCGGCGATGACCCATTCGCAGCGAACGGTCCGCGCGAGCCGATGGGCCTGCGGCCGAACCTCCGGATCGAAAACCAACTGCGTCAGTCCCGCGCGGTCGCGCAGATCGAAGAACACGAGATTCCCGTGATCGCGATACGACTGGACCCAACCGGCCAGAACGACTCTTTTGCCGGCATCCGTCAATCGGAGCTCGCCGCAGTTGTTTGTCCTCTTGAGCATAGTGATTTCTTTCGAGAGTATTAACCCCATAATCGCTGGGGATCATCCAACCGGAAAACCGAAACCCTGTACGATAGTCGAACCAGTCCGGGTCGTCAATATTGCTGTTCCTAATACGTGGATTCAGGCAAAGCTCGAATCCAGCCCCATTCGACCACGGTCCAACCGGGCGCTGACCGAGTCCGGACGGCAACTTCGTCGGCTCAGACTATCGGCAGGTTTGGCACCCGCCTCTACCGTTG
Source organism: Planctomycetota bacterium (assembly GCA_023481165.1). Classification (GTDB taxonomy): domain Bacteria; phylum Planctomycetota; class Phycisphaerae; order Sedimentisphaerales; family Anaerobacaceae; genus PLanc-01. Next base: position 22,506 of record JAMCWO010000301.1, on the reverse strand, counting down.
TCGTAACAGAGCGGCCGTCGCCCTGTGGGCGAGCGTGATTTCTGGTCGGAGATTTTGTTTGACATGAGAAGCGCAATGTATAGTATGTCCATCGGAATGATAATATATCGTTAGGCCCGTGCATCCAAGCTGTAGAGGCCGTTCGAGTAGATCGCCAGGATAAGGAGTGTTTTCTATGACCAGGATCGACCGGAAATTGGCGGTGGAGACCTTAGCTCTTCATGGTGGGCAGGAGCCCGATCCGACGACGGGCGCCCGGGCCGTGCCCATCTACCAAACCACGTCCTACCAGTTCAAGAACACCGAGCACGCCGCTAACTTGTTTGCCCTCAAGGAGTTCGGCAACATCTACACGCGGATCATGAATCCGACGAATGATGTGCTCGAAAAGCGGATGGCCCTGCTCGACGGCGGCGTTGGAGCGCTGGCGGTCTCCAGCGGCCAGGCGGCCAGCACCCTGGCGATCCTGAACATCGCCCAAGCCGGCGACGACATCGTCTCGGCCGACAACCTTTACGGCGGGACCTACAACCTGTTTCATTACACCCTGCCGCGCCTGGGTGTGAAGGTCCACTTCGCCAAGTCCAACGACTTGGCGGCGCTGCAAAAGGCCATCACCCCGCGCACCAAGGCCATTTATGCTGAGTCGATAGGCAACCCCAAGCTCGATGTGGCCGATCTGGAGGGCCTGTCCCAACTGGCCCACAAGAACGGCATTCCCCTGATCCTGGACAACACCGTCTCGCCCTACATCCTGCGCCCGATCGACTTTGGCGTGGATATCGTCGTGTACTCAGCCACCAAGTTCATCGGCGGCCACGGCACCTCCATCGGCGGCCTGATCGTGGATTCGGGCAAATTCGACTGGACCGGCGGCAAGTTCCCCCTGATCGCCGAACCCGATCCGAGCTATCACGGCCTCAACTTCGTCGAGGCGCTCAAGCCGCTGGGGAACATCGCCTACATCATCAAGGCCCGCGTCACGCTCCTGCGGGATGTCGGCACCGCCATGTCGCCTTTCAACGCCTTTCTCTTCCTGCAAGGGCTGGAGACTCTGCACCTGAGGATGCCCCGGCACTCGGAGAACGCGCTGGCCGTCGCCCGGTATCTGGAGAAGCATCCGAAGGTGTCCTGGGTGAACTATCCCGGGCTCGACTCCAGTCCCGAGAAGCAGCGCGCCCGCAAGTACCTGCGCCAGGGCGCCGGCGCGATCCTGGGCTTCGGCGTCAAAGGGGGATTGGAGGCCGGCAGACGCTTCATCGATTCGCTGGAGCTCGTCTCCCACTTGGCCAACGTCGGCGACGCCAAGACTCTGGCCATCCACCCGGCGACCACGACGCACCAGCAGTTGTCCCCGCAGGAGCAGTTGTCCACGGGCGTGACGCCGGACTTTGTCCGCATGTCCATCGGGATCGAGAGCATCGACGACATCCTGGCGGACATCGGACAGGCCCTGGACAAGGCCTAGCCAAAAACGTCCCCATTCTATCTCGCCAGGTGTGAGTTCCCCGACTCTTGGCCACTCGAAGCCAGGGGCCTTGCGTAGATTTCTTTCGATCTTGCGCCTGCTCTCGCTGCAATGGAGGACGGTGGGCTATGATTTATCGTCCCTACGGGACTACCCTCGTCCTCAGCCTTTGAGCGGATCCTGGAAAAATAAAAGCCCGCACGCCTGTGCAACGTGCGGGCTTTTGGTTGGAGGCCCTGTGGATGGCTTTGTCACTGCCGCCAGCGAAGGCACCGGGGCAGCCGTCTCAAAAGGAGAGGCGTAATTTTGGAATGCAAGCCGGATCCAAGGGTAGGGTTTGACAAGGGATAGATTACCGTTCCCTGAGCCCCGAATCTGCTCAAGGTTCTCTGTTTTCAAAGTGCCCGGTCGCGGCCTTCATCGCTACAACGCCCCTCGACCGTGTCGGCCATTCCAACTTCCAACACTCCGTTCTTTCGTTTGGCCTGAGAGCACTTTACGACATCAGCCCTTAGGCGGCCAGTCCGGAAAATCCTGAATTGTGCGGAGAACCGTCCGATTCTCCCCCTGGCGCTGAGAATGTCGCGACATTCATTTCCCGACACCTTGGGGCGAGAGCCCAAGCGACCTCCATCCCCAGGGACATTGCGGGCGGCGCGCAGCCGCCGCCGAACATTCCCCGGCCAGATCACCGGCGCGCGCTGCGGCAGAGCGTCCCTGGCTCAGCCTCAGGCTGCCGGAGATAACCCTATGTCGTTGCGAGAGTTATGTTCGCCCGTCAAGGCCGCAGCGGCAGGCTGCGGGGCCGGTCGGCGACCGCGCAGCGGTGCCGCCAGACGGGGTCCGGAATGAATCCCGACTCCGATCCCGGGAGACGAAGACCGGTCCGACAGAGGGAGAAAGGGAGGGCAAGAACACCAGGAGGAACAACCGGCGGAAGCGGGCGGGCGACCAGGATGATAAGCAATTCCCTTAAAAGCCGCCTTGGAAGGGACAAGTTGGGACTTGACGAGCCAGACCAAGGACGGAGGACAGAGGGCACCGACGGCTCCCGTCGCCTGCCTTCCGTCCCCGGTCCTCGGATCTGATTCAGGTTTCCTGCTGGGCCTTCTCTGCCTTCTGGGACTGCTCCTCGCCCTGCTGCTCCTCGACCTGCTCGGGGACCACCACCACCTTGACGGTCGCGGTCAGGTCTTCGGCGAAGCGGAGAGTCACGTTGTGGGTGCCCAGTTGTTTGATATGCTCGGGCAGCTTGACGATCTCGTCGGCAACCTCGAAGCCCTGGGCCCGCAGGTTGGCGGCGATCATCGTCTCCGTGATCGAGCCGAACAGCACACCCTGCTCGTTGGCGCGGGCCGCCAGGACGGCCTCGGCGCCGTTGACCGCCTCGACCGCTTTCTCCATCCGTCGGCGCTCCTGCAGCCGCTGCTGGGCCCGCTTGGCCTTCTCCTTCGCGAGGGCGCGGATGTTGCCCTCCGTCGCCACCTTGGCCAGGCCCTGCGGCAGGAGGTAGTTCCGGGCATAGCCCGTGTTGACCTCCACAATGTCGCCCAGCCACCCCAGTTTCTGGATATCTTCACACAGCAATACTTTCATACTCCATACCCCTTGGGAATCTATGATTTATGACTTAGGACGTAGGAATCAAAAATCACAAATTCGATTTACGTCGAATAGGGCAGCAGGGCCATGAATCGCGCCCGCTTGATCGCGGCTTTCGCCTTGCGCTGGCAGCCGGCACAGTTGCCGCTGCGCTTGCGCGAGTAGATCTTGCCGCGGTTGGTCAGCAGCTTCTGCAGGGTGTCGATGTCCTTGTAGTCGATGTACTTGATGCCGCCCCGGCAGAACCGGCACTGGGTCTGGTCGCGGGCCCCGGCAAACCCTGTCCTTCTTCGCGTCGTTCTCTGTGTTCGTTGTGTCTTTTGTCGAAATGCCATAGCTTTCCTCAATCAGTTTCGAATTTCGACCCCCGCCGGCGCGGGGGATGTCATTCCCGCGGACGCGGGAATCGAACTTCGGTTTTTCAGAACGGTATCTCCGAATCCGGCACGGATTCGTTTCCAGGTCCCCGCGGGGGCGGGCCGGCCTCGTCGAATCCCTGTTCCGGCGCCTCGGCACCAGGCCCACCTCCCGGCCCGCCCGTCCCCGGCAAGAACTGGAAATTCTCGACCGTGACCCGGAGTTTGCTCTTTTTCGAGCCATCCTGGGCCGTCCAGGCGTCGTAGGTCAGCCTCCCTTCAATGAAAATCGGCTTGCCTTTTTTGAAGAACTTGTTGATGTTCTCCGCCGTGCGACCGAACGCCCGGCAATCGACAAAGCAAGTCTCCTCCCGCTGACTTCCGTCCTGACCGGTCCACCGGCGATTCGTCGCCACGCCGAAGTCTACAACAGCCAATTGGTTCGGCGTGTACGAAAGCTGCGGGTCCCGTGTCAAGTTCCCCAGCAGCAGAACCTTGTTGTAACCAGCCATATCTTACCTCATGCCCGCCGCGCGCCGTCCGTGGCATGCGACGCGCTTCTCTTGGTAGAGCAGGGCAAGCCCCACCCTACGGACAGCTTCCACCCGGTCGTACCGGGTCACCGGTCGCCGTAATCTCTTCGGCCGGCGCCCGGCTCGGCGTCGAAGGCGCCCATCGCGTCGAAGGGCAGGCCCATGTCGCGCCGCTCGCGACGATGGTCCGGCTCTTCCCGCTCGGGCAGTCCTTCGGGCTCCACGCGCGGCTCGCCCTTGATATCCGCCTCGATCATCTCCGGCGGCCGCTTCTCGGTGCCGAGGATCAGGACGCGCATGATCTTTTCCGACAGCAGCACATCCTTCTCGATCCCCGCGATGCGACTGCCCTCGGCCTTGAAATAGGCCAGGATGTACGTGCCGCGCGACTTGTGCTCGATGTCGTAGGCGAGTTTGCGCTCGCCCCATTTCCGGATCGCGACGACTTCCGCGTCCGCTCGTTTCAGGATGTTCTCCACAAAGGCCAGCGTCCCTTCCCAGTCGGCGGTCGCCAGGGCCGAATCCACCAGAAACATCCCTTCATACAATCGCTTTGCAGCCATTTCTGAACTTATGACCTCCCGATTCAGAGTAAAACTTTCACATCCCAATTCCATCCGACGCTTCCGGCGTCCGGTTGAACTCATTCATTGTCTTAGCCACACCATATTCGAGCCAGCACAACACCGCCTCCCGCGCCCGCAGGATCGCCCGGTTCAAGATGGGCTTTTCCTCGGACTCGGGCCGGCCCAGCACGTGCTCGACCGCATCCGGGCTCCGCCGCGCGCCGATCCCGACGCGACAGCGGGCGAACGCGTCCGTGCCGAGCTTCTCGATGATGTCAGCCAAGCCGTTGTGCCCGCCCGCCGAGCCGCTCGCCCGCACGCGGATCGAGCCGATCTCGAGCGCCATGTCATCCACCACGACCATCAGGTCCCGCAGCTCCAGCTTGTAGAAGCCGACGGCGGCCGCCACCGGCTCCCCGCTGCGATTCATGAATGTCCACGGCTTCATCAGGATCACCTTCTTGCCCCGATGCTGGCCCGCGCCAAGCCGGGCGTTGAACTTGCGCTGCTTGACCTCGATCCCCAGCGCTACTTCCAGCGCCTCGATCACTTTGAAGCCCAGGTTATGCCGCGTCTCGGCATATTCCGGACCGGGGTTTCCCAGACCAACCACCAGCCTGATCTCCGCCATCGGATCCTCGGCACGGGTTCCGATCCCCCATGCGAGATATTTCGCCGGGGGATCTCGGCGCCGGCTCCCTTACTGCTGGGCCGCTTCGCCTTCTTCCGCCTTCGGCTCGCGGGCGCTGATGACTTCCGGCGCGGCCGGCGTCTCGGCCTCGATCTGCTCGGTGGTCTTCACTTCCGCCAGCACGCGGCAGCTCGCCACGATGATGTCGGGCAGGCTCATGAGCTTGACGCCGTCCGGCAGCTTGACGTCGCGGGCATAGATCGACTGGCCGACATCGAGGTCCTTCACCGACACGAGGATCGATTCCGGAATGTCGATGGCCAGGCACTCCACATCCACGTGGTCCATGTGCGCTTCGAGCACGCCGCCTTCCTGCGTTCCCTTGGGCACGCCTTTGAGCTCGAGCGGCACCTCCACCTTGATCCTTTCGGTCACGTCCACGCGCATCAGGTCGGCATGGAGAATCGTGCGGCCCAGATGATCGTACTGCAGATCCTTGATGATCATCTTCTCCGTATTGCCGTTGACGGCGACGTCCATCAAGCGGTGGCCGTGACGAAGGCCCTCGGTGAAATCGTGGGCATCCAGCGAGATGGCCACGGGCGTCTGCTTGTGCCCATACACGATGGCCGGAATCCGGCCGTTGCGGCGGATCGTCGCCGCCGCTTTCGAGCCGGTCTGTTCCCGCGGCTCGGCCTGCAATGACAACGCTTCAATCATACTTATCCTTCCTGTAGGTTCATGGTGGGGCAAGCCCCACCCTACAAATTCGTTCTCTAATACACATCCTGCCCGAACAGGGCGCTGACGGATTCGTCCCGGTGAATCCGCTTGATCGCCTCACCGAGCATGACCGCCACGCTGAGAACCTTGATCTTCTTGATCTGTTTGGCTTCTTCCATCAGCGGGATCGTATTGGTCACCACAACCTCATCGATGGGCGCTTTCGCCAGCCGCTCCAAGGCCGGCGGGGCGAACACGCCGTGAGTAACACCCACGTAGACGTTCTTGGCGCCGCGCTCCCTGACCAGCTCGGCCGCGGTGCAGATCGTACCGGCCGTGGCGATCATGTCGTCGCACATCAGGACATTGCAGCCCTCGACCGAGCCGATCAGCTCGTTGGCCTGGACCTCTTCGCCGCTGATCCGCTTCTTGTGGACGATCGCCAAGTCGCCGCCCAAGTGGCCGGCATAGCGGGCCGCCGTCTTGAGGTTGCCCACATCCGGCGAGACCACCGACAGGTCCGGGATCTTCTTGTCCCGGAAGTACCGGCTCAGCACCAACTCGCCGGTCAGATGATCCACCGGGATGTCGAAGAACCCCTGCAACTGGTGCGCGTGCAAGTCGATCGCGAGGACGCGGTCCGCCCCCGCGGTCGTGATGAGATTGGCCACCAGCTTGGCCGTGATGGGCACGCGGCCCTCGTCCTTGCGATCCTGGCGGGCGTAGCCGAAGTACGGAATCACCGCCGTGATCCGCTTGGCGCTGGCCCGCCGCAGGCAGTCCAGATAGATCAACAACTCCATCAGGTGCTCTGCTTGCGGCCGGCACGTGGACTGCACGACGAAGCAATCCCGGCCGCGGACATCGTCCTCGATCCGGATCAGCTTTTCGCCATCCGGGAACGTGGTGATCTTCGCCCCCCCGATGGGCAGACCGAGATACTTGCATACCTCCACCGCCAATTCCGGATTGCTGCTCCCGGAGAAGATCTTCAGATTGTCGTTCAGAAACATCCCAGCCTCTTGTCCATTTATGATTCATGATCTAAATCATAAATCAAAGACTCCAACCGCTCTTACGACCCTGATTTCCCATTGATACTACTGACGTTCTGCTGCGAGACGACCGTGCCCGCGCCGACGTTCGCGCCGGCCGGCAGGACCAGCGGCGCGATCAGCACGGCGCCGGAGCCGATGTAGCAGTCGTCGCCGACCTTAGTCTGATTCACGCTCTGGCCGTCGAAATTGGCGGTGATTGAGCCGGCGCCGACGTTGACATTGCGTCCGATCACCGCATCGCCCAGGTAACTGTGATGCCGCGCCCGGACGCCGTCGGCCAGGCTCGCATTCTTGAGTTCCGTGAAGACGCCCAGCACAACGTCGTCGCCGATCGCGGTCCCATGCCGCAAAAACGCGAACGGACCGATTCGGCAGTCGCGGCCGATCTTGACCTCGCCATGAATATATACGAACGGCTCGATCACCGTGTCTTGACCGATTTTCGCGCGGGCGTCGATCCAGGTGTTCTCCGGATCCACGATCGTCACCCCGTGTTCCATCAGCTCCTGCTGGATCCGGTGCTGCATGATCTTGCTGGCCACGCTCAACTGGGCCCGGCTGTTGACGCCGACGGCCTCTTCCGGCCGAACCGCCGTGACGGCGATGACCTTGCAGCCGCTGGCAATGATCACCGCCAAGGCATCCGTCAGGTAGTACTCCCCCTTGACGTTGTCCGGCTTGACTCTCTCGAGCGCCCCAAACAAGACCTGATTGTTGAACAGATAATAGCTCGGATTGACCTCTCTCACGGCCCGCTGCGCCGGCGTGCAGTCGCTGTCCTCAATGATGCCCTGCATGTTCCCATAGGCATCGCGGATGATCCGCCCATAGCCCGTGGGGTCTTCCAGAACTGCCGTAGCCAGCGTGGCTGCCGAATGCTCGGCTTCGTGCTTCTCGATCAGGGTCTGGAGCGTCTTGGCCCGGATCAGAGGTCCATCCCCGCACAGCACGAGCGTCTCGCCGGCAAAGCCGGCCAAATGCTCCTGGCAGCACATCACGGCGTGGGCCGTCCCCATCTGCTTGGGCTGCTGCACCCAGACAATATCGGACGATTCCTCGGCGAACCGCTCCTTGACCTGATCGGCGCCGAACCCCACCACGACGTAGATCTTTTCCACGCCGACGCTCCGGCACGCATCGAGGACATACGCCAGCATGGGCCGGCCGGTCACCTCGTGCAGCACCTTCGGCAGGTGGGTGTTCATCCGGCTGCTCACCCCGGCCGCCAACAAGATTGCCACTCTTTCAGCCATAAAATCGTCCTAATTCATGACTTACAACTACTACCCGGCCAGGACTCGAACCTGGAATAGGAGGACCAAAACCTCCTGTGTTGCCGATTACACCACCGGGTAATCGAATTGATGATTGATAATTTTCGATTGATGATTTGAGGACAATCAACAGACCAGCAGCGACTGCCAACAGCAAATCATCAATCATCAATTATCGATAATCAATGCTCGTTGTCACGGAGACCGCCCAAAGCGGCCTGGTAGGACCTTGTCGGAGGCTTGAGTCAGCCACGCCGTGATCCTGCTGACCCCTACGGATTTATGATTTACGAATTATGATTTATAAATCATCAATTATGAATCATAAATCCGAACGTCTACCCCATGCGACAAAGGTAGTCCTAACGGTCTGACTATAGGCTCTTTTGAGCCCGCCGTCAACTATTTTGCACAAGATCAGGAAAAAAGCTCGGACCGCACTCGCGCGCGAGGACGTGCCCGCCAGCCCTACTTGGCAACCGGCTCCAGCGGTTTGTCGCTCATTTCCATCCGGACTTTGGTGTCGAAGACGACCGGAATTGCCATCGCGGGCGGTCCTTGGGTCGAACCGACTTGGGCCGAATCGCCCAGTTTGATCTCGCCCTTGAGTTGCTGCTGGGCTTGGCCCAGGAGGATCAGGCCGGTAGCCTCCTGCATCCGGATCGTGCCGTCCTGCGTTCCGGCCAAGTCGAACGTCACCTTCATTCCGCTCGTTTCTACCGGCTTATTGGGATTCGACCGCGAGGAGCTGGTCGTCGCAATGATCGCCACGCCATTCTCAAGCTTCTGCAAGGTCCACTTGGAATCGATTGTCAGCTCGAACATCGGCGTGAAGACCCTCTTCTTGGTCCAGGACTCCCCCACCTCCACCGGTTTGTCGGGATAGACGTCCAGCGCGCTCTCAACCATCTGTTTGATGCCGTTCTTATCGAGATATTGAGATAACGCCCCCAAGGCCGGATCGGCCTGGGCTCCGGCGGGCAGCTTCTTGCGAACGGCTGCCTGCAGCTCCTCGACACCATTGACGTCCAGGACCTCGCCTTTCGGAGTGATCCTGATGATGTAGCTCTGGCCCAATAAGGCGGCGAACGGCTCCGCCCCGGGAGGTGGAGTCGTCTGTTTCGCGGAATCGTAATTGAGGTTCCCCATCGGGCCGGTGCGCGTGGTCGTCGACCAGTCGTACGTATTGCGAATCCGCATATTCCCCTGGGGATCCACGTCCAGAACATCCATTTTGAGGCCTGTTCCTATGCCCTGGTCCATCACCTGCGGCGTGTTCATGAAGGTCTGGACCATGTGCTGGTCGATCACCGTTCTCTGGTAGTACGTCTTGCCTTGGGCGAGCTTCAACTGCAAGGTCACGGCGGCACCGGTGTTGCACAAGGCCGTGGACACAACGGCGGCCATGACAAACAAGAACAACTTTAGTCCTCGCTTTTCCATACTCTCGACACCTCCTGAAGGATAACACCCAGTCCGATTGAATGACGTGCCAAACGGCGCTACGGCCGGCAGGCACACGCGCTACCGCCGTGATTCTACAGTCGCTCGACCGCGACCGCTATTTCTTTGTCCGCCTTCGCCCAGGATTCGCTCTCGGTCCAGCCCCAGGCGCGGGCGGTTGCCACCTTCAGGCCCTCAGCCAAGGCGGCTGAAGGATCGCCCGTCTCGCACAGGCCGGCCAGAAAGCCCGCCAGAAGATAATCGCCGCAGCCCACAGTGGACAGCACTCTTCCCTGGGCGACCGAATGGCCAGCCCAGGTGCCGGCTTTCCCGAGGACCAGAGCGCCCTTCTCGCCCCGGCTGATCAGGACCATGTCCACTCTATTCAGCAGGCTGCGGCCCGCGTCGACGAGCGGCTTCGGCGCGTCCTCGACCGCAATGCCCAATAATCCGCGCAGCTCCTCAACATTGGGTGAAATCAGTCGGGCCAAGCTGCCTGCCACGATGTTCTGAAGCGCGGGGCCATGGGTATCGACCGCGACTTGTGCCCCTGCGCGCCAACAATTTCGCACCAGACTGATCACGGGCTCCAGCAACGCGCCGGCGGGCATCGCGCCGGCGAACACGCAGACATCCCCTTCACGCACGAGCTTCTTCAGATCGGCGTCGAGCTGCCGGAGACTGGCTTCGGACGCCAGCTCGCTCTTCTGTCGCAGGTGCATCTCCCGATGGCCGAGCGTATCCACAACAGTGATATTCTGTCGGGTGCGGCCTGCGACGGCCGTCATTTGGACCTCGATGCGCCCACCGAGCCGCGCGACGGCCCTGCACATCTCATCGTAATCCTCCCGCCCCCAAAGACCGGCGGCGACGCTTCGGTCTCCCATCCATGCCAGGGCATACGAGACGTTCAGGGCCTTGCCCGCCGGTCGGATGACCTGCTCGTCGATGTCCACATGCCGGCCCCAATCCAGATCCCGCCCCCGGCAACCAATGTCCCACGCCGGAGATAAACCGATCGTAATGACCTTGTCCTCTATTCCCATGAACCCACAGGTCATCTCTCCAGTGCATCCAGAAACTGCTGTACGGTCAGACCGGCACGCGCGATGAGGCTCCGCAGCGTGCCTCGGGCGACTTCGGGACGGTTTGGCACTGACAGCGTCGCCATGTGTCCTTCTCGGGTCAAGATAATGTGACTGCCTCGTTGCCGGGCAACCTCCCATCCGAGTTTCTCAAATGCCTGAACGACCTGTCGGGGCTTCAGAACGGGCACGGGAGGCATACTATACAGTCACCTCGATCTGGCGCGTACTCACCGTCAGAGGCATGCCTTTCTCTGCCCGCACTTCCAGACACTCCTTGATCGCCTCTCGAATGTTGGCCTCCGCTTCGGACTCGGTCTTGCCTTGGCTGACGCAGCCCGGGATGGATGGACATTCGGCAATGAAGACGCCGTCTTCGTCCTGAAAAAGCGTGATGATAAACTTCATGAGCTTTCTCCAAGATCCACGAATCATACAGAAACAGGCTGCTTTCGTAAACACCCTTTGCCGATCACTCTGCCTGGACTTGTTTCCTCCGCTCGCGAGGATGATAGCCGGCCTGGAGTTGACCGCAGGCGGCTTTGATGCGGCGACCCATGCGAAACCGAATCGTGGTCTCCACGCCCGCGTCCTTCAGGGCCGAGGCAAAGCGCTGGATTCGCTCTCGGCTACTGCCGGTGAACTCGCAGCCGGAGAAGGGGTTGTGCTCGATCAGGTTCACGTTGTACATCAGGCCGTGCAGGAGCTTCACCAGCATTCGCGCGTGCGTGACGGAGTCGTTCACCTTGTCGATCAGCACATACTCGAAGGTCACACGCTGCCCGGTATTGGCCTGGTAGAACCGCACGGCCTCCAGCAACTCGGCCAGGGGGTACTTGTGGGTGACCGGCATGAGCTTGCCGCGCAGCGCATCGGTCGGGGCGCTGAGAGAGATGGCCAAGCGGGGCCGGACTTCCTCCTCCGCAAGCTGCCGGATCCCCGGCACAATGCCGGAGGTGCTGATCGTGGTGTGCCGAATACCGATGTTCTTGCCGGCCGAATGGTTCAGGATGCGAATGGACTTGAGCACGGCGTCATAATTCAGCAGCGGCTCGCCCATGCCCATATAGACAAGGTTCGTGATCCGTCCGGCGTGCTCCTCGACGGTGTTCACTTGATCGACGATCTCGCCCGCCGTCAGGTTCCGGCGGAACGGGATGCGCCCCGTGGCACAGAACGCGCATCCCATCGGGCAACCCACCTGGGTCGAGACGCACAGAGTTCTGCGTTCTTCCTCCGGTAGGAGCACGGTCTCGATCCGTTCCCCATCGGCCAGCTCGAACAGGTACTTCGCCGAGCCGTCCGGGTCGGTCAGAACATCGACGACCTTGAGCCGCCCGATGAAATAGCCCTGCTCCATGAGCTGCGCGCGGAACGCCTTGCTCAGTGTGCTGAGCGCGCCGATCTCCCGCCCGTTCTGCACCTGGATGAACTTGAAGAGGTAGCCCGCCAGGTATTTCTTCTGCCCCAGCCCGACCACCACCTTCTCCAACTCCTCCAGCGTCTTGTCTTTCAAATCCCTGTTCATTTCCTCATTCTATCACATGGGCGACCGCCCGGCAGCGACAGAAGGCGGTTTACCCTAATCTACTATTGTGGCTGTTTCGCGCAAAAATGCCATCTCCGGCCACGAACTGGGAATTGCCTCGGCCAGCGCGGCGTCTCCGGGGTGGGCGCCTTGGGTGCCCTCCTCCTCCCTTTCGGACCGAAATACGTGAGCCGTCCCCCGAATTCCCAGAAACGGATTCTATCCGTCACGACTCCCAAAAGTACCGGACACGAATGGCATGAAGATAAGGCATAATAGCCGTGTCGGAACCGCGTTGTCGGCACCGAAAACGCGGGTGTCCCGGCCAGAAAACCGCTTAACTTCATGCCATTCGTACCGGACACCTTTAATTCTCTCGCCGGCCCAGATACCGATTATCGGGATCAAACCGGCCGACCACTCTTCAGAGGCAAACAAGCGCAGCACGAGGACCCCTGGTTAGCAGTATGCACCCAACGACCATCACGGCTCGCGAATTTCGAAGAGGCGAAAGGAAGCGAGATCCGGCGGCAGATGTACTTCCTGGCACCAAGATGGGACCTTGCCTTCGCAGAGCCGTTGATAGAAGGTGGAGACGCTGTCCGGCTTCAGGAAGAATGTTGAGTCGTCCGCCTGAGGACTCAATAGGATCAGATCAACGGCACGATCGCGGATGTGTTTGCGTGCTTGCTCATCTGTCTCGGCCGTCAACGTCGTGTAGGTGTCGAGAATCCCCTGCCAATTGCGATGATAGAGCGTCGCGATGACCTCCTCCTGCGTGCGATAGAGGATCTCCGCGCCAAAATTGGGGTGCGTCAGGATCCGAAAGCTGCGTCCTTGCCATCTCTCATGTGTTCCAAAGTACTCGCAGATAGTCTTAACTGGAGGGGCTGGGTGAGTATCGACCTTCCGGTCGGGCTTGGTCACATACTCGATCATGAAACCTGAACCGGCCAGGGCAAGGAACATACTGGTGATCCCACAGTTTGCGAGCAGTTTTGCAAGAGGGTGGCCGGTAATCCTTGATCGCATGCGGACGATTAGGGCCGCCGCCGGCGGTAGGACAAGGATCTGGCCATAATAGATCCACCGTACTTGGACGAGGGAGAGGGCCGCAAACAGAACGGTGGCTGCCCACAGGGAGACCCAACGGGGATCTCTCCGATGCTCGCCGTCGATGAGGAAGAACAGCGCATACGCCAGGCCGTAGCCGAGAAGTGGGATCCCCCATTTCAGGCGGACATCGCTGTTCAAGAGCGGCCGCATTTCCTGGATGTAAGCCAAGCATTTTTCCGCCATCTCAGGAGACACATCTCCGAGCGGCCCCCGGAAGAGACTTGGGAAAAAGAGCCAGGTGGCGACCACTGGGACAGCGACTGCGGTCAACGCCGTCAAAAGACGGACATTTCTCCTTTGCAGCAGACGTGTGTGGGCGGTCAGCACCCCGATGGCAAACCATAGAGCAGCGAGGATCCCGAAGATACCGACGTAGGCAATCGACAAGCGGTCAAGCTCCACCGTTGGCAGGTCGCGCCAGGGCCGCTCGATGGCCAGGGCCGCACCGGTCAATGTGAATAACGAAGCGCTATAGTGAAAAGCCGTGCCTGAAAAATCACTGCCGCGAAGAACCCACATGATACCGAGCAACCCCAATGTCATGCCAACTGCCACCAATGATTCGACGCTTACCCACATAGAAAGGGCACTTAGCGCACCGGCGGCATAGCAGATGGTGGCGGCGGACGGACGCTCAATGAGACGGAGGGCAAATCCTACCATCAGTAGAAACAGAAATACCAGGAGGCTGTGGTGATCCGGCCGCCCAGCCTGAAAAATAGACATGACGGCACTCTGGACCGCGAAAAGAAAGCCGATGATTGACGACCCATCATCACCGAGCAAGGGGTGTACGGCCCAGCGGATGGCGAGAAACGAAGCTACCAGCAGAATGGGGCTCACGACCACCCCCCACCAGAACAGGGCGGCATCGAAACTCGTGACAAGCGAGCCTGGCACCGCGCCCACGAGCAGCAGGATATCGAACGGACGGGTCCAGTGGAGCCGGTCACCATAGGGGGGATTACTTCTTCCGATAACCGGGTCGTACCATTGCCCTGTCCGATAGAGGTCGGATGCTCGAAGCAGATGCATGTAGCAATCGGAATCGCCCAATTCGCCTGTCTTGATCGGCCCTCGTCCACTCAGATACAATGGGACCAATGCGAGCGACACGCAAATCGCGAAAGCCAAGTAGCAGAAAACGTCTGCTCTCCGTTTGCCTCTCATCCACGATGCCCCTTTATCATCGGCATGCTGGGCAGTATTCTGGACCTGATCGCACACTTATGTGCAAGCACGTCCTCTTGCTCCGCGAATCCGAAAGCCACGGTCGGTTCCTATCTGGCGGCAATCCGCAGCTCGCTTCCTTCTTCTGCATCACATATCTCATGACTACGCTGGGGCCTTTGCGAGAACGCCCCATTGGGAAAGGAACGCGATTGTGCGAATGGTCTTTTGTTCGAAGTATCGTACGCGCGAAAGATCAACCAACTGGTCGTGAGGACTTGTGCGCTTTTGGCTGAGACCGACAGTTTCCAGCAGTTTCAGGGCCCAGTCCATGCAAGGTATAGGAGTTGTTACCATTAGAGTGCCGCCGGGGCGGAGCAACTCGTAACAGTCTTTGAAGCAGTCAACATGCTCGACGACCTCGAACGCAATAATGGTGTCGAACGATTGAGGCTGTAAACCGAGCCGTCTCCAAGAACGAATATCTCCGACAATGTCAGCCGGGGGCGTGAGGTCGATGCCCGTGTAATGTGTCCAGCCATGGCTTTTCAGGTAGTCCTTCACCCATCCGTCGCCACAACCGATCTCCAGGATGTTATGGTGTTTGGGTATTCTTTCCAGGAAACACTGAACCTTCTTCCTTCTTGCGTATTCACTTAGATAGGCCATATCTACTCAGCATTCCTGTACGCGTCTATCAGGTTATCCACCGCCGTCGTCCTCTGCTCGTGGTATTCTCCCTCGGTGTTGACGGCCCAGATATTGGCCTTCGAGGCGATGCCATTGGTGATACTATCCACAGCAGCCATGGCAGTCAACATGGAGTGGTCGGCATTGTTATACTTGTGCATGCCGTTCCGACCGATGAGGAAAAGGTTGTCGATGGGGTCGGTAAAGTGGCGAACCGTTTCGAAGCGACTGTACGATCCGAAATAGGCGGGATACGTCTTGAGAGTTCGAAGGACGGTGCCATCCAGCACATCGCGCGGCTCGATGAAGCCCATCTCGCTCATTTCTCTTCTGGCGAGTTCCATTAGTCCCGCATCAGGCGTGCACCATAGATCATCCCCCTCTGTACAGAAATACTCCAGACCGATCCAGACCGTACTCGGGTCGGCGACGAGGTAGGGGCTCCAATTGTTAAAGATCTGGACACGGCCGACCTTCACATAAGGCTCCTGGATATAAATCCAGCAGTCGGGAATCAGCCCGTTAGCTGTCCTGCCGTTGGCTCTGCCCGGCGTTCGGAGCCTCCTTAGAAGCAGGCCCACCGTAATGAAGTCCCGGTACACGAGGCCGGCGGCGACCTCGCGGACGTCCGCCGGCGGAGTGGGATCGAATCCGGCGATCAGATCCCGCACCGGCATGCTCGAAATGACATAGTCGGGCGGCATCTCGATCGTTGCGCCGGTCGTCTCGTCGCGGGCGACCACCGCCGTTACTTTGCGGCCCTCGGCTTTGAGACCAATCACCTTGTGCCGCAGACGGATTTCGCCGCCTTTTTCCTGGACGAGACGGGCGGTCTCCGTCCACATCTGGCCCGGACCGAACTTGGGATAGAAGAACCGACGGATCAGGCTGGTTTCCGTTTCCTTCTGGGCTACGGAATTGTCGCGTGCCAGGATTGCCTTGGCCGCGTCGGCAATGGCCCGCTTGATAGACAGGCCCTTGACCCGCTGCTCGCCCCATTCAGGCGGGATTTGGCTGCACGGGACGCCCCACACCTTTTGCGTGTAGTCCCGGAAGAAGGTGGCATAAAGCTCGCGGCCGAAGCGATTGATGAAGAAGTCTTCCAGGGAGTGTTCCGGCTTGATCGGGGCGGCCCAACTGCGGAGATAGCTGGCCGTGATCTTGCCGGTCCGCAACAATCCCAGCCCCGCGAGGGTATGGAACCGTAGCGAAAGCGGATAATCAAAGAACTTTTTCAGAAAGAAGATGCGGGAGACCCGCTCCCGAGTCAGAAGAACCTTATCCGTCGTTTCGGGGTCAGGTGCGTTCGGTTCCAGGGACAGGGGGACCTGCCGCCCGCAGTCGATGTCATCCTTGGCGGGCTTACCCTGCAGGGGGAGGATATCGTACCACCGCCGCATGATCCGGTCGGACTTGGAGAAGAACCGATGGCCGCCGACGTCGATCCGGTTGCCCTTATAGTTGACAGTCTTGGAGATTCCGCCGAGATCACCGGTTGCTTCCAAGATCACCGGCTTGATATCGGTCCGCGCCAGCAACTCATATGCGGCGGTCAGCCCGGCCGGCCCGGCCCCGATAATCACAGCCGTTCGCTGCCTCAGTGACACTACGTCGCACCCTTGGTAGGAATACCTGTCTGCCTTGCTCAGGCCACCCTCTTGTGACCCTTCCATTTCCATTGCCGCCGGAGACAGCCTCCCATCGCATAGAGTCCATCATCGACCGACGATGTCCAGCGGTTTAATTCTACTATTCGTGGGACAACCGGGCAAGTCCCCAACCCGTGTCCAACTCCTCGTGGGCAGGAGCTCTTTTTGCCACACCCGTGCTGCTAATCTATTATCAGGGCCATGATTAGCGGCCAATCTTAGTGTGATTGGTGGTTGAGGGACGGTTTGGTTCCGGCCGAAGGCCGGGCTGGGTCAATCGGCGAAATCTGCGGCTCCAGGGATGATGATCTTCTCCGTGGCCTCCCCCCACCTCCGCGGGGGCAGACTGTGCCTCCGTGGCGAGGTATCACTTGTCGGTAGGCAGTAGTCGGTAGCCGGTTGTCTTGGCAGCCGAGCGAACCTGGATTCCCGCCTGCGCGGGAATGACAACGCTGTCCTACATGGTTTGTTCACGTTTGTGCAACAGTTGAAAAGGTAAAACACCCCCCGTGCGAAAAATTCTTTATTCCTTCCGGCACAAGGAGTTACGCGGGTCTCAGGGGTCATGCGTGCGCAGAATTCCGGCACGATTCGTGCAACACGGCCTCTAGATAGAGGGAGGCGGTGATCGAGATTGCCGCGCTTTGCTCGCAATGACATGTTGATGAATTATGATTTATGATTTGAAAGCGGAAGCAAGAGTCATGATCCGGTGTGCCAGGCAAAGCCAAGAGGCGGTACCCGGTAGTCGGTGGTCAGTAGTCGGTTGGAAAGCCGCCGTACAAACAAACACAATTTGGAGTGTTCAGCAGCGATAAGGGATGCCATTGTGAACAAACAAAGCCAATTCCCGGCGGCAGGCATACCCCACTATTGTACTGTTCTATCATTCCACCATTCCACTCGAATGCCGATTGTGCGAAACAAACCCAATTCCTGCCATTGGGCCGATCGGGAGATCGGCGTTCCCGGCAGGGCAGAATCCCCGAAAAGGGTGGCCGTTGCCGATGGCGTAGGCAAAACCGCCATTGTCCGGATGGACGGGCCCATCTATGATCTGGGCATGACGATAGAGCAGTCCGGGTCCGCGCAGGCCCCCTCGGCAACGAAGGTGCTTTCGCTGGTGAATCTGTGCAAACGCTACGGCCAGACCGTGGCGGTGGATGGGGTTTCGTTCGAGGTCCGGCGCAACGAGATCGTAGGTTTGCTCGGCCCCAACGGGGCGGGCAAGACCACCATCATCAACATGATTCTCGGCATCCTGGAGCCGACGGCGGGCACGATCCATATCGAGGGCCTGGACATCGCCACCCAGCGCGGGCAGGCTTTGGAGCGTACCAACTTCACCGCCGTGTACGCCCCGCTGCCGGGGAATCTGACGGTGTACCAGAATCTGCGCTTCTTCGGCCTGCTCTACGGCGTGCGCAACCTCGCGGGGCGCATCGACGAGGTGCTGGAGCAGTTCGATATCGCGCGGTTTCGCCATACCAAGTGCGGTGTCCTCTCCTCCGGCGAGCAGACCCGCGTCGGTCTGGCCAAAGCCATGCTCAACCAGCCGCACCTGCTGCTGCTGGATGAGCCGACCGCCTCTCTCGATCCCGCCTCGGCCAGAGACATCCGCGCGAAGATCTGCGCCTTTGCCGGCCAGGAGGGGGTCGGCGTCCTGTGGACCTCGCACAACATGGTGGAGGTCGAGAAGGTGTGCGACCGCGTGCTGTTTCTCTCCCACGGCAAGATCCTGCTCGAAGGCGATCCGAAAACCCTGCCGCGCGAGTACGGCAAGGAAACGCTCGAAGACCTGTTCATCACCGTGGCGAACGAGCCGCTGACGCTGGGGGGCAATGGAGCATGAGGCACCTGAGCCGGATCGCCGCCATCCTGCTGCGCCAGTTCTACCTCATCCGGGGCAGTCCGCCGCGGCTGTTGCCCATCTTCGTGTGGGCCGGAGTTGATATCGTCCTGTGGGGCTTCATCACCCGCTTCCTGAACGAGGTCACGCCCTCCGGCCTCAACTTCATCCCGATGCTGCTCGGCGCGGTCCTGCTCTGGGACTTCTTCACCCGCGTGATGCACGGCGTGACGACGACCTTCCTCGAAGACGTCTGGTCGCGCAACTTCCTGAACCTGTTCGCCACGCCGCTGTCGATCTCGGAGTACCTGGGCGGCCTGGTGATCTCCAGCATCGTGACCAGCGCGATCGGCCTGGTCGTGATGTTCATCCTGGCGAGTGTGATCTTCGGCCTGTCCTACTTTACCTACGGCCTGCTGCTGTTGCCGTTTCTGCTGGTGCTTTTTCTCTCCGGCATTGCCCTGGGCGTGCTGGCCTGCGGGATCGTGCTTCGTTACGGCCCGGCGGCCGAGTGGTTCGTCTGGCCCATCCCGGCGGTCCTCTCGCCCTTCGCCGCCGTCTTCTACCCGCTCTCGGTGCTGCCGCCCTGGATGCGGTACTTCTCCCACGCCCTGCCCCCCTCCTATGTCTTCGAGTCGATGCGCGCGATCCTCGCCGGCGGCCCCGCCTCCGGCATCAACCTCCTCGGAGGCTCCGGCCTGGCCCTGCTGTACATCCTGCTGGCCAGTTGGTATTTCACCCGCGTCTACCGCCACGCCATCCGCACCGGCCTGATCGCCCGCTACAGCGCCGAAACGGCCAGTTGAGAAATATACGCGCAGGCCCTTGACCGTACAATGATATGGGAATACATTGGTAGTATGAAAGTCAAGACATCCATCACACTATCGGAAGAGTTGCTGAAGACCGTCGACAGACGCAGCAAGCAGCAGAAGAGAACACGCTCTGATTTTATCGAACTCGCGGTCCGGGCCTTCATTCAGCAGTTGATTCGGGAGGAGCAAAACGCGCGCGACCTTGAAATCATCAATCGCCGCGCGGATGCCCTGAACAGAGAAGCTGCCGAGGTCTTGGAGTATCAGGTGCTGCCATGAACCGCGGCGAACTCTACCGTGTAACCCACCCTTCCGCGCACGATCCGAGGAAGTACCGCGTGTTCGTGGTCGTCAGCCGCCAGACCTTGATCGACTCTCGTTTTTCCAGCGTGATCTGCGCGCCCCTCTATACTGCCTACGATGGGCTGGCGACCCAAGTACCCGTCGGCCCGGATGAAGGCTTGAAACACGACAGCAGTATCCAGTGTGATGAGTTGGTCAGTTTGGCGAAGTCGGTGCTCGTGAACTACATTGGCACGCTTCCGCCTGCGAAGATCGAGGCAGTGAATCAAGCCCTCCGGGTCGCGCTGGATATTCCGGATTGGGGCCAAGATTGATGGCCGTGTCGGATGAATTCGTGGAATATGTCCTGGAGCAGCTTTCATCCGAACCTACTACGAGATCCCGGCGGACGTCCTGGAGAACCCGGACGAGTTAGCCACGTGGGCCGAACGCTCCTGGCTCATCGCTCGCAAGAAGAAATGACCCGCACAGGTTGAAGCTCGCTTCTCCGAATAGTTGCATCCGGTTTTCCCGGCTACACCTCCTACCCCGCGTACATCTGGTCGAAGTACATCTGGGCGTTGACGACGGCGGCGCGCATCATGTCCTCCGCCGCGGCGGTGTCCCGCTGGGCGAGGAGCTTGAGCAGGTCCCGGGTCTTGAGCTCTTTGGCCGCCTTCTCGCAGGCCTCCCAGCTCAGAACGCTGCGGACGACGCGATTGATCGCCTGCTCCGTGTTGTCGTAGGCGCGGGCCTGCATATCATGGCCCTTCCACCGGTCGTAGCCGGCCTGCCGGATCAGACCCGCGATGGCGATGTTCATGCCGTTGATCCGGGCCCCGTGGTCGATGTCGTACTTGCCCGGGCCGCCGAGAATGATCCCGTCGTTGTAGCCCTGGCTGTTGAGGTGCATGTGCACCATCATGTCGTTGTCGAGCTCCTCGACCGTGTCGTAGACGTGGTCGAGGCCGATCATCTCGGAGTGGCCGAACTCCTTGTTGACGCCCTTGTTCTTGAGAGAGACGCCGAACTCCTGCTCGACCTTGCGCCAGAAGACGATGGCGCTGGCGACAGTCGGGATCAGCATGGCGGGGTGTCCCTCGTTCGGCTTGGGCTCGAAGCCGATGTGGAGCTTGCCGCCTTTTTTGGCTTCGTACCGGCACAGGCCGGCGACGCTCTCCTTGAGGTTCTGGTACATCTGCCGGACGCCGACGCTGGCGACATCGTAGCCGAAGGAGCCGTTCCAGATGACGAAGGCGGGGGCCTGATCCGGGTGCCAGGCCTTGCGCAGCCGGCCGTAGGCGAGCTCGACCGTGCGGGTCCCCAGGTCCTCGGCGGCCCGGCGCTCGTTCTTGTCGAGCGAGGCGATCCCGCCGTAGGCGAAGTGCGTGTGGGCGCCCGGCGTGATCATGGCCAGGTAGAGCTTGTTGTCCACCAGGGCATCGGCGACCTCCGCGGCGCTATCGTCATCGACCTCGGCGTCATAGTGCATCTCGATGCCGAGCACGATGTTCTTCGGGATTCGGGGCCTGATCCGGTCGGCGACGAGCTGGATCATCTCCGGCGTGCCGAACCGGCTGCCGGCCCAGTCCGGCCGGATATCCGCCGGGACAAACCCGCCCTTGCCTGCATTGAACGTCCACCGGCATATGCTGTGTAGGGACTTCGCCATCTGGGTCACTCCTTCTGTGCCTTGATCCGTCTTTCCCCTGCGTCACCCGACAGGCCGGCTCCGACCGGCACACGGCCCGCACTATATCGCCGCGACGCACCCAGAGCAAGCAAATCCTGCCGCCGGGGAGCACGGGTGTGCGAGTTCTTTCTCGCGTACCGTGACCACCCAAAATTGCAGCCAATGGTTGCAATAATCGCTTGGACCCACAATCTGGTTATCATGCAGCGTTGCAGGGACCGCTTGGAACGTGAGTTCTACCTCCAACACCTCTTTCAGCAGGTTTCCGACTTCTTCCTTCCACGCCTCGTGGTTGTTGACGGTGACAAGTGGCTCCTTGGACAATCCAGGCGGCACCCGCAACCCAATTTCTCGATCTGGGCAAGACGCCCGTTCTCGGGTCCGCCGAACTGGTGGGACCCCGCCAGCCTTTTGCCATGTTCTGGTATCTGCCCGGCCTGGAGCCCGGCGGCACCTACTATTGGCGGGTCGATGAGGTGGAAGCGGACGGCACGACCGTTCACACGGGGATCGTGTGGAGCTTCACCACGCAGGCGCTCACGGCCTACCTCCCCACGCCGACGGACGGGGCCACCGATGCGTCGCCCACCCTGACCCTGACCTGGCTGCCGGGCCAGACGGCGCTCAAGCATCATCTGTATCTCAGCGACGATCGCGACGCCGTCAGCCAGGGGACCGCCGCCGCGGACAAGGGCAAGCTCACCGATCCGGCCTTCACGCCCCGGGCTCTGGAAGCCGCGGCCACCTACTACTGGCGCGTGGACGAGATGGCGCCCGGCAGCCCCCCTCCGGACCGGTCCGATCTGGAGCTTTACCACGTGCCTGCCCGTGGACGATTTCGAGAGCTACACGGACGACGAGGGCAGCCGCATCTATGAGACCTGGACCGACGGCTGGACCAACAATACCGGCTCCACCGTCGGGCATACCACCGCCCCCTTTGCCGAGCGGACGGTCGTTCACGGGGGCAAGCAA
>JAMCWO010000008.1 GCA_023481165.1 Planctomycetota bacterium | reverse complement strand
TTCTGCGGGACAGCCACGGATAGACCTTCCGGCGTGACGGTCCATGCGACGGCGGTCTTCGAGCCGAGCAGCTTCACCGACTTGGCGGCTTTGATGGGCGGAATCTGAATTCGTTCGGGCAACGCGGTCTGTCCTTCTTCTGCCAGACAGATCGCGTAGAGCTTTTCACCCTTTTTCGTCAGGCACACCGGGCCGACCTTGTAGGGCGGGATGGGGCGGGTGCCGTAGATCGCGTCACCATTGATCCGCATCCACTGACCGATCTCCTTCATCCGTTCCAAGGCGGGCTCGGGCAGTTCGCCGTCAGCGTTCGGTCCGACGTTGACGAGGAAATTGCCACCTTTGGCCACGATATTGACGAGCAGATGGATGAGCTGGCGGGTGGATTTGTACTTGTCGTCGGGTTTGTACGACCACTGCGTCGCCATCGTCATGCAGGTCTCCCAAACGTAAGGCATGGCCTTTTCCGGGACTTCCTGCTCCGGCGTGCGGTAGTTCTCATAGCGGCCGCCGACCGTGCGGTCGACCACGAGCAGCCCCGGCTGGTGACTTCGCGCCATCGCGGCCAACCGAGGCATATTGATGTCCTGCTTGGGTGGGCGGACCTGGCCGCCGTCGAGCCAGAGGATATCGACCGGGCCGTAGTTCGTCATGAGCTCCTGCACGATGTTGTAGGTGAAATCGACAAATGTGGCCCACTTGTCCGGGTACTTGCCCGTGTCGTAATTGACGTTGCGATCCTTGTGCGGCCATTCGGGGGACCAGTAACCCGGATGGTGCCAGTCGGACTTGGAGTAATACGCCCCGATGCCGAACCCTTCGGCGCGGAACGTGTTGAAGACCTCCTTGACGACATCCGCCTTCGGGTTGGTATGGAACGGGCAGGCGGCATCGGTCGTGCGGAAGTCCGTCTGCTTCGTGTCGAACATGCAGAAACCATCGTGATGCTTTGTCGTGAAGACAACATACTTCATGCCGGCGTCCTTGGCGGCGGCAACCCACTTGCTCACATCGAACTTTTGTGGATTGAAGGTCTTGTTGAGGGCCACGTAGTCGCGGCAGAAGCGCTCGAAGTCTTTACCCCGCTCGGTCCAGGGCGGCAGGTCATCCGGCCGGGCCCACTTGTCCGCCTCGACCAGCGGCCACGACTCGATGCAGCCCCATTGGCTGTAGATGCCCCAGTGCATCATGAAGCCGAACTTCCAGTCCTGGAACCGGTCGAGCTTGTCCCACACGAGCGGATCGGTCTCGTTGGTAGTGACGCCGTCAGGCGTTTCTTTCGGATATGCCCTTACGGGCACACTACGAACCTGCGGATAGGAGAGGTAGTTGGCAAGGATATGACCGAGAATCTGCTCGCCCTGGGCGTCGGCGTGGATGGCGTCGCGCTTAAAGGTGGCCAGGTCCCTTCCTGAGTTCCGGATATACGTCGCCCAAGCGGCTTCCATATCCAGAAACGCCGCCCCGACCTCGCCGGCGACCTTCTCCAAGCCTTTGCGATAGTCGCTGTAACGGCTTGGATCGGAGATCTTCTGCCACTGCTCGTTCTTGGCCGGATCGGTCGCGCCGAAGGCTCCCGTCATGAGCAAGATGTCGGGCTTCGCCGCCTCCTGAATCTGGCGGATCACGCTGCGGATGGACTCAACATCATTGCGATGACTGATGCCTCCAATGATGACCAAGTCGGGCTTGTGGTCGAGGACGTATTTCTGCACCCGGCCGGGCTCCTGGTACCACCAGCAGCCGGTGGAGCCGCGCACGCAGGTGGTCTTTTCGATCCGGCATTTCGGCTGGCGTCGCTCGACGATCAAGTTCCAGCACGAGCGGCTCGCGTCGTTGACGATGCTGTCGCCCAGCATCACCACGTGCAGTGTGCCGCCCTCCATCAGCAGCTTTCTCGTGGCGGGCAGCTTGTCCCAGCGCTCGACGGGCGGGCTGTACGGTACCGGCGGAATCTCCGCGTAGGCCTTCAGAACTTGTTCCAGCGTCCGCTCGTTGTTGCGGATGATGATACCCTCATCGGCGGCGGGAACTGGTGCTGCCAACAGGAGACTCAAAACCGTGGCGATTGTCACGCGCGAGGCCAGACTCATTCGTTTTCCTCCTATCTGCGTATCGGCAAAACCCTGGGGGAATACACGGCCACGCGCATGATATGCTCTCCGACAGAAGGATGCAATCATTAGGGGGATCACACATGAATAAGACCGCGACTTTCACCGTTGTCCTCTTCGTGCTCTTGGCCGGCAGTCCCGTGGCGGTGGGCCAGGGCCCAGGAAACGGACGACGCGCCGATCCGTCTCGGGCATTCGCAATACGGAGAAGCTCGTGATTCGCCCCGGTACGGATGAAGTCTGGGGCATGGACCACGGCAGCGATTGGCTCGGCCGACCGCTCGAAGGCGAAAACAACCCGAACGGCCAGCCGATCACGGACCTGAATCCGCCGGACGAGATGAATCACTACGTCCAGGGCGGCTTCTACGGCCATCCCTTCCTCGTCGGCAACCGCATTCCGCGCTACGAGTACATGAACCGACCTGACATCGTGGCACTGGCCGCCAAAACCATTCCGCCGGAGTGGTCCACTCAGGCGCACTGGGCCCCCAACGCGATGGTCTTCTACACGGGCCAGCAATTCCCGGGGGAGTATCGTGGCGATGTCTTCGTGGCGTACCATGGCTCCTGGAACCGCGAAAAGAAGGCGGGCTACTGCGTCACGCGGGTCCTGTTCGACCAGGGCCGACCCTACGGCGAGTTGGTTTACGTGAGCTTCCTCACGAAGGAGGGAAAGGTGCTCGGCCGCCCGGTGGATGTCGTCGTGGCGCCCGAGGGGTCCTTGCTCATCAGCGACGACGAAGGCGGCCGCGTCTACCGGCTCAGCTATCGGCAATGAGCGTCCGCGTTTGTGTAGCCAAAACAAGAGGTGGCAGCCCGGAGCCTATAGCCCCCGGGCTGCCACCCGTAAGTGCTACCTGTTATTGATCGATCAGCGTTGTTTGCGGTTGCCGCGCTTCTGAGCCTGCTCCAGGAGGGCGTTGGCGCGCCTGGCCACTTCGCTGTTCGTGCTGGTCTGTGCCACCTTCTGGAGCGGTTCAACCAGTTGGGCCGCCAGCTTGGCGGCGCCGCGTCCCTTGAGGAGTCTCTCGGCCAGGGTCACGGCGGCCATGCCGGCTTCCTGCTGCATACCGGCATCGCTCAGATAGGGCAGAATCAGGCCCATGGCCTCGGGCGATTCGATATTGCTCAACGTGCCGAGCAACAGGCGCTTCTCCTCATCCCGCTGGATCAGGCCTTTCGCCTGCTCACACATCTGGAGCCGTTGCTCGGTCGCCATCTCGCCGCGCACGGCCAGGTTGAGGTAACTCCGCAGGAAGAGTGTCTTGGCCGTGACATCGTTCGTCGCTTTGGCCAAAGCCAGCAGGTCCGGCGCTGCGTCCGCCGTTCTCCAGTTGCCCAGCGCCCGAACCGCGGCGGAGCGGACCTCGGCATTGTCGCTATCGATGGCCGCCCGAACCGCCTTCAGGGAATTCGGCCCGCCGACCGCGGCCAAGACCCGCAGCAGGGCGGCCTGCTGCGCGGGCTTGGCCTGCGAGAGCCGGCCGATCAGCTTGTCGGCCTGAGCTTGCGGCTCCTTGGCCTTCGTGCAGGCGGTTGCGATCGCCTGTTCCGTGGCGGCCAGATCCTGCGGCCGGTCCACGCTATCGAGCAGGACGAGCAGGGCGGGCAGTTGATCGGCCCCGCCGAGGTCACCAACCAGTCTGATGGCCTCCGGCCGAACCTTCGAATCGGCGCTGTGAGCCGCTTTGAGCAGGGCGGGAACACCGCTCGCCATGCGCCGGCGCCCCATCAGGTCCAGGCCCAGGCGCTGCTTGTCGGTGTTGCCACCGGCGAACAGCTCCGTTACGGCGGCATCTGCCTCGGGGCCCGGGAACGTAGCGAGGCTCATCTGGGCGGCCTGCGCGATCTCGCGGTCATTGTCGTCCAGCAGTTGCACGAACACCGGCACGGCGGAGGCATCCGCCAACTCCGTGACGGTTGCGAGCGCGGCGATGCGCACCGGCTTCGCGCCGCTCTTGGCCGCATCGAGCAGGGCCGGCACCGCCGCCTTGTCGCCGCGACGGCCCAGGGTTTGAATAATCAGAATCTGATTGTCGGCCGGCAGATTCTTCATCTCGTCGAGCAGGGCCTTGGTGACGCGATCGCCCGGCATCTCCTGGGCGGCCTGCACGGCGGCGGAGAACAGGATGTAGTCTTTGCTCTGCAGATACTGCCGCAGCAATTTCGGCCCGCCGCGCTCGCGGGTGAGAATGGCCGCACGCACTGCCCCACCTCGAACTTGGTGGGGTGAATCGAGCTGGGACAACTCGTCGTAAATGGCGACCGCTTGGTTCTTCTGGCCGCCGGTCGCCAGCGACTCGGCGCAGCGGAACAGACCTTCACAGAAATCCAGCCGGTTCGCGTCGGAGACTTGGGGCAAGGCCGTCTGCAGAGCTTTGGCAGCCTCGGCAGTGCCGATCTTGCCCATGGCACGTGCCGCCGCGCGGGCGACCACGGGATCGGAATTGTTAAGCAGTTTCGTCAAGGCGCCGACCGCCTTGGCATCGCGCCGTACACCGATGCTGCCGATGACGCCGACGAGCGGTCCGCCCTGGACTTTGCCGAGGGCATCGCGCAAGGCCTCATCCACCGCCGGGTCCGGGTTCGGCTCCAGGGCGTAGCGGGCGTTGTGTGAGAGTTCCTCATTGCCGAGCAGGGCGGCCAATGGAGCAATGGAGTCTTTGCCCCCGATGATGGCAAGCTGCCGGCAGGCATCGATCTTGTCTTTCCGGGACGCGTCCGCGTTCTTGAGCACGGCGATCAATTTGGCCTCATCGCCCTTCGAGGCGACAGTCTGTGCCAGCGTTGGAACGGCCAGAGCCGACAGCAACGCGACGACCAGAATCAGATGTATTCTTGATTTGGACATGAGAGGCTCCTCAAATTTCTTCGTAGGGTGGGCTGTGCCCACCACGCTTTGTCCCTAACCGCAGAGATTGGTGGGCGAAGCGGGACCCCAAACGCGAAGAATTGCGTTTGGGAGCCCGACCACCCTACAGGATCATATAATCCATGGTTCCCGCATCGCACGAGAGCGGAAACGGTTCGCTTCGGCGTCGTTGACGAATTCCTCTTTGACCGGGTCGTATTTCATGTCGCGTTTGAGCCACATACAGATGTTCGCGGCGTGAACGGTGGACATGGAGCGGTGCATCATCACCGGGTTCGCCACGGTCTGACGGCGGGACTTGATGCAGTCGAGGAGGTTGCGCATGTGACTCATCGGCCGTTGCGTGCGGGCGCAGTAATCATCGACCAGCTTCTTGAAGTCGGCCATCCAGGCGGGGTTGGAGACCTCCGGCTTGGAGTAGCCGTCGGCGATTGCGACCCAACCCTCGGTGCCCTCGTAGCGGACGCCGCAGGAGCCGTGCCAGATCTTGGCGTTCATGTCCCGTTCGAGGACCATCTTCACGCCATTGGCGAAGGTCGTCACCATGCCGTCGCCGCTGTCGTTGTTGACGTATTTGTACTCGACCGGCGAGGTTTCCCACAGGCCGAGCGCCACCTGGCACTGGGCGAACGTGTGGGCGCCCCATTCGCCGATGCAGCTCGTGTGGAAGTCGTAGTGATTGCGCCAACTGCCCCGGCAGTAGGCGGAATTGTAGGGCCGCCAGGGACACGGGCCCAGCCAGGCGTCCCAATCCACCTCGTCCTTCGGGGGCAGCGGCTCTGCGGGCAGCCAGTCGTGCCGCATCTCGGCGGCGTCCCACGGGGCAATGTGCGCCCGGACGGTGTGAACCTGGCCGAGATAGCCGAGCCGCAGCAGTTCATTGGCGAAGGTGAAGTTGCCCTCGCTGAGCCGCTGAATGCCGGACTGGTAGATCCGTCGGTAGCGTCGGGCGGTTTCCACGACCGCCTGGCCCTCCGCGATGGTCATGGCCGACGGCTTCTCGGAGTATATGTCCTTGCCCGCCCGCATCGCCAGGATGGCCGCCAGGGCGTGCCAGCGGTCCCCGGTGGTGCTCAGGACCGCGTCGATATCGGTACGGGTGGCCAGAAACTCGCGAATGTCGGAGTACAGCTTGCAGTCATTGTTGCCGTAGCGGGTGTCCACCAGGGCCTTGACCTTCTCGCGCCGCTGTTTCTGCGGGTCGCAGGTCGCCACGAATTGCACATCCCGTTCCGGCAGCATCCACTGCAGGTCGCTGGTGCCCCGATTGCCGATCCCGATGCCGCCGACCACGATACGTTCGCTGGGCGGTACCGCGCCGTCCCGGCCGAACACCGAGGCCGGCACGATCGCCGGCAGCGCCAGCGCCGCGGTGTGCCCCAGGAATGCTCGCCGCGAAAGAGTGGGTTTCTTCTCAGACATGGCAGTCTCCTCATCATGGATAATAGATTATGGATGATTGATGATTGGCATAAGCTATCGCCGACCACGAACCACCGTTACCCTGATCTGGTGGGACATTCTACCCCCTATGGGTCCTCGCGCCCACCACAAAAGAACTGTCAAACGGTTACGGTTGCGAGACTCGCTTGTCTGCCCTCCCTCGTGTATGATGTGGCTTCGTGTCAGCAAAAACCAACGACCCGAGAGGTACAGAGATGCATCTGAAGAGCGTGCGGTTTCACCCGGATCGATATCCGACACGGGAGCACTATCCGTTCAAGCTTGACATCTTCCGCAGGACGGAGGGGATCGACTTCCGCACGCCGGTGACGTTGTTCGTCGGGGAGAACGGGACGGGCAAATCGACGCTGCTGGAGGCCATCGCCCGCCAGTGCGACATCTTCATCTGGCAGGAGGGCGGCCGGACCCGCTACGAGGTGAACCCCTACGAGGACAAGCTCTGTCATTACCTTTCCGTCGAATGGGTCGACGGCGGCGTGCCGGGCTCGTTCTTCGGCTCCTCGGTCTTTCAGGATTTCGCCCGCATCCTCGACGAGTGGGCGGCGACCGACCCCGGCCAGCTCGACTACTTCGGCGGCAAGTCGCTCCTGACCCAATCCCACGGCCAGTCGATCATGTCCTTCTTCAGGGCCCGCTACGCGATCAAGGGGCTGTACCTGTTGGATGAGCCCGAGACCGCCCTGTCCCCCAAGACTCAACTTGCCCTGCTCGATCTGCTGGAAAAGATGAGCGCCGCGGGCCACGCCCAATTCCTCGTGGCCACGCACTCCCCGATTCTCCTGTCCTGTCCCAACGCCACGAACGCAATGA
>JAMCWO010000370.1 GCA_023481165.1 Planctomycetota bacterium | reverse complement strand
AGAAAGGCGAGTCGGCCCTCAGGTAGTGGAAGAATACCACGTCGGCTTCCGCGGACTTGAGCAGTCTGTCCATTTCCCCCAGCAAGACGGCCGAGGTTTCCGCGTCGATCGTTCCCAGCAAGCCGCGATGGATCACGGTAAAACACTTCAGGGGCGGCAACCAAAACGTCTTGTATCCAATGCGGCACGAAATGCGGACTTTCTCCACGCTCCCGACGACCATCGCGGCCGGCGTGCCCCCCTTCTGCAGCAGGATGATGTGCGGGTGCGCCTCGTGCTGCCAGCGCACCAGGGACAGAAGTCGGTCCGGTTCGGCGTTGAAGATCGGCCATTCCTGTTGCCCCTGCAACAGGCTCCACGCCCTGTGCAGCGTCTCGATTTGCCCCGGATCCCTGGCGACGATCACTTCCGGAACATGCGCATCCACGCGAGTCTCCATCTTCTTCTCCCATCGGCGGCGTGCGGCGTCAATACGCGTGCTGCGGCCGTGCCGCGACGGCCAGGCGTCCGGGAACAGGTTGGGCCGCCTCATGAACTTGCCCGTAGCAAAGGGCAACACCGGCCAGCAGAAGGTACCAGATCATGTCGATCTGACCGAAATAGGAGACCCCCAGGAACGACAGGCAGTGGGCGATAATCGTGACGAAGAGGCCCCAGGCCAGATAGGATTCGCTCCGGTCCCGGGAACGCAGAGACAGGCGCACCATCGTCCTGGCGCCTACGAAGAGGATCACCCCGAACAACACCAGCGTGAGAAACCCGCCGCGCACGCCTTCGAGGATATACTGGTTCGTCACATCCTCCAGTCCCAAGCCCCAGGACCCGGTGTCGTGGGTGCCCAAAAGCATCCACTGGGAGAAATGGCGGATGGCCTCGTCGATCAAGTAGAAGCGGTGCCAGCCGGTCGAGCCGGAGACCACGCCGACGCGCGCGATGAGGTGCCAGACGGGCGCCTTCATGACGAAACTCAGGGCGAAGAGCAGGGCCAGGACCCCCCAAGCGGCGGTCCCGGTGTATTGCCGGAGCGGGAACGCGAGGAGCAAAACCGCGACGGCCACGAGGGTGAGGATCGGCGTGCTGGAGGCCGTCATCCAGATCATCAGAGCGCTGGCACCCACGGCGGACCAGAGCACCCAGCGGTAGCGGGCCTGCTGCCGGGCAAAACCCACGAACAAGGGCACCAGCGTCGCCCAGAACAGGCCCATCATGATCGCGTGCGGAAACGTCGCCTGACACCGATAGTTCTCTTCCCGAAGCGTGGTCACCACGCGCCCGAGCACGGCGAAGGGATTCGTCCCCCGGATCCATTCCAGGACGACGAAGGGCAACATGATCAGGGCACAAAAGGCCAAGGCTACGTAGGCGAAGCGCAAGTCCTGCCAGGACCGCACGCTTTGACGGAATACCCAATACAGGCAGAGCCACTCGACGAACCGGCCGCAACGGTTGATGAAAGCGCCGAAGCTCATCCATTGGGTGACGTAAACGATGCTCCCGACGACAAACCAGGCCAGCACCAGCTTGTCGAACCGGTTCCAACGGAGGGCGATAATCTCGCCGCGCAGGGCCAGCCGCAGCATGCCTACCACGACGAGGATTCGCAACACCTGAAAGTTCAGTTCGCCGACCATCACGGTCTGGTCCGCCGGGGCAAAGCAGGCCCCGATGACATAAGGCAGCAGAAGGTAACGTCGTGGGACGATGAACGTCATTACAGCCAGAGCCACGGTGATCAGAAGGGTCGGGCCGGTAATCGTTGTGGGACTATTCATTGCTCCAAGTCACCCCTTTCTGGGGAGTGTCGGTGGGTCATCCTCGGTCCGCGGAGACACGGACTTGACGACGCGGGCCGGCACGCCGGCGACCACAGTGAAGTCCGGCACGTCCCGGGTGACGACCGCATTGGCCGCCACGACCGCACGCCTGCCGACGCGCACTCCCTTCAGAACTACGCACCCCTCCCCCAGGAAAGCGCCATCGCCGATCTCGACCGGCGCGATCGTGAGTCTGGGGCTTTCCCGCGCACTGAGATCCGACTCGTCGTAGCTGTGATCATGGTCCGTGATGTACACCCGGCCACCGACCAGCACATTGCGGCCGATCGTCACCCGGCCGGCGGCACCGCAATGAAAATAGAACTGGATCGCCGTGCCATCCCCGATCGTCAATTTGGGACCATCCCCGGAGTCCGGGCCGACCGCCTCCAGACGCGCTCCTTTTCGGATGAGCACGTTGCGCCCGATCGCCATGGCCCGCGGATTGGTCAGCATATCGCACCGGCCCAGCCGGGACCGCCAGCCGAACGCATAGAAGCACCGGCGCCAACGCACGTAGTGCCACACCGCGCTCGCCAGATTCGCCCATCGTCTTGGCGTAAACACACCGGCCGTAGACTTAGCTCCAGAACACCTGCCACGCGCGCTGCCGGGCTTTCCCCCGAAGCAAGCACGATCCCACGATCACACAAGCGGCGAGATCCACCGGCAGCCGCACCAATCCCTCGATTCGATAGTACAACGGCGCCTTGACGCGCAGGCAGTTGACCAACCGCCGCTTCGTCACTCCGGCCCACCACCGCAACAGCGTCCGCTTCTTCAAATGGGCGCCGGTGTAGACAATATTCTTATGGAGGATCTGCCATTCGCGGCAGGCCAGCTTCCACGGGCTATCCCGATGGGAATGATGCACCTGAGCACTGGGCTGGTACAGGCAGCGAAACCCCTGTTTCAGTGCCTGGCAGGTAAAGGGGCCCTCCTCGCCCCCCAACGTCTCTTCATCGTACGGATGCGCCTGCCAGACGGTCCGGCGGATCGCCGCACAGGCGTTCGACGCCAACATCCCGTTCGCCGAGGGATTCTCCGCGTGCCGGTCTCTGTCGAGCTCGAGGGGCTGGGCACCGAAGGTGCGCTCCAAACGGATGCGCTCATCGACCGGAGCATCGGGATACGGCAACTGCCGGCCGTACACGACCGCTACGTCCGGCTCCGCAAACGGCTCCACCATATGCCTCACCCAGAACTCGTCCGCCGGGGTCGCGTCCGACGAAAGCAGGAGCACAACGTCGCCCCGGGCCCGGGCAATGCCCCGGTTCAGGGCGCGGCCCCAGGAGAACTCCGCCTGAGAAATCGGCACGACGACAGCCCCGTGACGCTGGGCCACCGGGCGCGAGCCGTCGGTCGAATCATTATCCACGACCACCATCTCCAGTTCCACGCCCTCGGGAAGCACTTGGCGCTCCACCTCCGACAGACAACGATCGAGGTCCGCGGCGGCGTTCCTCACCCTAATGACGATGGAGACGATTCTTCCCAACTTCTGCATCCCCATTACAAAAGAACCACTCTGCCCACGACGATCCCCGGTTCCGGATCACACCCCTTCAGCCGGCCAGCGCCGCAACTCTCGTGAGTTCGTCCAAGCCGATGACGTTCCGGAACACGCGGGAGAAGCCGCTTTCACCGCGGAGAATGCTCGCCGGGGTGAGATGCCTCAGATAAGGCTCCCACCACAACTGCTCCCACAGATGCACGCAGTAGGATCGTGCGAGAACCTGCTCGTGCCAGGCCGTGGACCTCAGCGTGTGGCCGATATATCCCAGCGGTGCGTGGAAATTCCCGGGCTTGCGCGTATGATCCAGAATCCGCCGGCCCATCCAACCGACCTGGTGCTTGAGCAGCACGTGTCCGGCCCAGAGCCGCGCGCCGGCCGGCTCGTTGAAGAGCGGATAAAAGAACGCGTAGGGCCCTTCCACATGCACCCAATCCGGGTGCTCTTGCGCCAGCTCCAGGGGAAGCATGACGGAGTGCCGACTCCAGTTATTGCGGTCAAACGTCCGGTAGCTGTCGAACCATGCTTTGAGGAATTCCGATCCTGCGTTCGCCAGGATGACGGCGTTGCACAGCCCGGTCCCGGCCTGTCGGCCCAGCACCATATCGTACCGCCGCAGCGGCTCGAACGGATTCAGGCAGACCACATCCAGATCCAGGTACACGCCTCCGTATTTCCGCAGTTGCTGGAGCCGGACGACATCCGCCCGGTGCGCAAAATGAGAGATCGGATTACCGAATACCTCCTGCGGGACCTCCACGGGGTTGACTCGCACGTATTTCTTCGCCTCGCCCCACCAGACCGTATCGGGCTCGTAATGATAGTGAAAATAGATGTTGTCGGGTCGATTCACCTTCCAGGCGGAGTAGATGGCCAGGAAATGCAGGAACGAGAAGGGCTTGCCGCCGAAACTTGGGTCCAGTCCGAAGACAAAATGGATGGTATTCGGGATCACGGACCGCTACGAGGCCCTCCGCACGCCCAGCAGATTCCGGGCGCGGCGCAGGTACGGGACCAGGACGGGCACCGCCAGTTTCATCTGCAACTTGAGATACTCCCAGCGCCGCGCCTTCATCAAAGGGAAGGTCCGCGCCAGCCAGGCGGCCCGCTCGCGGTCGCCGAACGCCGCCAGCTCATGGGCCGTGGCCAGAGCGAACTGCGCCAGCCATTGTTCCAAGACCTCCCGTCGCTCCGAGGGGCAGCGACGTCGCAGGGGATCAGGATCGGTCAGCACGGGCTCCAGCAGTCTGCGGCTCTTGGGACCTACCCCCAATTCGGACGCCTCAATATGGTACCACGCCAGCGGCTCCAGCAGCCGGTAAACATCGTGCCCCAACAGCATTTGCACCCAAAGATAATAGTCTTCGCCCAGGGTGCAGTGATCTTTTTGATAAAATCCGCCGTACTCCTCGACCACGTCCCGCCGTGCGGTCGTCGTGCTCGAATTGACCGCGTACACGGCGCTGCCGAGTTCCCTTCTGTTGCGGCACAGGCTCAAGTTCCACGGCCCGTCCACCATGCCCAGGGCCCGGAATTGGGCCGTAATGTCAACCTTTTGGGCCCCCAGAAAATACGTCGAGGCCGCGGCGCCGCATTGCGGATGCGCCTCCAGCACCGCCATCATTCGCTCCAGATAGGTCGGCATCCATTCATCGTCGGCATCCAGAAAAGCCACGTACGGCCCCCCCGATTCCGCCAGCCCGCGGTTGCGTGCCGCTCCCGGCCCCGCATTGGCCTGGCGTACCATGCGGAAACGGGTGTCACGGTACGCCTGGACAAGCTCCAGGCCCGCGTCCGTGGAACCATCGTCCACGACGACAACTTCGAAATTCCGATACGTTTGGCGCAGAACCGAATCCAGAGCCCGGCAGATGTACGGACGCTTGTTGTACAAGGGAATGATGATGCTCACTTGGGGTATCGTCAACGTTCCCCCTTCGGTGCCGCGCCAACATCAGCCTGCGGCAGAGGCCTGAGCCGGGCGGCTGGGCCTTCCGTGTCGCCGCAACGAAGCCACAAACCGGCCCAGATCTGAGACCGCCCAGAATTGCTTTTCAAACAGCTCTTGCGGTGACGCCGCCCCCGTCGCCAGGGCTCTTCCCACGCTGCCCCAACAACGGAGCATGTCCCCCAGAATCGTTCGGGCTCCTTCGGACGGCGTCCCTCCGCTCCGGCGCGCGCGCTCCGTGGCGAGGGCTCCATAGTACGCGCGCTTCAGCAGCCATTTCCGCGTGAGCCGATCGGGAGAGATTCTATGACCGACGACGGCCCCGGGCTCGTAGACCGCAATGCCTCCGGCCCGCCGGAGACGATCCAACAGATCGCTTTCTTCGCCGCACGCCAGCTTGTTGCCGTTTCTGCCCAGGGAGATGTCGAATCCGTGCGCTTCGATGGCTTTCTGCCGCAACACCGAAAAATTCAGGCCGAACAGGGCCTTATCCGTATCCACCAGGGGATCGGGGCCATGATCGAGCCGTGAGTACATGTCTTCCCGGTGGGGCGGCAGCCAGGCAGGTCGCCCCGGCGGCTCGGGATAGATCAGATAGCTTCGGCCGCCGACCACCGTCGCCGAGTATTCCACAAAGGCGCGGCAGACAGCCTCCAGCCACCCGGGGTCGACAACGACATCATCGTCAAGAAAAGATACGATCTCTCCTTTGGCCTCGGCCAAGGCGCGATTCCGCGCATGACTCAATCCCTGCTGCGACTCAAAGACACTGCGCAGGCGAGGAGCCAGGAGGCAGGCGTACCTTCGCAGGACGTCCTGCGTGTCATCACGGCTATTGTTGTCTACGACGAGAATCTCATATTCGACCGCACGAGGACAACGCAAGGAACGCAGACTTTCCAGCGTCTCCGCCAGGATGGTCGAGCGATTGTACGTCTGGATCGTGATACTCACGAACATAGGGCGATGCACGGAGCCATGCCCAGACTCCGTCCCCGTGGGTGGTCATGCCGGACGCATGCACCCTCCCGGGGGTAAGGCCTTGCGGCCCTATCCAACCTCACCGTTGCCGTGGCCCGGGACAACATCCAACCGGTCGCCAACGATCGCACGGCCAGGTACGGCACTTGAGCGCTCGACGATTGTATCGTCTGGCCATGACCTGCAAATTAGGCATTTCCAACTACGACGCGCACCTTCCAGAACTGGTGAAAGGCCGGTTTTCAGTCCCAAAATCCCTCTTGGCACGTCCCCGCCTGCACGTACGATCAGGAAATTCCTGTATGGGTCATAATCGTGGCAGGCGCGGGGCTATCGGACCTTCCGCGCCGCGAGATGACGCCCCATGGGCCGACGCAGGTCGCAACGCACACGTCCGTACCAGGGATTGTTCGGACCGAGGCCGCCGAAATCAACGAGCCGCCCTGCCGCGCCGTGGATTTCAAAGGACCTGAACGTCCCGGGGATAGTTCACCACGCGCGAGCGCATCGCCAAGCCCGCAGCGTCCCGACTGTACCGTGGTCCCGAGATCCATCAATGGGTGTGACCCCCATCCATCTCCACAAGAGATTTTCCCAGACCTATTTTATATCATGCCGCGTCTTGCTTGTCAAGATATAAAGGATACCGTCAGAGGATCGAGGATCCTGGTATGGCTGCCACGGCCTGAAAAACAATCGGTTCTGCGGCTCGCCACGGGCCATGCGACGCCCCATCGGCCCCTGCATCCACACCGCCAAACGGAAGGTCCGCAGGCCCCCGAGCCCACGGTCGTGGGCGGACGCGCTCCCGTTTTTGGGGCGGTTCCTTTATCTCGCAGGTTTTGATTGCCGAATTGTTGGGTAACCGACGAACATCATGGGTTTTCATTGGAGAAGAGCCACAGAACTTACGAAGGAGGGAGAAGACGTCACACAGAGTAACAAGCAACACAGGAAAGTAAGCACGAACACAGAGAGCAGCAACATGGAAACACAGACTCACCGCAACCATGCCCTGTGCCGGACCACCATACGCTATCGCCATCTTGCCGTCGCGGCGGTGCTGTTATACGAC
>JAMCWO010000328.1 GCA_023481165.1 Planctomycetota bacterium | reverse complement strand
GTGGCTCCAGGGTTATCCGGCCATGGCCACGGTGCCGGTCAATGTGACAGCGGCCGGGGCGCTGACCCTCACCGGCGACGGCTCGGATATCTGGAACAACTCCGACGACTTCATCTTCGCCTACAAGACCCTCACCGGCGACGGCTCCATCGTGGCCCGTGTCCTCGACAAGGGCACCGGAACCAACCCCTGGGGCAAGGGCGGCGTGATGATTCGCGGCG
This sequence comes from Planctomycetota bacterium, assembly GCA_023481165.1. GTDB lineage: Bacteria > Planctomycetota > Phycisphaerae > Sedimentisphaerales > Anaerobacaceae > PLanc-01. The sequence continues at coordinate 7,141 of JAMCWO010000328.1, read as the reverse complement.
GCCTCACGGGCGGCGCCCCCTTCGCGGACATGCTCCTGAGCGACAACTCCGACGGGTCCGCCAGCTACGGCTATAGCTTCCAGTGGCGGCCCGCGCCCAACGCCGGTGCGACGAGCACCGACGGCGTCGCGCCGACGATCAACGTGCCGTACTGGGTGAAGGTCCAGCGGACCGGCGATACCCTGGCGGGTTACACCTCCGCCGACGGCAAGACGTGGAAGATGTATGGCTCTCCGCAGAACATCGTCATGGGTTCGACGGTCTACCTCGGCCTCTGTGTGACTTCCGGGGTGCCGGGCGAGCTGCGGACGTTCAAGTTCGACGGTATCGCCACGACCGGCAACGTCAGCGGCACCTGGCAAGGGGCCGGGATTGTGGGCGTGCGGAACAACGTCGCGGCTCCGCTGTACGTGACGGTGGAAGACAAGGTCGGTAAGAAAAAGACCGTGGTCAATCCGGATGCCGCGGCGGTCACGAACAGCACGTGGACGCAGTGGAAGATCCCGTTCAGTGACTTGTCAGGCGTCAACGTGGCGGCCGTCAAGAAGCTGACGATCGGCGTGGGCGATCCCGCCCATCCGCAGGCGGGCGCCACCGGCATGCTGTACATCGACGATATCGGATTCGGCAAGACGGCCGTGCCCGACCTCACGAATTACGCGACCAACGGCGGCTTTGAAACGGGCACCATGGAGCCGTGGGGCAGCTACGGCAGCGCCGCATCCGCCGCAACCGCCACGGTGGTGAAAGATTGCGCGGGGGCCGCGGTCGCCGAAGGGCCGGCCGAAGGCACCTACTGTCTCAACGTGAAGGTGTCCGGCCCGGGCACCAACTTCTGGGACTCTGGTTTCAGTATGACCGGACCGACGTTCACGAAAGGCACGAAGTACACCCTGTCTGCCTTCTTCAAGACCGCCAGCGGCACGGGCAAGATCAACTTCAAGCCGGAACATGCGGGCGGCAACTGGGAAGGTTACGGTGAGCAGCAGATCACCATCACGGACAAATGGACGGAATATCATGTGACCACGCCGGTCTTCACGTCCGACGTGAGCCCGACGTCGCTGACCTTCCACATCGGTTTCCAGGCCCAGGAGTTCTGGGTCGACAACATCAAGTTCTACGAGGGCGACTACGTCCCCTCGAAATAAGGCAAGTGCCTCGGGGCCTGGATCGTTCGATCCGGGCCCCGATCTCGTAGGGGCGAATAATTATTCGCCCTTACCCGCAGGATTCCGGAGGACTCTGCGAGTGGTGGTAGAGTAGGGGCGAATGATGATTCGCCCGTACCGGGAGTCAATACTGTCAGGCTGCAGCGCGGCCAATCGTGAGAAGGAGGTAGTACCATGAGGAATCGAGTCGTCTGGTTAACGGCAGCCCTGGTGCTCGGATTCGTGGCCTCCGGGCCCGGTCAGGCCCAGCAAGTCACGAACCTGTTCCAGAACCCCGGCTTCGGGGACATTGGCCGTGTCGCCGATCCTCATCGCCGGCAACGGCACCTTCCAGAAGGGTAAGAAATACACGCTCTCCCTCTTCTTCAAGAGCAAGAGCGGCGGCGCGACGATCAACCTCAAGCCGGAACTGGCCCAGGACCCGTGGACCGGCTATGGCGAGGCGCAGATCACCGCCACGGAGAAATGGGCGGAATATCACATCACGACGCCCGTGTTCTCCAACGATGTGACGCCGGCGCACGTCACCTTCCACGTCGAGTTCAAGGCCCAGGAGTTCTGGATCGACGATGTGAAATGGTACGAGGGCGATTATGTTGCCACACAGGTCCAGGGCCGAAAGGCCGCCAGCAGTCCCACCCCGGACGACAAGGCCACGGATGTCCCGCACGATCCGACCCTGAACTGGAAAGCGGGCCCGTTCGCCAGTACGCACAATGTATATCTCGGCGCCAGCTTTGACGATGTCAACACGGCCGATCTGAGCAAGGCCGTCGGCAAAGGCCAGACGGGCACCACATACAAGCCGGCGGACTTGCTGGAATACGGCAAGACCTACTACTGGCGGGTCGATGAAGTCAACGCGGCGCCCAGCAATACGGTGTTCAAGGGTGATGTCTGGAGCTTCACCGTCGAGCCCTATGCCTATCCCATCACCGGCATAACGGCGAGCGCCTCCAGCTTCGAGAAGTCCACGACCGGCGCGGCCAATACGATCAACGGCTCCGGCCTGACCAACGACCTGCATGGCACCGCCAGCGATACCATGTGGGTCAGCAGCATGACCGGTCCGCAGCCGACCTGGATCCAGTACCAGTTCAACAAGACCTACAAGCTCCAGGAGCTGTGGGTCTGGAACCACAACACGGACTTCGAGCCGGTCCTCGGCTATGGCTTCAAGGATGTGACGATTGAGTACTCCACCGATGGGACGACTTGGACGCTGCTCAAGGACGTACAGTTCGCCCAAGCGCCGGCCGCGGCCGGATACGCCCATAATACCACGGTCGATCTGGGCGGTGTCATGGCCCGCTATGTCCGGCTGACCGCCAAGAGCAACTGGAGCGCCGTGGGCCTCAAGCAGTTCGGCCTGGCGGAAGTGCGGTTCTTCTACGTGCCGGTCGAAGCCCGTAGCCCGCAGCCGGCCCAGAACGCCGACGCGGTCGCGGTCGATAGCGCCCTGGATTGGCGGTCGGGCCGCGATATGACCTCGGAGAAGGTGTACTTCGGTGCCGACAAAGCGGCGGTGGCCGACGGTACGGCGACATCCAAGACGGTGACCCAGCACGGTTTCACCCCGGGCGCCCTGGATTTCGGCACGATGTATTACTGGAAGGTGGATGAGATCGGCACGGCCACCTATCCGGGCAGTATCTGGAGCTTTACCACGCAGCAGTTTGCGGTGGTGGATGACTTCGAGGCCTACACGGATAACGAGGGCAGCCGCATCTACGAGGCCTGGGTCGATGGCTGGACCAACGGCACCGGCTCGGTCGTCGGCTATCTGCAAGCTCCGTTTGCCGAGAAGGTGATCCTCCACGGCGGCAGGCAGGCGATGCCCTTGGAGTACAACAACGTCAAGACGCCGTATTACTCCGAGACCCAGCGGACCTTCGACGCGACGCAGGATTGGACCGTCAGCGGCGCTGATACCCTTTCGCTGTGGTACCGAGGCTATCCGCTCGGCTTCGTGGATAAAGGCGGCAACGCCTTCACCATGAGCAGCAGCGGCACGGACATCTGGAACAATGGCGATGAGTTCCGCTTCGCCTACAAGCAGCTCAACGGCAACGGCTCGATTACAGCCAAGGTGGACAGCCTGGTGAACACCAACGCCTGGGCCAAGGCGGGTGTCATGATCCGCGAGAGCCTGGAGGCCGGCTCCAAGCATGCCACGTGCATCATCTCGCCCACCAGCGGCGCTTCCTACCAGCGGCGGATCACCACCGGCGGCGCCAGCAGCAGCGAGGATGCCGCCGGCGCGGCGGCCCCCTACTGGGTTCGGATCACCCGCACCGCCAACACCTTCAAGGCGGAGCGCTCGCCCGACGGCAAGACGTGGACGCAGGTCGGCACCGATCAGAACATCACGATGGTGGCGAATGTCTATATCGGTCTGGCCGTGACCAGCCACAACGCCAATGCGTACACCACGGCGGAGCTCTCCAACGTGGCCACCACCGGCACCGTCACGGGGGCTTGGCAGAATCTCTCGATCGGCGTGGACCAGTGGAGCAACGGTCCTGCCCCGCTGTATGTCACGGTCGAGGATAAGGCCGGCAAGTCCAAGACCATCACCGGTGCCAATGCTTCCGCCACCACCGTCTCCGAGTGGACCGAGTGGCGGATTCCGTTGAGCGATCTGACCGGCATCAACTTGGCTGCCGTCAAGAAGCTCACGGTCGGCGTGGGCGATAAGGCCAATCCGAAGGCAGGTGGGGCCGGGATGCTGTATATCGACGACATCGGGTTCGGTAAGCCCATCCTGCCGGTCGGGCTGGTGGCGGCGTACTCGTTCGAGGACGACGTCAAAGACGGCTCCGGCAACGGCCATGACGGCACCCTCTTGGGCACACCCACGTACGTGGATGGACCTGCCGGCAAGGGCAAGGGAATCCTGTTCCCCGGCACCGCCGGCAGTGCCGTCAACCTGGGGACGTTCAACCCCTCGGAGAAGACCGGCATGCTGTCGGTCTCGCTGTGGGCGAAGTGGAACGGCCTGACCACCTTCTGGCAGGGCCTGATCGGCAAGCGCGACAACTGGGCTGATGGGGAAACGATGTGGCAGATCGAGGCGGCCCAGACCACGGGCAACCTGTCGTTCTCCCGCTACAACATCACCGCCGGCACGGCCCCCGCGCTGAAGGTGGGCGAATGGACCCACATCGCCGTGACCTTCGACAAGACGACGGCCCGGTTCTACGTCAATGGCGCCCAGACTGGCATGGGCGCGTGGTCCTTCGGTCCGGATCGGGAAGCCTCGCTGCAGATCGGCTGCGATAGCGCCAACGGCGGCAACCCGTTCAACGGGGCCATCGATGAGGTCAAGCTGTATGACATCGTCCTGACTCCGGCGGAGATCCTCCCTCTGGCCGGCAAATAGAACGCCTGGTAGAGCAGCAGGGGAAACAGGGATTCGGGGCCTGCGCCACGAGGGGCAGGCCCCGCTGTTTGGGGCCCTTCGCACGGGACCAACGAGAGCCCGAATCGTTCCCGCGGGACCGGATTTTTTTGCTTTTTCTCTTGACTTTACCGGTCCCCGCGCGATACAAAAGAGAAGATCGGACCTGGATTTCCGTCTCACTTGGCTTATCAGGGATTCGTCCCTTTAAGGGAATAAGGGGAGCGTTTTTTTACCGGTGTGGAGAGCCCGCAGGCAGGAGGCTTCTGGCGGGCAAGGTGCGCAGGGTGACAAGAATGATCCCCGCGGCGCAGCAGCGCCTGTGCCGTAGCCCTCCAGTCTGCGGGCAAAGGCGGCGATGTCACGCGCGCCAGAAGGCTTTTTCGGCAGGTCCAGTCACGCGCATGGCGTTGGCGGGAAGGAGGTGGTCAGGGTGATGTAGTAGTCATGCCCTTGCGCGAGGGTCCCCAACGGAAGAGATCGCGTTGGAGGTCCCGCGCAGCCCTTGGAACGACAAAATTTCTTCGACGCGGAGGGGCGGCCCCCGGCAAGAAAATCCGAAGCTCGAAATTCGAATTTCGAAATTAGGATTTCGGAATTTCTTCCGTTGTGGTCCTGTGCCGCGGAGCGATGGGGGGCGGGTGCTTTGGCATGTGACCAAGGCGAATGGCGTTGGCGTGTTGGGTACGTGTTTGGTAAGGAAGGAGAAAAACGATGGGTAATAAGAAGTGTGCTTACTTGATCACGGTGCTGCTGGCCCTGAGTCTGGTGGCCGGTGTCAGCGCCGCCGCCGACAAGGCGGCGTCCCCGAGTCCCAAAGATGGGGCGACGGACGTCCTCCGGGACGGCACGATCCTGACGTGGTCGCCCGGCGGGGCCGCGGCCAAGTTCGACGTGTACTTCGGGTCGAACCTGCAGTACGTCACGCAGGTCGAGCGTACCGCCCCGGTGTACGTGCAAGCCAGCCTCGGGCAGACGGCGACCAGCTTCAACCCCGGCCCGCTGGAGCTGGGCAAGACCTACTACTGGCGCGTGGACCAGGTCAACGACGTGGATCCGAACGCCGTGACGGTCTCCCCGGGCGAGGTCTGGAGCTTCCTGGTCGAGGTCCCCGTGCAGCAGGTGGTGCCGGTGGCGGCGACGACCTCCTGCTCCATCTATGAGAACATGGGACCGGAGAAGACCATCGACGGCTCCGGGCTCGTCGACGGCAAACACTCCACCTCCATGGAGGACATGTGGCTCAGTTGCAGCCCCGCGCCCGAGCAGGTCGATCCGAACAGCTTCGTGGGCAAGCCGCTGGACCCCCAGGATCCGAACAGCCCGATCGTGGGCCAGCCGATCGACCCCAACGATCCGAACAGCCCGCTGGTGGCAGCGCCGGTGGTGATGGTGACGCCGGAAGTCTGGATTCAGTACGAATTCGACCGGATCCAGAAGCTCCAGGAAATGCACATCTGGAACTGGAACAGTACCGCGGAGAAGTACTTCGGCCTGGGCGTCAAGGACGCCAACATCCTGGTCTCCGATGACGGCGCCACGTGGACCGATCTCGGCCGGTTCGCGTTCGCCGCGGCGACCGGGAAGGACGACTACGCGTACAATACGGTCATCGACTTCAAGGGGATCTCCGCGAAGTTCGTCCGGATTCTCATGAAGTCCAGCCAGAGAGGCACGTACGAATTCGGTCTGAGCGAAGTGCAGTTCTTCTCGTATCCGGTCTATGCCCGCGCGCCCAGCCCGGCTCCGGGGACCACGGGTATGGCCCTGGACGCCACGATCAACTGGCGCGCCGGACGCACGGCGGTCTCTCATAAGGTCTACATCGGCACCGATCAGGAGGCCGTGGCCAACGGCACCGCGCCGAGCTTCAGCGTCAACACGAACAGCTTCAAGCTCAGCTCGACGGAGATCAAACTGGGATCGACCTACTATTGGCGCGTCGATGAGGTCAACGACGCCGACACCGCGAAGTCGTACGCGGGCGACATCTGGAATTTCAGCACGGTCGATTATCTCGTCTTCGACAACTTCGAGAGCTACACCGACAATCTGAGCAGCATCTGGGGCGGTCCCGCCCACGCCTCGCTGGCGCTGGAGAAGAGCATCGCCCACACCGGCAAGCAGTCGCTGGTGATCAACTACAAGAACGACAGCCCCTTCCAGACCTGGGTGGAGGCGACCGCCACCAACAAGGGGCAGAAGGACTGGACGAAGAACGGCATCAAGTACCTGGTGATGTTCCTCCGGAGCGATACGTTGAACTCCAAGGTTCCCATCGGTCCGCGGATCAACCTGAAGGCGGCCGTGACGCCGGCGAGCTCCGGGCGCGGCCCCTGGTGGGGTTGCTGGAGTGCCAGTCTGTCGGGCTTCAGCAACGTCGGTTCGGTCCTCCTGACCTTCGATATCCCGGCCAAGAGCAGCGGCAAGCTGTACATCGATGATGTCCGGCTGTACGGCAAGGTGCCGTCGTTCGCCATCGTGGATCAGTTGCAGCAGCTCAACGGCACCGGGGCCACGAAGGGTCAGTTTGACACGTTGTCCGCGGCCCTGTTCGCCGCCGATGTAG
>JAMCWO010000096.1:30016-31211 GCA_023481165.1 Planctomycetota bacterium | reverse complement strand
AGACCAGATTAGATAGATGGTGGCAGTCCGAGAGCGAGGCCGGGCAGATCGAGGGTTTCAGGGCAAAACGTGCCGCCGTAGGCGCATTCGCTATCGGAGCACAAGCCGTGGGCGCGCTGGCGCTGGGGGCACTGGCCGTCGGCACGTTGGCGGTTGGGCGCCTTGTGATCAAGCGGCTGGCGGTCCGCAAGGCGCGGATTCATTCTTTCGCTATTGACGAATTGGACGTGAAGCGGCTGCGCGTCGGCGAACTTGTGATTACGGACAGGATCACGACACCCTCGAACGAGCCTGTGGAAGCGATTGCCCCCGGCATCTAAACTCGGAACCAGAACGACCGAGACTTCGTGGTTCACTCGGGGCGCCACCTTTCTATAGTCTCTGTCGCATCGTCAGCGACTGTCTGAGAATGCGCGTTCACCCGCGGTTCCCATTGACAGGAGGGCCGGCATCCGGTAGCACTGTAGGCCCATGAAGAGATTGCGGATCACCGGCTTGGTGGGACTGGCGAAGCGGGTTCGGCAGGAGTTGGCCGGGCCGGTGTCCCCGGAGCGTTTGGCGCAGCTCCGACAGGAGGTCACGGACACCCTCGTCCGTATCGAGCGAATCCTCAAGGAGCAGCGCGTTCGGGTCGAGAGCCTGCCGGCGCCTTCCCGGAAGGCCTTGGCGTTTCTCAAGGGCCTCGATTGGGGCGCGGTCGCCACGGAAGAATCGCCTTTCACCGGCCAGCGTCCGCCGGAGAGCGTGTCGTTTCGCGGCTTGCCGCGCTATTTCGACGACCTTCTGAACCGGCTGGCCCGCGCGGCTCAGTCATGCCCGGATATCGCCCCGCCGCCTCCGGTTGGCCATTATTCGTCAGCCCCTGAGGCGAGGATGCTGTCGGGGCGGGCGTGCGACAGGAAGTTGGAGGAGGTCTACCGGGCGATCGTATCCGACAGCACCAACATCGAGAAGGAGATTCGGACGAAGAACATCCGGCCGGAGCAGTTGAAGAGTCAGGCGCGGGAGCTGCGCGGCTGGTTTGCCTACTTCGCGCAGCGGGAGAACTTCGAGAGATACTGTGCCGCCGTGCGCCGCGCGGAGCCGGTTTTTCGTGCGACTTGTCCCTGGCCGGCGGGCAAGATTGCGGCGGTCCTGATCCATTTCCGGCCCATACAGGGGCTGTACCGCGTGCGCGGCTCCCGCGGCACGATCC
>JAMCWO010000096.1:0-30006 GCA_023481165.1 Planctomycetota bacterium | reverse complement strand
CCTTGCGGTCGCCTCCTTTCTTGAAGGCGACCGCAAGGCCGTGCATGATGCCGCGGTCGGGGAGGCCCACCGGCGGATTGACGCGGCCATCGAGCTGCTCGGCGGCATCGTGGACCAGATGCGCGGCCTGCACCACGACCTGGCCGAATCCTTCGACCGGGTCAATGCGGCGTACTTCGGCGCGCGGCTGAGCCGTCCCCGTCTGGTCTGGAGCCATTCCTTTGCCACCCGCAAATACGGTCACTTCGATCACGCCCACGACACCGTGGTAATCAACGCGGCGCTGGACCGTGCGACCGTTCCGGAATACGTGGTCGATTTCGTTGTCTACCATGAACTCCTGCACCGGGAGCTGGGGATCACCTGGAAACGCAACCGCATCGCCGCTCACACGCCGGAACTGGCGGCGAAGGAGCGGCAGTTCCGAGAATACGATCAAGCCAAGGCCGTCTTGAGAAAGCTCGCTTCCGAGAGGTGAATGTGCGTAGACAATCGGACAAGAAGAGAATCGCACGCCGGGAGCTTCTGGCGGGATCGGTGGTCGGTGCGGCCCTGGCGGCCAGGCCGGAGAATCTCGCCAGCGCCGCCCGTGGAGACAGGAACGTGACAACGCCGCAAGACTTGCGAAAGAAATTGCTCGAGTGCCTGGGCGGGCCGTGGCCGCAGCCTTGCGACCTGCGGCCGGTGGTTCGCGAGACGACCCGCAAGGAAGGCTACCGCATCGAATCCGTGACGTACGAGGTGGAGCCGGGCGACCGCGTGCCGGCCCTGCTGCTGGTGCCCGACGGCGTCGATGCCAATCATCCGGCCCCCGCCGTGGCGGTCTGGCACCAGCACAACGGCGCCTGGCACCTCGGCAAGGTGGAGCCGGCCGGCCTGGCGGGCAGTCCCATGCACCATACCGGTGTGGCGCTGGCCCAAGAGGGATACGTCGTCCTGTGCCCGGATGCCCTGTGCTTCGGGGAGCGGCAAAGCAAGGATCTGCGCGGCGGCGAATTCGAGCGGTTCGAGTTTCTCCGTTACGTGGTGGCCGGCAAGTGCATGGCGTGGAAGAACATTCTCGACATGCGCCGGGCGGTGGATTACCTCTGCTCGCGCCCGGAGGTGAAAGCCGACCGCCTCGGCTGCTATGGCCATTCGATGGGCTCGACCGACACGTGGCTGGTCGGGCCCTGGGAGCCGCGGTTGAAATGCCTGGTCGGCAACTGTTGCCTGCCCACCTACGCGGCTATCCACCGCACCCACATCCTGCACTGCTTCCCGAATTTCATTCCGGGCTGGTTCCAGTACGGCGACACGCCGGACATCGCGGGCCTCATCGCCCCGCGGGCCTTGCACCTGAACTTTGGCGCGAAGGATGACGGCAGCCCGATTCAGGAAGTCCGTGAAGGCGTCAAGACCATCGCCCGCGCCTACGAGCAGGCCGGGGCTGCCGACCGCTTCAGCTACTACATCGAGGAAGGCGCCGGCCATGTGCTGTCGCAGGAGATGTGGCGCCGCGCCCACGACTGGTTCCGGAAGCACTTGTCGTCAGCTAGCGTTTGATCGGACATCGGGGAGAAAGTAGTTGTCGTGTCCGGGGATGATAACGTCGGCGACGGCCGCGAGTTTGTCCATGGTGCGGGCGGATAGGTCGAAATCGACCGCATTGAAATAGCCGCGCCGCTCCCGGAAGAAGTCTCGGGTCGCCGGTGATCAAGGTACACGTACAAATGGCTGCCCGCACACCTTTGGCATCGCTCTCGCCCCAGTAGCGATTGCGCGAGAGGTTACCGATGGTGATCACGTCCCAGCGCTGGACTTTCGAGTCCTTGCGGCCCTTCCACGCGTGTGCCCCGGCAGCAGCCGATTGCCCGCCGAGACAACTTGTCGTGGCAAGAGCGCCGCCGACCAGCGTGCCGCCGGCTTGTGTCAGGAAGGTAGCCCAACTGAGAAGGCGTGTCTCATCCATCGTGCACCCCGCCTCTGCGGCCTCCTGCTCTCAGCCCACAATCTTTTCTAATTCCTGCTGCTCGGCCACGGTCATCGGCTTGGCCTCTTTCACAACCGTGATATTCGCCTTCAATTCGTCGATGGAATCGACGCCAATCACGGCGACGGAGATCGGCAGGCCCAGGGCGTAGCGGATCAGCGCCGCCGCGGGCACCTGGTGGGAAGTTTCATCGTGGTAAGGCAGCAGACGTTGCTGGAAGGGGTTGCCGATAGCCAGGCAGCCGTTGCCGCCGCCCATGACCTTCATCGCGATGACGCCCATCTGCTTGCGGTTCGCGGCGGGCAGCAGATCCTCGCGGAAAGGCCGGCGGTGGCTGGTGGGATTCAGCGTGGTCAGCAGTGTGTCGAACTCATACATCTCGACCGCGCGACGCAGCATCCCGGCGTCGTCATGGCCCGTGACCCCGATGAACCGGGTCACCTTCTGCTCGCGCAGTTTCTGCAGTGCGGTCACGACGCCCGTGGGTTTGCCCCACGCCGATGGGTCGTCTTTGGCGGTGACGCCATGGATTTGCAGCAGATCGAGATGGTCGGTGCGCAGCCGCTTGAGGCTCTCTTCGACGCTGCGCATCGTACCGTCGTACGAGCGGTCGCCGGTCTTGCAGGCCAGGAAGACCTCCCGGCGCCGGCGGGCCAGCACCTGGCCGTAGTTCGTCTCCGATTGCCCCTTGTTGTAGCCCGGCGCCGTGTCGAAATAGGTGATGCCCAGGTTCAGCGCCGTCTCGGCAATGGCCGCGGGATCATGCTTCTCCGACGGCGGCAGTTGCATGCCGATCACGCCGCCAAGAGCGAGGGCACTCACTTCGACCCCGGTCTTGCCCAGCACATGTCGCGGCATCGCCGGCTGTCCTGCCGTTGTCGAACTGTTCTGCTTCTCCGCTGCTGCCACGCAGGACGTGAGCCCCGCACCCGTCACGACCACCGCCTTGATAAATTCGCGTCTTTTCATGTCATCACCGTGAACTGTCTTTGTGCCCTTGCCAGGACGTCATGATATCCGTTTTCTCCACGATACCCAGCCCCCTCTCCCTCGTCAACTGCTTGTGTCGCTGGGGGCAAGCTGTCATATCTGGTAGTCTTGGATGTACTGCTTCTGCTGGAGCAGAGCATGGAGCGCGGATAGGGCGCCGGGATCTACCTTGTCCAGAACAAGATCGGGCTGGCGTCGGCTCAGTTGGACCTCGCCGACGTTGATCACGACAAGTGCGCCCGGCCGATTCAGTGTGTCCAGCGTTTCGAGCTCGAAGTCGTCCAGATCGGCGATGGTGGTGATGACGATCAGTCCGGCGTCGGTGAACAGGTGCGCCGTCTCACCCAGACGCCGCAGGAATTCCTCGCGCCCGCCCAGGACGTTCAGGTCCGCATTTAGGCCCAACAGTTGATTGCTCAGGCCGAGGTAGTAAGCCAGGCGTCCGGAGTGGTGGAGATGCTCTTCGACCGCGCGGCCCAGCGATTCCATGTCGCCCCCCTGCGGACCACAGATCACCACGAGCGCCGGCCGCTGGTTGTGACGAGCCGCGCGCTCTCGGGGGCTGATGCGGCTCCGGACCCACGCTTGATTGCGCTGCCGGACGTGCTCCAGCACGAGAGTATTGGAGGCTTGTTCGGCCGACAGAATCACGCCGCCGCCGGCGATTTCAAACTCGTCGATGATGACAAATCGCCCCGTCTGCGGAATCTCAACCGCTGGGTCGCATGTCACGGGCTTGAGCGTCTCCAGTGTCACATGGGCGACGTCGTGCCGCTCGATCTGCCGGCGGTTGGCAACGGTGGTCAGGTTGGACGCGTTGATGATGGTGTGCACCGCGGTCAGATACGCCGCCGCACGGGCCGCGTGCAGCTTGAGCTTGTAGCGCCTGCCCATGACCATCGGATTGGGGCTGAGCCAGAACAGGTTTGCTTCCAGCTTGGTGGAGGAGCACGGCTGCGGCTCGCCGGCTTTGACCATCAGTTCGCCCGGCTTGACGTACACCTGGGTCTGGAGGGTCACACCGGTGCTTTCGCCAGCCGGAGCTTCCCGATGCGTGGAAAAGGGGAACGCCTCGACGCTTTGGATGCGCGACCGCTTGGCACTGGGCAGAAAGACAACCTCATCCCCCACGTGCAACCGGCCGGTGACGATGCGGCCGGCGACGATGCGTCGGCCATCCCCCTGCTCGGTGAACTTATAGACGTCCTGGACCGGCAGGCGCAGGGGTTTATCCACCGGGGCCGGCTCCTTTTGCAGCGTGTCCAGCAGATCGAGAACGGTCGGCCCCGCGTACCAGGCCATCCGTGGCGAGGCCATCGTGGCCTTGGTGTCGCGGGCATCCTGCCCACGATTCGAGGGCGGGACGCCCTCGCCACGATGGGCGACGTTGTCGCCTTCGCGGGCGCTGATCGGGATGAAGGCCAACGGCTCCAAGCCGATCTTGGCGAGGAACTGCCCGTATTCGTCGCGGACGGCCGCAAAGGCCTCTTCACGGTAGCCCATCAGGTCCATCTTGTTGACACACACGGCGATCTGGCGGATGCCCAGCATGCTCATGAGGTAGCCGTGCCGACGCGAGTTCTCCCGCACCCCTTCGGCCACATCGATCACCAGCAGCCCCGCCTCAGCCCGGGCGGCCCCCGAAATCATGTTCTTGAGAAACTCGATATGTCCCGGCGCGTCGATGATGATGTACTCGCGTTTGGCGGTGTGAAAGAAGCACCGCGCGGAGTCAATCGTGATGCCCTGGGCCTGCTCGTCCTTGAGGGCATCCAGCAAAAAGGCATATTCAAACGGCTTGGCATTCCGACGGCACGCTTGCTTGACCTGCTCCAGCTTGCCTTCCGGCAGCGAGCCGGTATCGGCCAGGAGCCGGCCCACGAGGGTGCTCTTGCCATGATCCACGTGGCCAATGACCACGATGTCCATTTGCTCACGAGGAATTTCAGATCTGTGATTCCTGATTTCAGATTTGAGGCTCGTCATTTCAATCCCCGGCCGCAATCACATGTATCCTTCGCGCCGGAGCGTCTCCAAGCCGTAGCCGTCCTCCTTGTCCTGGTCCCGGCCGGAGCGCTCGGCGAGGTTGGCGAACTTACCGCTGCGCAGTTCCTCGATGATCTCGCGGACGTTTTTGGAGGTCGATTGCACCGGCTTGGTGCACGGCCAGCAGCCCAGGGAGCGATAGCGCTGCCCCGTGCCTTGATCAAAATACAGGCTGACCATGGGGATGCTCTCGCGTTCGATGTACTCCCAGACGTTCAGCTCCGTCCAATCGAGCAGCGGGTGAATTCGCACGTGCGTGCCGGGGGCGAAGTCCGTCTTGAACTGGTTCCACAGCTCGGGCGGCTGGTTCGACACGTCCCAATCGCTGTGCCGGTCGCGCGGCGAAAAGTAGCGCTCCTTGCTGCGGCTGCCCTCCTCATCCGCCCGGGCGCCGACGATCACGCCGGTGAACGGCTCGCCGCCGGTGGTCTTGACGTATTGCCCGGTCCGGTGGTCCAGCACCCAGCGCGGCCACTCACCCGAAAGGGTGTGTTTCAGGGCCTCGCTCTTGAGCGCGGCGCAGCATTGCAGGCGGGTGCACTTGCCATCGGGGAACGTGTACCGCGCTGACAGGGCCTGGTCGTTGCGACCGAAGATCATGTTCAGCTTCCACTGCTTCGCCAGGCGGTCGCGGTACTCGATCATTTCCGGGATCTTGTACTGCGTGTCGATATGCAGCAGCGGCAGCGGCACGTGGCCGAAGAAAGCCTTGCGGGTCAGCCACAGCAGCACCGTGCTGTCTTTGCCGATCGACCAGAGCATCACGAGTTGCTTGAACTCGCGGTAGGCCTCGCGCAGGATGTAGACACTCTGGGCTTCGAGCTTGTCGAGATGGTCCATTAGGGTCTCCTGTCCCCGACGATCTTGCCGCCTTGGACGTGCAAGCCGCATTCTCTGTGTTCCGGATTTTCCCACCACCACCGGCCGGCGCGGAGACTATCTCCCGGTTGCACCGCCTGCGTGCAGGGGGCGCAGCCAATGCTCGGATACCCTTGATCGTGCAGCGGATTATAGGGGATTCTGTTTCTCCGGATATACTCCCCTACCTGTGCCTCGGTCCAATCGATCAGCGGATTGATCTTGCACAGGCCGAACGCCGCATCCCATTCGACCCGCTGGGCCGACCGGCGCGTCACCGACTGTTCCCGGCGCAGGCCGCACAGCCAAGCGTCCGCCGTGGCCAGAACGCGCCGGAGCGGGTGGATCTTCCGCACCGCACAGCAGAGCTTACGCAGCTCCACGCTCCGGTAGAACAGGTTGGGCCCATGCGCACGCAGCATTACTTCCAGTTCCCGCGTCTCGGGCGCGAGAATCTCGTAACGGAAGCCGTACCGCTGCATGGTCCGTTCCATGGTTGCGTAGGTTTCGGGAAAGAGCCGGCCCGTGTCGAGCGTGAAGATCCTCGGTTGGGGATGAAGCGCGCACAGCAGGTGCGTCAAGACCTGGTCCTCAACGCTCAGGCTCGAAGCCAGCACCAGCCGGTCGGCGGGAAGAATTCGCAAGACTTCCTGCACCGTCCCTTCGGCGTCCTTTCCATCGAGCGCGTGCTGCAATTTCCCGAGGAGATCGTTCTTCATATGGAGTACTCCGGCGACCTGTCCCGGGCTCGACCGAACGGGATCCGGTTCCACGCCCGCTCGTGCAGATAGTACAAAGTGAGCTTGGTGAACAATTCGACGACACCGATGGATAGCGCGATTCGGATCCTGCCGCTGATGAGAAAGGAGACGAGGATCGTGTCCAAAGTGCCGGTCAGCCGCCAGGAAAGCGCCTTGAGTACGCTGCGATAGGGCTTTTCGTGCATGGGCTCTCTACCCCTTGCGGATCACGACGCGGAACATCTCGCCCAGGCTCTCCACCTGGACCACCTGGTGGCCTTCCTCCTTGACGCTGCGCGGGACGTTCAGAATGGCCTCCCCTTCATCGAGAATGACCTCCAGCAGGTCTCCGGCCGCCAGAGAGGCCAAGGCGACCTTCGTCTTGACGAAATTCATGGGGCAGGTCACCCCGTGCAGATCGATCTTCTGCTTGATAGCGCTATCCATGGAGGATCTCCTCCTTCACCTTCTCGACGCCGATGCGGTCGATCATATGCCCGAAGCGTTCTTTCTTGCGCCCGTGCATCTGGTAGTACCGTAATGAGTTTTCAATAAGCCGATACAATTCTCCTTTGTCGGGGACCAGCCGTTTCAAGAGCGTGGCCAGGCGCGGGATCTTTCCCATCGTCCCGCCGATGAAGAGGTTGTACCCCGTCACGGCCGGCATCCAGGAATTCGCCGGACAGGAGGAGGTGCAGATGCTGCAATGGATGCACTGGTCCTCGTCCAGGACGTACCGTGCCGTGCCTGTCCCTGATTCCTCTTCTCGGGTGATGGCTTTCGTCGGACAGGCGTTGACGCAGAGCCGGCAATCGATGCACGCGCCGGCGTCCCAACGCGGCAGAATCGCCCCCATGACGCCAATGTCGTTTTCCGTTGCCTTCGCGCAGTTGTGGGGGCATCCCGTCACCGCCATTTTGAACTTGTGCGGCGTGTCCACTCCGAAGTAGCGCTCGTCGAGATCGCGGGCCACGGTTTTCGTGTCGATGATTCCCCAGCGGCAAGTCGCGTTGCCCGGGCAAGCGGCCACAATCCGCACCCGAGGGCCGCAAGCGCCCATGCTCACACCCGCCGACGCCAACTCCTGCCGGGCCTTCTCCAGATTTGTATGATGGACATAATGAATCTCGACGCCCTGCCGGGTGGACAGGTGTACGCCGCAGCGGCCGTATCGGTCCGCCACATCGGCGATCTTACGAAGTTGGGCGGTGGTCAGGTCGCCGCCGATCGCGCGGAGCCGCATGGCGAAGTAGTCCTTCTGCCGCTGCTGGATCATCCCGACTTTCTTGTAGGCGGCGGAATCAAACACAGGCTCAGGGGTGGGAACGTGTTCCGCGACCTCGAGTGCTTCGTCCGTAACCACCCCTTGCCAGATGCGAAACGCCCGGATGTCGCGTCCCCCCTGCTGCAGCGAGGCGATCACATAAACCGTGCTGGGGTCGTAGGCCAGGCGAATGTCCTCCGCCGAGGGCCGCGCTGGCGTCTCGGGATGCGTGTGGTAGACCCCCAGAACCGCCAAGCCTTCGGCACGAAGCTGGCGCACCGCGGCAAACTGCTCTTGGGGATCGAGCGAGAAATGCTCGGGGCTGTGGTCCACGTTCGTCAAGGCAATGGCTTTCACGACCGTGCTGTCACTGCCGGCGAGATAGCCGCACGCCTCGTTCGGCGCTTCTCGCTGACCCTGGGCGAAGATCGTCTCGACAATTTCTTTGGCTATCTTCATCGCGGTTTTCTCAAATCACACGTCCCCTGTTCGTAATCCTGCAACCCCGTGATCGTCGGATGCGCGCCGCACACCGGACAGGCGGGGTTGCGTTGGAAACGCACGGTTCGGAATTCCATGGTAAGGGCATGGAAGATCAGCAGTCGGTCGGTCAGAAGCCGACCTTTGCCGATCAGGTATTTCAATGCCTCCGCCGCCTGGATTGTCCCTAACATGCCGGCCACAGCGCCCAGCACCCCCGCCTGCGCGCAGGTCGGCACCGCGTCCTTCGGCGGTGGCTGGAGAAAGACGCAGCGATAGCAGGCGCTGCCCGGCACGTACGTCATGGTCTGTCCATCGAAACGCAGGATGCCGCCATGCGAGAAGGCCTTCCGCGCCAGAACGCAGGCATCGTTGATCAGGAATTTCGCCGGGAAATTGTCGGTCCCGTCGATGACGAAGTCATAACGGCGGATAATGTCCAGAATATTGTGGGCGAAGAGCCGTTCCTGGTGGATCTGGACCGCCACGCCGGGATTGATCTGGAGGATCTTCTCCTGGGCTGAGATCACCTTGGCTTTGCCGATATCCGGCGTGAAGTGAATCACCTGTCGCTGCAAGTTGGTCCGGTCCACCACGTCGCCGTCCACAATCCCGATCGTGCCGACGCCCGCCGCCGCCAGATAAAGCGCGGCCGGCGCTCCCAGCCCACCGGCCCCGACAATCAGGACCTTCCCCCGCAGGATCTTTTCCTGCCCTTCGACGCCGACATCTTTCAGAATGATATGGCGGCTGAATCGTTCGAGTTGTTCCTCCGAAAGCGGCATCAGTCCTCCAGTGCCTGCGCGAGATCGGCGCTGAGGTCTTCCACGTCCTCGATCCCCACGGCGAGCCGGATCAGCGTCTCGGGAACGCCCATCTGGCGCTTCAGGTCCGCCGGATACTCGCAGAAGATGGTCGAGGCCGGGTGCAAGGCCAGCGTCTTGTTGTCATGAATGTTCGTCGCCCGCCGCAGCAATTTCAGTCCGTTGAGAAAGGCGAAGCACTCCTGCCTGGACGACAGCTCGAACGTCACCAGGGCGCCGCAGCGCGTGCCGAAGAGGCGGGTGGCAATGTCGTAGTGCGGCGAACTCTCCAAGCCCGGATAGTTCACCTTCTTCACTTTCCGGTGCCGGCCCAGGAACTCGGCGAGAGCCCTGGCGTTCTGACAGGACCGGTCCGCCCGTAGCGCCAGAGTCTCGAGTCCAAGACACTGCAAATAGGCGTTGTGCGGCGACAGGCACGCGCCCAGATTGCGGTACACTTCGCGCTTCAGTTTCATCAGGAAGGCAAAGGGGCCGAACTGCTTCGCTTCTTGCTCCAGCCTCGGAACCTGCGCCCAGTTGTAGGTCCCATTGTCGATGATGATGCCGCCGACCGTCGTAGCGCCGCCGGAGACGTATTTCGTGCTGGAAAGCACTTCGATATCCACGCCGTAGTCTCTGCTATTGAAAAAATACAGCGGCGTCGCCGTCGTATCGGCGATCAGCAGGATCTTGTGCCGGCGGGCGAGGGCCGCGAGCCCGCCGATGTCCGCCACCTCCAGTTGCGGATTCGTGATCGTCTCGAAGAACAGGGCACGCGTGTTGAGGTCAATCAGCGGCTCGATCGTCTCCGGGCGAGTGAAATCCGCGTACCGTGTTTCGAGGCCCCAGGGCTTCAGCGTGCGTTCGAAGAGCGAATAGGTGTTGCCGAAGATGGACCTCGTCGTCACGAGATTCTCGCCCTGCCGGGCGATGCCCAGAATGGTGTTCGCGATCGCCGCCATGCCGGAGGAGACCGCAACGACGCCGCCGGCGCCCGTGATCTGCTTGATTTTCTGCTCCAGATGCTCCACCGTCGGATTCGTGATCCGCGTATACGTGTGACGCGGCCGCCTACCGGCAAAGGCCTCCTCAATCTCCTCGGCGGTCTCGAGCTCGAAGGAGACCGAGTCATAGACCGGCATGCGCAGCGCGCCGTGCGAGTCTTTCTTGAGAAAAGGAGCGTGAACCGCCCTGGTGGTAAAGCCGGACATCGGTCACCTTCCTCCACCCATGAAATAGAGAAAATCGACCTCATCTCCCTCCTGGAAAGCCGTGGCGGCGAAGCGGTCGCGTTGCACGAACTCGCCGTTGAGCTGTACGCTCACCATGTCCGGCTGCTCGACCTTGTTGCGCACCAGCAGGCCGGTGACGCTGAGCCCGGTCTCAATCTCCTGCGGCGCCCCGTTGACCTTGATCTGCATGCCTTGCTCCTTACCTTTTGTCTGTCAGAATCCTGCCGGGGAAGCGCTCCGGCCCTATTCCGCGAACAGCGGTGTCGAGAGGTATCGTTCTCCCGTATCCGGCAGGATCGCCACGATCATCTTGCCCTTGCTCGCAGGCCGGGCGGCCACGATACTCGCCGCCCGCAGCGCTGCGCCGCTGGAGACGCCCACGAACAGACCCTCTTCCTTCGCGGCCCGGCGGGCAAAGTCGATGGCTTCCTCCTGATCCACCGGAACGACCTCGTCGAGGATCTTGAGGTTCAGCACCTTCGGGACGAACCCCGCGCCGATGCCCTGGATTTTGTGCGGTCCGGGCTTGACCTCCTGTCCGGCCAGGGTCTGGGTCAGGACCGGGCTTTGTGTCGGCTCGACCGCGATCGCGCGGAAGCCCGGCTTGCGCGATTTGATTACCTCGGCCACACCGGTGATTGTGCCGCCGGTGCCAACGCCCGCGACGAGGATATCGGCCTTGCCTTTGGTATCTCTCCAAATCTCTTCCGCGGTCGTCCGGCGATGAATCTCGGGATTCGCCGGATTCTCGAATTGCTGCGGGACGAAAGCGCCCTTCACCATCTGCGCAATCTCCAGGGCCTTCCTGACTGCACCCTTCATCCCCTCCGCCGCCGGAGTCAGCATCACCTCGGCCCCGAGAGCTTTGAGCACTTTTCGTCGCTCCATGCTCATCGAGTCCGGCATGGTCAGAATCAAGCGGTATCCTTTCGCCGCCGCCACAAAGGCCAGGGCAATACCCGTGTTCCCACTGGTCGGCTCGACGATGGTTCCGCCCGGCTTGATCTGGCCGGCACGCTCCGCCGCCTCGATCATCGCCACCCCGATCCTGTCCTTGACCGAGGCCAGGGGATTGCGGCTTTCCAGCTTGGCCCAAACAGCCCCGCCAGGAATCAGCTTGTTGAGTCGCACCAGCGGCGTGCTGCCCACCGAGGCGACGATATTCTCATAAGGACCTGCCATAGCGCATCTCCTTTTCGGATGATCTCGAAGGCTCCTGTTTCGGCCGGAGCCAACACGTTGGCGCTCCGCACCGACCGCCTATAGTACACTATGTCTATTATTATCGTGTACATTGATGCCCTGTCAACACCTCGGTGGGAAAAAAGAATGATATTCGATCACAAACCATTGTAAATAAAGGCTTTACAGAAGTATGTTTTTTGAATTATGTTAATGTCCATTGACATAATAGCAATTATGTGAGATGATGGTTTGTGTTCATCTGAAGGGAAATTGAAGCATGGAAGGCGATAGGAGTTGAATGTGAACTTGTCTCAGAAGTGCCAGTATGCGATACGAGCCATTCTGGAGTTGGCGAAACACTACGGCCAAGGACCTGTGGCGATCAGCCAGATCGCGGCCAATCAAGCCATACCGCAACGATTCCTGGAGAATATCCTCAACGAACTGCGGCCGACCGGCCTGATCCAATCACGCCGGGGCATCCAGGGCGGCTACCTCCTCGCCCGGGACCCGGCTGCCATCTCCGTGGGAGAGATCATCCGCCTCGTCGAGGGACCGCTGGATCCCGTCAAGTGCATCGGCGACAGAAACGGCCCCTGCTGCCCGCTGAAGGACAACTGCTCTCTCTTTCACCTCTGGACCAGAGCCAAGGAGGCTATTGAAGACGTGTACGATAATGCCAGCTTCCGCGATCTGGTCGAGGAGGAGAGCAAGGTAGACCGGTCCACCGTACTCGACTACTGCATCTGAAGCGCCGGCACAGCGGAGCCGATCCTCTCGCTTGAATTCCCCTGCCGGGCCGGTATCATCTTTCAGGGCGCTCCTGCAAGGGGAGCAGGCCGCGATCCGGGTATGGGTCTGCGGCTGCCCGTGGAGGCACTGTGTTTTGCAGCGAAGGCTGAGCCGAGTTGGACCGAAGGAAGTTCAAAGAATGCTGGTCGAAGACGGAGGTGATCCGGGAATATCACCAGATGCTCTTCACCTTTGGCGATATGGAACTACCCTATGTCTTTGCGGCGGAGCACGGCCGCTTCAAGGATAGGACCGTGGTCCGTCGCGGCGTCGTGCAGATCCAAAAGCCGCACATCATCCTGCCCGGCTATTACGGCGGGCCGGAATTCAAGGGCGGTTTTGAGAATGCCCAGGCGCTTCCCCCGGAGGCCGTCTACCTGTTTCGCACGATGGGCCTGCCCTATTCCCACATCACCAACCGGCCGCTGGTCCAGGAGCAGATAGAGTACTCCGGCCTGCAGGCGGTCCTGGACGATCTCAATCAGCGGCTGGAGAGCCAGGAGGACTCGGAGACCGGCCTGATCAAAGGGGTCATCGAGGGGCCGGACATCTCCCTGATGCGGTATTCCCTGGGCCTGATGATCCGCTCCGCCCCCGGCAACGTGAAGGAATTCTTCGATCACCTGCACCGCCAACGCGGCGAGCCCATCGGACCGGATGAGAAGATCTCCGATGAGGACATGAGGAGACTTTTCGGCTGAGTCCCCGCCGCCCGGCCACGGATTCATGATAAAGAACTGGCCCGGCGGTCGCCGCAATTGTGTATTTGTAGTCTCTGATTGTCCTAAAATAGGGTCTGTCCTGGTATCCGCCCTATCCGCAACAGCCGAACCATCGAATCCCCTTTCCAGAAGAGCCACCCGCCAACGCCCGCAGCCTACCGCCGCCCGGGGATCGTGTCAAGCAAGGAATGTGAAATGCGTAGGCGCGACCCCATTATCGCCGCGACCCCAATTCGGTCCTGCCATTTACTTCCATCGAAGCTGCTTCAACTCTTCCTTGGTGCGGATGAACTTTACCGTGCCGTCATTGAGCAGGACCAAGCCGCCCTTGGGGTCGTGATTGTCGAGCGTGAACAACTCCGGTCCACCGTGTTGATTCCATCCGGCTTTCGCCTCAAATAGCAGGACCGTGTCTTCTGGCGAATCGGGTTTGCAGTCTGGGTTCATCGCGTAGTGACATACTTGTACATCAGGGCATTCGAACATCCCACCCCTTGCATGCAACTCAACGATCAGGTGTTTGTTGTGTCGCAAAATCCCATCGCACCAATCGGTCGGAGACCGCGGTACCCCCGCCTCCGCCATCTTGGACAGAACATTGTGGAGGTGCGAGAGGTTGGCCATGCAGCCAAACCTCAATGCGAAAGGCCAGACCTGTGGCGTCAGGAGACGAAGATGTGGAAGTCTTCTGGGATACTCGAAATCGTATCCATCGTCGGTACGCAGGGTAGTCCCAATCACTCTGAAGGATATCAGACGCTCATCGTCTTTATAGCCGGTAAGGTGGATCGTGTTCTTTATCGCTATCGCCCCCTTCGCTGGGCCGATGTACGTTCCACGTACCATCATCAAATCGTGCAATGCGATATACTTGATATCCTCTTCGCTGTTTGAGACGATCACCCTGAGGTCCTGCAAAGCCTTACATTCGTCGGCGTTCAACAGACTTCTCTCGTCATCGCCGGGAAAGAAGTACTCCAGAGTAGATGGTTCAAACTGGATTTCCACACGTGTGCAGCGAGACAATTCATAGCCCAAGTCCGGCGGATCTTTTGCTGGTTGGGCATACAGAATGGGTACTATACAAGGGAGAAGGACGAAGAACACGATAACCACCGCGACCATGCCTCGCCCTGAACGGGCAAGACGTACGATTCGGTCTACATTCGCTCTCATAGTCATCTCCTGGCAATCATGAGGCCACACCTACACGTTTTACTTTCTTCATACGCTCGTGCCCTTCTGTTAACCCCGTCCCTCGAATCATGCCGGTAGAGTACCACCGCGGCCCGCGCGCCGCAACGGGACTCTCCCCCCTGGTCTGACGTCTCGGTCACGTCCGCCCTGTGCCACCCACGCACCGGAGACCGGTTGGTCGCGGCACAACGTCTGTGGTCGCAGGCAGGAGGATGTCTCCAAGGCAGAAGGCGAAATGTGCAGGGATGAGCCCGGTTCCCCTGCCAACCCGGCGTTCGGCCGGAACTAATGCGCTTAGCGCTTTGCGGGTACCCACAGGAACACGGTCAACTCCCCGTTGCGTGCCTTCGTGAATAGAGCCACAGGTCTTGACTGAGTCCAACAACCTCCAGAGACGCATCCGCGTCAGGTCCGCCCTCCCCACCGGTACCGCGAATGCGATAAACGCCGTCCTCCGCCCTGTGTCATCCGTTCTCCATTCCTTGCGTTCTTGGCGTCCCTTCGGCTTCGCTCAGGGCAGGCTTTGGCGAGAGGATGGTTCTTGGCTGCGGCGGGTTGGTGGGCACAGCCCACCCTACGAATGACCACGTTCGTGCAACAGTGGAAAAGGTAAAACGCCTCGCGTGCGAGAAATTCTTTATTCCTTTGGGCACAAAGAGTTATGTGGCTTTGGGGCGTCCCGCGCGCACAGAATTTCGGCACGATTCGTGCAACACGGCCCACAGGTAGAGAGATACTCTGGTCCGAGGCGGAGCCTCGGATCTATGATTTATGATTTACGATTGATGATCTGAAGGCGAAAGGAAGAGACGTGAAGGCGCGGGCCAGATGGATTGCGGATTGCGAATTTCGGATTGCGGATTGAAGACGGAGTTGCAGCGGGACCGCCCAGTCTGCGGCCTGGCGCCTCGGGCGTGCGCGGGCTGGTTGCACAAACAAACCCAATTGGCTGGAGCCAATCGCGCAAAACAAACCCAATTCCCGGCGCGGCCGGGTGGGACGGAGCCTCGGGGGCGGAGCAAACGCGCAAAACAAACCCAATTGGGCCGGTCGGCTGCGGATGCGGAGAGCGAAATGCGCAAAACGAACCCAATTTCCGCCGGACGAGGTACCCTATGATTTCACTATGCTATTATTCCACCATTCCACTGCGATGTCGATTGTGCAAAACGAACCCAATTTGTGGTCGGGGGCGGGGAAGACCATCGCCAAAGCCTTTGGCCTTGACGCTGCCACCCGTCACCGGGGTAATGATGCGAAACAAAGCCAATTCCTCCGGGGAGAGCCCTCGGAGGAGCCAATCGTGCAGAACAAACCCAATTGGCCGGAGCGAATCGTGCGAACGAACCCAATTTCCGACGGCGTTCGGCCGGACGAGGCCCCAGGAGCGTGGGGACGCGCGGCAAACGTGTGAAACAAAGCCAATTTCCGGCGGCCGGGCGGACGTGCGAAACAAAGCCAATTGGCGGTGGTCCCGGCAAAGGTCAAGGCCCTCGGGGCACCAAGGAGAACGATGTCGGGCGGGGACGCCCAACCCACGAAGAGCCGAGGGGCAAACGTACAAAACAAACCCAATTTCGGAGGAAGTGCCCAGTGCCAACTGGAGAGCCGGGTCATGGCGGTTCTTGTGGGCGGTCATGGGGCGGTCTATAATGTCGGTCGTGCATGAAGGTTGATCTGGCGAAGGTTTCTGGAAAGAGGCGAAGGCATGTGGAATCTCTTTGAGCAACCGTGGACCCTGCTGGGGGCGGCTGTCCTTGTCCTGTTTGGCGTCCTGACGTTTCGGAGCGTCTGGTCCGAGAAGAGAAAGCCGTGGCAGTGGCTCCTGCCGGCCGGCGTGGCCCTGCTGGGCGTGGGACTGGATCTCGCCGTGACTACGGATCTGGAGAAGATCAACCAAGTCATCCGGACAGGCATCCGGGCAGTCCAAGAGGAGAACTGCGCCGGCATTGCGCCCCTGATCGCGGCGGACTACCAGGACTCCTACCATAAGAGTAGAGACAGCCTGCTGGACCATTGCCGGGTCCGGCTGGTGCCGCCGGCAGTCCAGAGAATCCGCAGGGTCAGTACCAAGATCGAGATCACGCCGCCGGAGGCGAAGGTGGCGCTATCCATCTGGATGACGTTCGATCAGAACAGTGTCTGGGCCCAGGCCTACAAACAGACGGCCCTCATCGCGGTGGACGTGTACGTCCGCAAGCAGCCGGACAAGAGCTGGCGGGTCAACCGCGTCGAGGTTCGCGAAGTGGACAAGATGCCGGCCAGTTGGGGCGTGGCGAAAGCCCCCGGGAGCGAGCTCAAGCTGTTGGCCGACGGCGTGCGCCCATCCTCATGAATCACGAGACCTTCTGACCGGCCGTCAGTTGCGATGCGACGGAGGCGGTCGCCGCCCGGAGCTTCTCCTCGTCCGCGAGATAGTAGTGCGTCCGGGCCTTGAGGCCGTCGTCCAGTTCGTACACGAGCGGGATGCCGGTGGGGATGTTCAGTTGCGTGATTTCTTCGTCACTAACGTTGTCCAGGTACTTGACCAGGGCCCGGAGGCTGTTGCCATGGGCGGAAATGAGGACCTTCTGTCTTTCGCGCAGGACCGGAACAATCGTGTCGTGCCAATAAGGCAGGACCCGCTCCAGGGTCGTCTGGAGCGACTCGGTGGCGGGCAGCAGCTTCCGCGGCACTTTGGCGTAGCGGGGGTCGTGACAGGGATGACGCGGATCGCTCTCGGGCAGCGGGTCCGGCGGAATGTCGTAGCTGCGGCGCCAGATCTGGACCTGCTCGAGCCCGAACTTCTCCACCATCGCGGTCTTGTTGAGGCCCTGGAGGACGCCGTAATGCCGCTCGTTGAGCCGCCAGGAACGATGAACCGGAATCCACATCAGGTCCAGATCATCGAGGATGATCCACAACGTCCGGATGGCGCGCTTCAGGACCGAGGTGAAGGCGATGTCGAAGGTATACCCCCCCTCCTGCAGGGTCTGGGCCGCCTCGTGGGCTTCCTCGATGCCCCGCTGGGAGAGATCGACATCCGTCCAGCCGGTGAAGCGGTTCTCCAGATTCCACGTGCTCTGGCCGTGTCGAACCAACACCAACTTGACCATACGGTCCCTCCCCTTTTTGCCGGCTCTACACCGCCAACGTATAATTGCGGATTGCGGATCAGTGTTGGGAGTCGAATCCGCAATCCTACAGGCTCACCGGTTTGCACAGGTTCTTCTCGTTCGCCGCGACTCGTCCGCAGATCTTGCACATGAACTTGCCATCCCGGACGAGCTGCTTGTACTCCTCGGGATTGCTGATCTGGAAACCGAGGTTGTTCAGATAACAGAGGTGTTTATCGTGACCTGGGTGCGGCAGTTCTATCTTGGCCATGATGCATTCCCTTCTCAGACTCCCGTTTCTCAGCCCGGCAGGACCGGTCGCACTCATTTGGCACCGGCTCCCGGGAGGCTATTGTGTATACACACGCCGTACCCTCGCGGTTCAGGGTCCGACCAGCGCCGGCCGACGGCCCGTAGTACGGGACAGGCGCTGGACGCAGGACGGCTGCGACACTATACTGGCACCTCAGGCTGCTACAACCCGGAGAATCACGATGGTGCTTGGAGGACAGAAGATGGAGTACCGGAGGATCATCCCCTGTTTGGATGTGAAGCATGGGCGGCTCGTCAAGGGCGTCAATTTCGTCAATCTCAAGGACGTCGGCGACCCTGCGGAGAATGCGGCCGCCTACAGTGCGGCCGGCGCGGACGAGCTTGTCTTTCTCGACATCACCGCGACAGTGGAGAACCGCAAGACGCTCCTCGACGCCGTCCAGCGAACGGTGGAACGAACCACCGTGCCGCTGACGGTGGGCGGGGGCATCGACAGTTGTGCGGCCATCGAGGAACTGCTGGCCCTGGGGGTGGCGAAGGTCTCAATAAATACCGCCGCGGTACGCCAGCCGGATCTCGTCCGCGAGGCAGCGACGAAGTTCGGCAGCGACAAGATCACGATCGCCATCGATACCGCCAAGAACGCGAAGATGACTTCGGGCTTCGAGGTCATGATCCGCGGCGGCACCACCGGCGCGGGGATCGACGCCGTCGAGTGGGCGAAAAAGGTCGAGGGCCTCGGCGCGGGAGCCATTCTGCCGACGAGCATGGACACGGACGGCAAGCAGACCGGCTACGATCTGGCCATGACGCGGGCCATCGCCGACGCCGTGAAGCTGCCGGTCATCGCTTCCGGCGGGGCCGGCACGCTGGAACACCTCTACGAGGCCATTGCCGAGGGTCATGCCGACGCCGTGCTGGTCGCCTCCATCGCACATTTCGGCAAATACAGCGTCCGGCAGATGAAGGAGTACCTCGCCGGCCGGGGTGTGCCCGTACATCTGTGATACCTCTGTCCGGGCGGCGTTGTCACAAGCGAAATGATTTCGGGACTCTGGGGCCGATGTCACGTCGCTTCTACTTATGGCCCTTTTATGCCGGCCCCTCGTCGCCGCGGCGGCAAAAAGGCGGTTGTCTGATTTTTCCGCCAAAGTCGGCCGTCGGTTTTTCCGATAAGGAGGAGGGTGATGGTTCAGAAACCTCTATCAGGGACCCAGTAACGGCCCATGTTCGGCAGACAGAAAAAAGACGGTTTCCTGCTGAAGACGAGACTCTTCCTTCTCCGTTGGTTTCCGAGCAGCCGCTGCTGTATCAACGTCGGAAGCCGCCGGCGTCCGCCGCAATTGATGCCCCCGCTCATGGTGCGCAAGCCCGAGTGGCGGCGCTAGCCCGTCACTTGTCCTTCCCCTGTCGGTGGCACGGCTCGTCACATCCGACGCCGGGCGTCTTGCGAAACGGGTGTCGCCACCACCTCGGCTTCGTCGCATTCCGATGGCCCACACTAAAGATCCGGCAGGCCACCCGCCGGAGCCGGCTCTGGGGCTTGGCCCGGGCCTTGGCGCACAACCAGTCCCGCAGGAGCACCCGCAAGCCGAGGAATTCCAAGCCGACCAGGACCAGCCAAGACCCGGGTGTAAAAGGCGTGAAGAGAGCGGCCAATCCCAGCAGCAGCAGGAAGACCCCAACGACGATTCTCAGGACTTTCCTTATCAGGGGCCAACTACGTGAAGCCAGGGATTTCTTCGGCTCCACGCCGGGCGGGTGTTCCGCTTTTGCGTCGGCCCTTGCCGGCCCTTCCGACAAGCCGGGATCATTTCCGTTCTGCCCAGGATTCATACGGCCAGATTACTATAGGAGGCCTGTCATCACAAGGCTCAACTTCAGCGGGAAGCGCGCCAACGCCTTGAAGAACGGAATATGGGACAGGATCTTCGCCAAGTCGGCAACACGTTCCGATCGAGCGGCCCGGATTATGAAAGCGGGACCTGCACCTCAGAGGTACAGGTCCCGCGATGAATCAAGTTGCCTCCGCGGTTGCGGGAGAGGCTCAAGGGACAGCCGGCGCCGGCTTGGCCAGTCCGATGTCATCGATAAAGATCCGGCCCGTGCCGCCCTTGGCCGGATTGGCCTGGTCGCCCACACCGATCACGATTGTCTTGACAGCAGCCGCACTGACCCCGCTGAAGCTGCTCAACGGGATTTTCCACTCGGTCCACCTGGCCGCGGTCAGGACTTTCGCATCCGGATGAACCACGGTGGCCGTGTGGTTCGAAGTGTCCTTCAGCGTGACATACAACGGCGCGGCTTTGTTGGCGGCTCTGCCCTGGACGTACAACACCAGCGTATCGGCGCCGTCGGCCGTCCAGTTCTGTTTCGCGGCGAAGGTCTGCTCGGCTTCGCTGTAGAACGGCGCGTTGACGTTGTTGTAGTCCAGGGGCATCGACTGTTTGCCGCCGTGCACAATCGTCTGCTCGGCAAACGGGGCCACGGCATTGCCGACGATGGAGCCGCTCAGACCATCGGTCAAGCCATCGATCCAGGTGTCGAAGATCGTCGTCTTGGCCGCCACATCATCCGTATAGCTCTCGAAATCATCGATCGGCACCACCGTGGTGAAGCTCCAGACCCCGCCGGCCTTGACGACATCGCCGGGACCAACCTCATCCACGCGCCAGTAGTAGGTCGTCGCCGGCTGAAGAACGCCCGGCGCGAAAGTCGTCTCTGTCAATACGCCTTTGTCCACCCCCGTGGCGCCCTGCTTGACCGCATCCAGATTGTCGCCGAAATAGAGATGATGCGTCAGAGCGTTGGTGCCCTTGCTCCAGGCCAGCGCTGCCGCGGGCGAAGCAGTATTCGCCCCATTGGCCGGCACGGGATCATAAGCTGTGGCAGGCTGGGCCAGGAAACTCCAGACGTCTCCGGTGTGGGCCGCCCCTGTGTCCGGATCGATCTCGTCCACGCGCCAATAGTATGTCGTGCCCGGTTGCAGGCCCGGAACATAGAAGAACATCTTCAGCGGCTGACGCGGACCGACCAGGTCCTTGGCGGTCAGATTCGGGTCTATGCCCACATACACGTCGTGCAGCTTGATCGCATCCAAGGACTTCCATTGCAGCAGCGGCATGGTGACGGTGCGGAGGCTGTCGGCCGGGTTCGGGCTCCAGGCCTTGATCCGGGGCGCAGGCGGCATCTGGAAGATCTCCTTCACTTCCGCCGCCGTGATCGCTCGGTTGTAGATGCGGGCCTCGTCGAGCAAGCCGTCGAAGGCCTCGTGCTCATCCGGGTTGTCGTCGTCGCTGATATTGGCGACCGGATCGAGGGCCGTCAGGCCGGTGTACGTCCCTTCGGTCGACTTCACGCCGTTCGTGTAGACGACGAACTTGCCGTTGTCCCAGGTCAGGACAATGTGGTGCCAGGTCTTGGTCGCCAGGGCTACCGTATCCGTCCATTTGGCGTGGGTGTCGCCCAGACCGACCGACAGAGTGGTCACGCCGCTGTTCAGGTAGATCTGGATGCGGTTAACATACGGCGGGCGGGTGGTGTGCCCGAAGAAATAGCGAGTCCGTGCCGCCTGCGGATCGTTCAGATACCCCCAGAGGGAGATCGATCCCGCCGTTACGGACATGCCCGTCGTGGGAAACTCCACGTGCGCCTCATCGATGTCCGTGGCAAAGAGTACAGCGCCTCCAAAACGCCCCGGGACCCACTCCGTCTTGTCGCCGGACAGCGTGCCATCGTGGCCGTTGCCGGAGGAGTCGGCGGCGAAGGTCCCGCTGCTCTCGTCCAACTTGAAATAGGAGACCAGACCATCCTGGAGGCCGGCCTGCACCGGAACGACGGCGGCGCCCACGACCAGGAGAGTACAGATCACTACGGGCCTTCTCAACATAGTTGTCCTCCTTCCAGGGAATATGGGGGCTAACGATGGTTCGCCCCCACGTGCCCCGACGTTTACGGCTTCACCAGGCTGATGTCATCGATGTAGAGTTTCCCGGTGCGTCCGGCCACCGGATTCGCTTTGTCACCTACGCCGATGGTCAGCTTCTTGACCTTGGCCACATTCACGCCCGTGAAACTGCTCAGCGGGATCTTCCACTCGACCCACTGCGTCGCCTTCAGGAGCGACGCGTCCGGGTTCGTCACGACGGCGGTCTGGTTGGCGGAATCCTGCAGCGCGACGTAGACCAGGTCCGTCCCCACCGGTCCCGCCGGGGCGACCAGCGCGGTGCCCCAACTGGCGGGTATCTGCCAGTCGGCTCCTACCGTGGAGTGCCAAACCAACTGCCGCTCGCGGGTGTCCTGGCCGTCGTCGTCATCGTTGTAGAAACAATCCACGCCGATCAGCTTGCCGACGGGTGCGGGCCCGCCGAGCAGCGACTGCCAGGGCATCCGGATCTCGATCGACCATCCCGTCGGCGTGTTGACTTGGGCAAACGATATTCCGGTCACCTGCGTGTTGGTCCCCTGGATATCAGTAGCCGTCCACCCAAAGGTGTACTGGCGATTGTTGCCGGTCAACGGCGATTGCCCTTTCCCGTTGTCCCCATCTACGTAAACCTCGACGCTGTCGTCCAGGTACGCCGAGCTGGAGTCGTTGCGGAGCGAGCTGTCGTTGATATCGACAAAGACATACAGGTACGTGTCGTCGTACAACTCCCGGAACTGGGCGGAGGCATCCAACGGCCCCGTCGTGTCGGCGCCGTCGATCTTCCTCGTGACCGGCAGGATGGTCGCGTTGGCCCACACGGCCTCGGCCTTGCCGTCAATCACCGGCGTCGTGGCCGCCTTCTGGATGTCGAAGTCCACCCCTTTGCCCTGAATGTAGAGCACCAGCGAATCGGTGCCGCCTGCCGTCCAGTCCTGCGCCGGGCTGAACTCCTGCTCCGTCTCGCTGTAATAGGGTTTGGCGAGGTTATTGTAGTCCAGCGGCATGGATTGCTTGCCGCCATGGATAATCTTCTGCTCCGCAAACGGAGCCGTCATGTAGCCGACGGTAGAGCCGGTGCTATTGGTCAAGCCATCGATCCACGTCTCGTAGATCCGGCTGCCCTCGTCATCCGTGTAGCCCTCGAAGTCATCCACCGTCATCCACGTCGTGAAGGTCCAGACGGGACCGGCCGTGGGGGCGCCGCCCACGATCTCGTCCACGCGCCAGTAGTAGGTGGTCGCTTCCTGGAGAGTGCCAGGAGCGAAGGTATTGGCGGCCAGATCCTGCAGGCCTTTATCCGCCCCGGCCGCCGCTTGGGCCACCGCATCGCGATTGTCGCTGAAATACACGTGATGCTGTACCGCACTCTTGCCTGCCAGCCACGTCAGGGTCGCGGTCGGAGAGACAACAGTCGCCCCATCCGCCGGGTCCGGCTTGTAGGCGGTCAGCGCCTGGGTCATGAAGGTCCACACATCGCCCTTGATAACGGTAACACCGTCCTTCTCTATCTCATCGACGCGCCAGTAATAGACCACGCCCGGCTCCAGCCCCGCCGCGTAATAGAACATGGCCAGAGGTTGGCGCGGTCCGACGAGATCGGCAGCCCCCAGCTCCGGGGCCTTGCCAACATACACATCGTGGAGCATCGCCGTGCTGCCGGCGGTCCAGCGGAATAGCGGCATACCCACATCCGCGGCCCCATTGGCCGGGTTGGGATTGCTCGCCTTCTTCTGGCCCCAGGAAGCGCCACACAGACCCAGCACAATGGCCAGGATTGCTACATACGGTACTTTCGTCCTCATGTCAGTCCTCCTTCAAACCACGCACGCCCACGAGAAATGGTCAAGCTCTGGCCACACGCCAGAATTTTGTCACACACCAATCCGACGGCGATCCTGCGTCGAGATGCGCGCGTAATCACGCCGGTCCCGAGAGAGAAACTGGGATGTGAACCTGGTGATCCGGCTGCTCATCTCCTTCCTTCCGATGTACATGAGCCGCGAATTACCCTGACCCGCACGAATCTGCGAGATGATGATGAGCTTGTAGCTGCACTGCCGCCTCCGTGATAGTTGCCGCCCTACTCTCCAAGTGACAACAGTCCAACGCTCGATCTACGCCGACTTCACCGTCAGCTTCAAAGCGGTATGATCGGCACAGCCACACATCCTCTTTTATACCAGAAGTTGCGCCTCAGTTTCAAGAAAAATCTCCCGCCCCATTCCCGCCTGACGGCAAGTGTCACAAAACCACAAGTCTTTCTCTATCAACCACTTAGGGACTTGATCTCCCCAGTTCGAGTCAATCCCTCCCGAGAGCGGGGACATTCCGCCCGCCTGAGGCGATCGTCCCGGTCGCCGTAACGAGCCTATCGACCCCATCGAGTCCTCCGCACAACGCCCAATCCCCTCTCATCAGACTTTTCCTGTCCCGTGTAAACATCTCCTCAGTCCCTCCTGAATCTCCCGTCGCCATTTTTCCCGGACCATCTCTGCATGCCACAGCTTTTCCTCCAGACCGATGTCCCTTCGCTCCGTTGGTTGCGGATCCCAGGTACGGCACGAGAGCGATCCACAGGACTACGGGAACCGATGAACCAGACATTCTTCCATCCAGCCATTCTTCCCCATTTTGACTCAAGATTTTTGAATCGCACCTCCGATACTACGAGCATGAACATATTGCCCAATTTGCCACTGCACACCACATCCAGATTACGCAGTTTACCCGTGGCGGCACATTTACCACAAAGTAGGCAAAGGAGAACCAATGGTTAAGGAAGATGCCCTCGCTCGTTACCTCGAATCCCTCCTTCAAGGCGACAGAAAGGCGTGTCGGTCCGTTGTCGAAGAGACGCTGCAAAGTGGCATACCGGCCAACTCGGTGTACCTGCACCTGATCTGGCCGGTGATGGCCGAGATCGAGCGGCTGCAACGCACGGACCGGATCACCTGCGTCCAAGAGCATCTGGCAACACGGATCAACCGCACGATTGTCGATCAATTGCAGAACAAGCTGCCCCGTCGTCCCGCCAAGCTCAAGAAGGTCGCCGTATGTTGCGCGCGCGATGAACTGCAGGAACTTGGCGCCCAGATTATCGCGGACTTGTTCGAGAGCGATGGCTGGCAGGTACGCTTCCTCGGCGGCGGTCTGAGCAACGATGACATCTTCGCTTTTATCAACGAGTATGCCCCTGATGTGCTGCTGGTTTATGGGACTGCGCCCAAGCAGGCACCCGATGTCCGGCGGCTCATCGACCGGGTGCGGGCGGTGAACGCATGGCCCGACATGCGGATTATCGTCTCCGGGGGGCTGTTCAACCGTGCGGAAGGCCTCTGGGAAGAGATCGGAGCCGATGGATTCGCCGCCACGGCCGCCGAAGTCCTTCAGGTAGCCGGCGATGACACCCAGGTTGCCAACCCTGACCGCCGGACCGTCAACCGCCGCAAGCGCAGACAGCAGATGGAACTGCGCGAGCCGGTACCCGCGGCGTGATTTCCGCCGTGTGCGTCTTTTAGGTCCTTTTGGTCCTTTAGGTCCCTCGGCGTCCAAGGACCAAAGGGACCTAAAGGACCTAAGGGACTTCCTGCCGGCAGCGATCCTTCACGGGACCGGTTTCTGGATCTTGTACTCGACGCTATCGACGAGCGCCAGCCAACTGGCGTCAATCACGTTCTCCGAGACGCCCACTGTTCCCCAGATCGACTGCTTGTCGCGGGACTCGATCACGACGCGGACCCGGGCCGCGGTCCCCTCCCGGGCATTGACCACGCGGACTTTGTAGTCGATCAGGTGCATCTCCCGAATCACCGGGTAAGAGGTTTCGAGCGAGCGGCGTAACGCCGCATCGAGGGCATTGACCGGACCGTCCCCTTCACCAACCACGTGCTCGACGTGATCCCCCACCTTCAGCTTGACCGTCGCTTCCGTGATCGTCTCGCCCGTCCGGTGCCGCTCCACGTTCACGTGGTACTTGAGCAGTTCGAACGAGGGTCGGAAAGTCCCCATGACCTTCTTGGTCAGCAGGTCGAAGCTGGCATTGGCCGCCTCGAACTGGTATCCCGCATTCTCCAGCTCCTGCACGCGGGCCAGAATCTTCTTGGCGAGAGCCTTGTCCTGGGTGAGTTTCGCCTTTTCGAGCTCGGCCAAGACATTCGACTTGCCGCTGAGCTCCGAGATGAGGAACCGGCGCTCGTTGCCGACCAGCTTGGGATCGATATGCTCATAGCTGCGTCGGTTCTTGCGCAGGGCATCCACGTGCAGGCCCGCCTTGTGGGCAAAGGCGCTGCCGCCGACATAGGGCAGATTCATGGCCGGCGTGAGATTGCCGACCTCGAAGACATAGCGCGAAGTCTCCGTCAGCATCCGCATCTTCTCGGGCGGGAGCGCCTCGAAGCCCATCTTGAAGGCCAAGCCGGGAATGACGGCGCACAGGTTGGCATTGCCGCACCGCTCGCCCAAACCGTTGATGGTGCCCTGGACGTGACGGGCCCCCGCCCGCACAGCCGCCAAGGCGTTGGCGGTCGCGCAATCGCCATCGTTGTGGGTGTGGATGCCCACCGTCAATGAGCCGAAGGTCTGGCAGACCCGATGAGTGATCTCAAAGACCTGCTCCGGCAACGATCCGCCGTTGGTATCGCACAGAACCAGGACATCCGCGCCCGCTTCCGCCGCGGCGGTCAGGACTTTCAGGGCATA
The DNA here is from genome assembly GCA_023481165.1 of Planctomycetota bacterium. GTDB lineage: Bacteria > Planctomycetota > Phycisphaerae > Sedimentisphaerales > Anaerobacaceae > PLanc-01. The sequence goes on along the minus strand of JAMCWO010000096.1, from coordinate 3,731 downwards.
GTCGGGGTTCTCTTTGTAGCCGTCGAAGAAGTGCTCGGCGTCGAAGATTGCCTCCAGGCCCTTCTGTTTGAGATAGCGCACGGATTCGGCGCAGAGGATCAGATTCTCGTCGAGCGTGCAGCCGAGCACGTCCCGGACGTGAAGGTCCCAGGTCTTGCCCACGATGGTGGCGGCGGGTGTCTTGCAGGCGAGAATCGCGTTCAGGGAGGCGTCCGCGTCGACGGGGCCATCCGCGCGCCGCGTGCTGCCGAAGGCGACGATCCGTGCGTTCGCCAGGCCGAGCTTGGCCACCTCCTGGAAGAACTGCCTTTCCTTGGGATTGGACGCCGCATAGCCGCCCTCGATATAGTGCAATCCCAGTCCATCGAGCCATTTCGCAATGGACAGTTTGTCCTCCAGTGAGAAACTCACCCCCTCCGCCTGCATGCCGTCGCGTAGGGTCGTATCGTAGAGCGCAATCTTCGTCATATCGAATTCCAACCATGCTTCGTCGGGCCGTGGCGCCGGGCGACAGTCCCTGCCCGCGGAGGCTCGACGGAAGGTGTCCGATTGTACTCCCTCGTCGCCGCTTGTAAAGGTCAAAACCGCGCCGTACGGCCATGTTACGGGTCTGGGTCTGACGCGACCGGGCGGAATTGCATCAACATCGGACTTATGAAAATCGCCTTATATGGGGAGCATGAGGGGCCTTCGGATATGGTTGGACTCTGCGGCCGACGGTCCGGCGGGAGGAAAAGGAGATGGGCGGGGGAAAGAAGCGGCAGGAGATCCGGTCCGGCCAGGGGCGTTTGGACGCGGCGGCGTGGGCAACGATTTACCAGCACTACTATCCGAGGATCAGGTCCCGGTTCGCCGCCCGCGTGGAACAAGAGCAAGATGTCGACGACCTGGCGGAGGGAGTCTTTGCGAAGCTCGCGCGAAAGGGCAGGCCCAATGACCTCAAGGCGTATATCGCGACCACCGTGGCGAACGCGTTGTCCGGCTATCAACGTCGGAAAGCGAGAGAGCGCGACTTCCTGCAACGGTTGTTGGAGGAGGCCGCCAGGGAAGACCCGATGTGCCGCTACAAGGCTCGGGACTGGTTCGAGGAGGGGAAATCGGGCGCGGGACGCGACAAGGTCGAGAAGATCCTCAGCACGTTGCCACGCGGGGAGGCGCGGTTGCTCAAGTTGCGCTTCCTGCAGGGTTTGCCCATGGCCGACGTGGCCCGCCGGGCCGGGTGCTCCAGGGAGGTGGCTTACAAGAGGGTCCAGCGGATCATCAGGCGGCTCCGCGACCGCTATGGCGTCGAGCCGGATCTGCCGAAGAAGGACCAAGAACAGGAACTTCCCTCGTGAAGTCAACCCCTTTCTACAAAAGACTTTATGCAATAGAAAAGTCACCCCCCCTATGGAAGCGCGCAGTTTTGTGTCCAATTTAGTCGCCTTCTCGAGCGTCTTTATATAGAATAGGGGCAGAATCGGCGAATCCGTCAGGACTGACATGTGAGCGGAGTGAAAGTCATGATGGCCCAATGGATCAAGGCGTTGAAGCGGCGGGAGGCGGACCCTCAGGGCAAGCCGGTGGGCTTCACGCTCATCGAGTTGCTCGTGGTGATCGCGCCTGTCGTGCTGGTAGCGGGAATCCCCGCCCGGCCAGAGGGCCCTGCCGAGCCGAATTCGCTCGCACAGGCTTTGACAGCCATGCGCGACGCAAGGGCCAAATCCCCTGCACCCTGGCCGCAGGCGTGGGAGCAGGAGTATGTGGAGACGATCCGCCAAGTCGCCGTCGCCCGTCGGGATTCTCCCGAGCACGCCGCACGCCTGGGGATTCTCCGCAACGGGTTCGCACTCTATTGGGAAGCAGTCCCGAAGAATGACCAAAGGTCCCTGTTCGAAGTGCATCGGGCCCAAATCCGCTGGTACGTCGAGAGCCTGATGAACGCGGAGCTTCCTTGCGAGGAAGAAAAGCAGAAACTGCGAGATCGATACAAGAAGTTGCTGGATGACGCCGCAGACGCATTGGTGACGCAATTCCCGTTTCTCGACCCCAACGTGGTGCAGAGGGCCAAGGCGGATCATCTCGCGGAGTGCTGGCGGAAATCCTGACGGATTACGACGGCCGGCAAGGTCACTGTCCTGCTCTTTCTGCTGGCCACCCACAGGATCGTGTACGCCGAGCAAAGCCAGGAAGGCAGTTTGCGGCTGTTCCAGTTTCGTTGCGAGTTTCGGATGCCGATCGCCCCGGGGCGTGTCGATGGATGGATGGCTTCCAACGGTCGTCAACACCGGATCGCCATCTATTGGATCGAACCCGCCATGCTTCGTGAGGCGCCGACGTTTGTTCGTTGCTGCGATCTTATCTTTGACGGGGACGCGGTTCACTACTGGATTCACGGCATACCCGAACGTGGAACGTTTAGTCTGTCCGATGGCGAAAAGGACGCCCTGTTGCCGGTGCAAAAGTCAGCAGAGTCCGTCCTTCGATCCGCGTTAGCCGTCCTCAAGCGGATCGGGTGTCCTGGCGATGATGGGCGTGTCCCATTGGAACTGGCCACGTTTTTTCAAAGGAGCCGTGGCCAAGCCCACTACAACTACGGCGTCTCACCCAACGAAGTAGCTGACGGCCAATCGTTCGATAGCGCGGACTCCGGCGCCCAAATCCTCAATGCGCTCGGGAGGGAATACTCGAAGGCGAGCCAAGACGACGGGTCCATGGTGTGGCGGGCGCAGAGGACCGCGACGGGTCCACCCGTCGTCGGCGTGACGATTCGGCGCGTTCACGAATTTGAGCAAGATGCCCTCCGTGCGGTATTCGATGTGGAATCCCTGGGCCAGTGGACCCTCCTTCGCGAGGCCTACAGGGCCTACTGGTCCTTTGCTCGGGACCTCGAGACGATGAGTGTTTCCTCGGACGTCCGCACGTCTGCGCGGGATCTTCATGGCCGGCTGGACTCCTACCTCGATCAGAATAACGTGCCTGCGGAGGTCGGCCGGGCCCTGGATCGCCTGCGCTTCCAGGCGGCCCTGATGACGGCGGACAGCAACTGTGTCTGGCAGTCCGCACAGGCAGTGGTCACAGGGCTCTGCACGGACGACACGGTACCCAAGGAGCGATCTCTCACGGAGCTGGGCAGCATGTCCGCGCGGATTCAAGAACGGTACCCCGAGCGGATGGAAGAGCAACTGCGCCCGCTTGTCGCAGAGGTGGTCCGCCATGGCGGGCAGGATGCTGCCGCGGGTGTAGAGAGGCTGATGGTGGACATCATGAACAACGCCTGGTTCACGTATGGAGAACTGCTTGTCTCCGAGATGCGCCGCGCGGGCCTGATGGACCAGCGCGACGCGGACTCATGTAGCGCCAAACTCCATGCCTCGCGCTTGGCCCGAGGCGGCATCGGGCCCGATCCCTGCGACGCAACGCCGACCGTGCAGCGGTACCTCGCGCAATTGGACGCCGACCCTCCCAGAGGTACACTGGATATGAATGATATCCGTCGCATCCTCAATGAGGGGCTCGCCCAACGATACACGGCAGACCAATCCGAGGCGAAACGCGAGGTTGTCGAGAATACGATTCGCTCCATTCGGCTGATTGCCGGAGAGGGGCCCTTCTGCGCCGATCCGGAGAAGCTCATCCCAGCACTGGACCGTCTGTCCGCCAATTGCCTGCCCGTGAACAACGGCGCAGGATCGTTTGAGAGCCTCTTGGCGACGTTCCTGGGCCTGTCGTTCTGCGATACTAGTACAGGG
>JAMCWO010000363.1:972-31318 GCA_023481165.1 Planctomycetota bacterium | reverse complement strand
CGGCACAGGAGCAACAGAGTGTATCCGGCCAGGATCACCCAGCCGACATACCACAGACGATCCTTCGTTCTTTCAGACCTGTGCCACATCGTACGATGAACATGCTCCTGTAGAGTTCAAGCGAGGCCGTTCGCACTCTTATACCATGCGGGTATGGCTCCATCATCATCATTTTCCTGGGCCTCGCTTGAGGAAAGGAGAGTGAGAGGATACCATGACAGACTCGGTTGGTACGGCTTGATCGTGTGATGAGTTTTGACGGGCAACCTCGGCGGAATGACAATAGGCAGTGGCCTACGGTGGAATCGTCCTTGCGTTAGTAACTCTTAGGACGATCTCGAATGGGTTGGACCGGAGGATTGACATCATGCACGCGGGACTCGCAGGCCGATTCGGCTTGATCGTCGCAGTACTTCTCGCTCTCGCCGGACAGGTAGGCGGGCAGGTGGTGCTCCAAACGCAGGACTTGCGATTGGAGATTGGCGCGGATGGACTGGTGAAGAGCCTGACGGCCGGGGGCTCCGGACTCGAATATGCCTGGACCGCCGCACCTATGCCGGTCGCCTCGATATATCGAGAAGGCCAGATGACGGTCGGCTCGCAGGAAGCCTACAGGGAATTCGAGGTCCCCCAGTATCGAGGTGGGCAGTGCGTCCCGGCTTCGGCGGCGTCGCTGGCCGGTGACCGGCTGACAATCCGATTTGCCGGGGCCAACGTCGCGGCGACATATCAAGTCACGACCGCGCCGCACTACCTGGCTTTCAAGCTGCTGTCTCTCGCGGCCGACTCCATCATCGACCGCATCGACCTGCTGCAGCTTCGCCTCAGGCGGCTGCCGTTTCTGGGACCGTGGATTGATGTGGCTTATGACGATCAGTTCGGGATCTGTCTGTGCGCCGGCAACATCCGCACGAACGCCGGGATGAGCCCGCAGGCCGAGTATGTGGAGATGCGGGCGCTCGCCACGCGGGACGTGGCCCTGGAGGGAGCGACCGCGGTGCTCTTCGGCTGTCCGAATCCCAAGCAGCGGTTCCTCGATGCCATGGAAGTCGTCGAGCGCGATTTCGGCATGCCCGCCGGCGCCAGGAATCGCCGTGCGCCGGTGCAGGATTCCTCTTACCTTTGGTGCTACCCCACGCCGGACAACGTGGATCAGTACATCACGTTGGCGAAGCGCGCCGGGTTTCGCATGATTCTCTTCTCGTACACCAGCGTCACCCAGGGCGCGGGGCACTTTCTGTTCAACCAGCAGTTTCCCAACGGCATCGACGATCTCAAGAAGGTGACCGACCGCATCCGCAGCGCGGGGCTCGCGGTGGGCATTCATATTCACTACTCCAAGGCGGATCGCACCGATTCCTATGTCACGCCGGTGCCGGATGAGCGTCTGCATAAGGTCCGCACGTTCCTGCTGTCCGCCGCCGTGGACGCGAAGGCGGACATGCTCACGGTTTACGAGAACCCCGCCGGCTGCACGCGGGACAAGGACCGGCGGATTCTGCAAATCGGTCAGGAGCTGATTGCCTACCGCGACTACACAACCGAGCCGCCGTACCAGTTCACCGGCTGCGAGCGCGGCCACCTCAAAACCACGGCCACCAGTCATTCCGCCGGTGAACCCGTAGGATTGCTGGACGTGGACGATTGGGTGAAGTTCATCCGGTTCGATCAGGCCACGGACATTCAGGATGAAGCCGCCCGGCGGCTCGCCGAGATCATCAACGCTACCGGCCCTTACGACATGCTGTATTTCGATGGGGCCGAGGACGTCCATGATCCCTTCTGGTACCACGTGGCCAACGCCCAGTGGCGCGTCTACCGGCTGCTGAGGCCCGCCCCGCCGGTCTGCGAGGCGGCGATGAGCGGCCATTTCAGTTGGCACATCATGAGCCGGGGCTGCGCCTATGATGTCGTGAACTAGCACGTCAAAAGCTTCTGCCGCGAGATTTCCTGCCGCACAGCGCCCATCCGGGCGCTGGACTTCACGCGGATCGAGTTCGGCTGGATCGCCCGATTCCATCCCGAGATGGGACCGGATGTGTTCGAGTATGTCCTGAGCCGGGGCACTGCCTGGAATTGCCCCTTCTCGATCCGCGTGACGCCGGCGGACGCGGCCGCCCACCCGCGCGCCGAGGACTGCTTCGACACGATCAAGACCTGGGAGGACGCCCGTATCACCGGCAAGCTCACGAACGCCCAGCGGACGATGCTCAAGACGCTCGACCCGAAAGACTATGAGTACGTCAAGGTCTGGGACGCAGTGTTCCTGCCCCGGTGGGTGGATGCCTGGAGCAAAGGGACCTTCCACGACCAGGAGCATCATCTTTTCGTGAACGAGCACGGCGAGTACGAGCTGGCGCCGATCCGTGAGGTCCCGGCGGTGGCCGGCGGACGCGTGAAGGCCTTCCTCTTCCATCGTGCCTCACACCCTGATGACACGTACGCAGTTCTAGCGCCGGAGCGTGTGACGGTGATGCGGCCCTTCGGCACGCAACTGCCTTTGGAGAAAGGCCCGTCCGGCGTTGTCGTTCCCGTCGGCAGTCGGCGCTATTTGCGTCTGGCGGGCATCGGCGCCGATCAGGCGACCCAGATCCTCAGAGGTGCAAAGGCTTTGTAGGGTGCGTACTACGCACCGCTTGACTGTCATATGCGACGAAAGATGGTGCGTGATACGCACCCTACGATCTTGGAATAACGGAAAGGAGCATCCTATGAATCGGATGGCGTTGGCTCTGGTACTCACGGCACTGTCTGCCTCCGTCGGTAGTTCGGCCCGTGAAAATGACGCCCCGGAGGGCTGGACGGCCGCCGCACCGCGCGACGAGATCCGGCCGCAATTCGCGTTTGACGCCAAAGGTGGGCCGGACGGCACGGGCTGTTTCACCATCCGGGCCGACCAGCGCGAAGGGCTCGACGGCTGCTGGAAGAAGACCTTCCCGGTTCAGGGCGGCAAGTACTACCGCTTCGAGACCTCCTGCAAGGCCCGCGGCGTTGCGGTGCCGCGGCGCAGCATCGTTCCCATGATCCACTGGCAGGACGAGCGCGGCCGGCAGGTCCCCCTGGATGAGCCGGCGGTCACGAGCTACCTGCGTGGCGCCACGGGCATGGCGGAAACCGAGTTCCCCGCGCCGAAGGGGACGAAGGGGGACGGCTGGACCAGGTTCTCGGAGACCTATCGCGCCCCGAGCAAAGCGACGCGGGCGGTGATCGAGTTGCATTTGCAGTGGGCGACCAACAGCGAGGTCCGCTTCAGCGGCGTGACTTTCACGGAAGCGACGCCGCCGGCGCCGCGGAAAGTCCGCTTGGCCGCGGTCCATTTCCGGCCCCAGGGCGGCAAGACGCCGATGGACAACTGCCGCATGTACGAGCCGCTGCTCGCGGAGGCCGCCCGGCAGAAAGCCGACCTGGCCGTGCTGGGCGAGACGGTCACCGGCGTCGGTATCGGCAAGAAGGTTCAGGAGATCGCCGAGCCCATCCCCGGCCCTACCACGGAGTACTTCGGCCAACTGGCGAAGAAATACCACCTGCACATCGTGGTCAGCCTCAACGAGCGGGACCGGCACCTCATCTACAACGCCGCCGTGCTGCTCGATCCGGACGGCAAGCTGATCGGCAAATATCGCAAGGTGTGCCTGCCGCGCAGCGAGATCGCAGACGGTGTGGCCCCGGGCACCGACTACCCCGTCTTCGAGACCCGCTTCGGCAAGGTCGGCATGATGATCTGCTACGACGGTTTCTTCCCGGAAGTGGCCCGGGAGTTGGCCAATCGCGGCGCGGAGGTGATCGCCTGGCCGGTCTGGGGCTGCAATCCGCTGCTGGCCCGGGCCCGCGCGTGCGAGAATCACGTCTACCTCGTCAGCAGCACGTACGAGGACATTTCCCGGAACTGGATGCTCTCGGCGGTCTTCGATCACTCCGGCGAGACCATCGCGCTGGCGAAAGAATGGGGCACCGTGGCGGTCGCCGAGGTGGACCTCAATCAGCGGACGCGCTGGGTCAGCCTGGGCGACTTCCAAGCCGAGATCCCCCGGCACCGCCCGATCGCCCAGCCGGAACCGCAGCTCTGAACCAGATCCCCTGGACAATGGCCCTGAGCGCCATGCTCATCAGAGCCTACTCGGCCCGCGCTCCGGAGCGGCATCGTCATTTTGTCCTCGGTCCTCCGCGTTCCGGTCTACTGGTCCTCTTCATCGGGGTCGGTGGACATGTAGCCTTGCTGGCCCTCGGTGGCGTAGGCGGTCTCGGGCACCTTTTCCTCGCCATTGCCGTGGCCGTTGTCAGCGATCCCCGGGAGGTTAGGCTGGATTTCGGCGCCGGCCTGCTGCTGCTGCGTGCGGAGTTGCTCGTATTCTTCCAGCGTCAGCAGGACCTCGCGAGCCTGGCTGCCTTTGTACTCGCCGAGGATGCCGGCCCCGGCCATCATCTCGATGATGCGGGACGCGCGGGCATAGCCGACGCTCAGACGCCGCTGCAGGAGCGAGACGCTGCCGCGCTTGGTCTCCAGGACGACGCGGACCGCCTCGTCGAACAACTCGTCTTGAGGCATCTCGCCGGGGTCCACCTTCCGCAACTGCGTCAGCTCGGGATGGAACTGCGGCTCGGCGACTTCTTTGAGGTGCTTGACGATCCGCCGGATCTCGGCGTCGTCGAGGAACGTGCCCTGGGCGCGGATCAGGTCGCTGGTGCCGGGCTTGAGAAAGAGCATGTCGCCTTCGCCGAGCAGGGTCTCGGCGCCGTTTTGATCGAGAATGATGCGGCTGTCCATCCGGGCCGCCACGCGGAAGCCGATGCGGCACGGCATGTTCGACTTGATCAGGCCGGTGACAACCGTCGCCTGCGGCCGCTGCGTGGCCAGGATGATGTGGATACCGATCGCGCGGCTCTTCTGGGCCAGGCGGACGATGTAGGCTTCGATCTCTTTGGGCGCGGTCATCATCAGGTCGGCCAACTCGTCGATGATGACCACGATGTACGGCAGCTTCTTGGGGATCTTCGCTTCTTCTTCGGGCGTGCTCGGATTGAACCGGGCGATGACCTCCTCAGCGCCCAGCCGGTTGTACTCGGCGATGTTCTTGACCCGCGCCTCGGCCAAGAGGGCGTAACGCTCGTCCATCTTCACGGTGGCCCATTCGAGGATCTGGACCGCCATCTGCGTCTCGGTCACGATGGGGCACATCAGGTGCGGCACGGTGTTGAACGCGGTCATTTCGACCATCTTCGGGTCGATCATGATCATCTTGACCTCATCCGGCCGCTTCGTCAGCAGGACGCCCACGATCACCGTATTGATGCAGACGCTTTTGCCGGAACCGGTCGTGCCCGCGATCAGCAGGTGCGGCATCTTCGCCAGATCGGAGACCAGCGCCTCGCCGGAGGAATCTTTGCCCAGAAACAGCGGGATCTCCATCTTGGAAGGTTTGTCGCCGGCAAGCTGCATCATGTTCCGCATCCGCACCTTTTCCTTTTCGCTGTTCGGGACTTCGATGCCGATGGTGTGCTTGCCGGGGATGGGGGCGACCACGCGGACCGCGCCGGCGCCCAGGGCCCGGGCGATATCGTTGGCCAGACTGGAGATATGGCTGACCTTGACGCCCGCCGCCAATTCCAGCTCGAACATGGTGACCACCGGCCCGGTCTCGGCGGCGACGACCTTCGCATTGACGTTGAACTCGCCCAGCAGCTTCTCCAACTCGGCGGCCTTCGTCTTGACGACTTTTTCCTGCACCGCCGCATACCCATATTCCCCTTCGGCCAGCAGATCCAGCGGCGGCAGGGTGTAGTCATCGTAGGAGGGCTGCACAAATGGCGGCTTCTCCGGCCGGGCGGGCGGCCGTCTGACCTCGACAACCTCCGGCTTCTTCGGCGGCAGGGGTTCCGCCACCTTGGCGGGTTCCGGCGGCTCGGCGGGCTCATCTTGCGACCCCGGCTGCGGTTCTGCGTCCACCGCCGGCGACTCATACTGGACCTTGATGGGCCGGGCGGCGGTCTGCACTTTCTGCCGGGCACTGAGCCGTTGCCAGATATCGGTCAGGGCCTCGGAGTGCTCACGGGCGACCGCCACCGCCGGGACCACAATGCCGACGACTCGCCGCGTGGTCACGCCAAACGCGGCAAACAGGCCCACAATCAGACTGTCCGCCAGCAGCGACAGGCCCACGAACCAGATCGCGCACAGGAGGATGAAGGCGCCCAGCCGGGCGAAGTTGCCCTTGAGAAAGGCCGCCGTGGAGATACCGAGCACCCCGCCGGAACCCATCGGGAACGTGTACACCTTGTGCGGCCAGAAGCTGTAGAACGTGGCGGAGGCCGCCGCCGTCAGCAGCACCAGGCCGATCAGACGAAAAACAGGCTGGTCGATCGGCCGCCGGGCCAGCTTGGCGATGCAGTAGCAGATCCCGGAGATCAGGATGATGAACACGCCGGGACCGATGTAATAGAGTAGATAGAACGCCAGAAAGGCCCCCATCGATCCGCACCAGTTCGTGAGCGGCTTGTTCTGCGGGTACACGTACTGGCTCGGCCAGTCGCCGATGTTGAAGCTCAGGCAGCTAAAGAGCAGGACGAAACACAGGCCGGTGCCAAAACACAGCAGCGCTGCTTTGAAGCCTGTACTGAAAAGCAGTTCCTTGGCCTTGTTCCGCCGTGATCCTTTATTCCTTTTCACAGTATCCACTCCTGCGGCAATGTCCTATAAAATCCGCATTCCAAGTGTCGGCACCCTCCCCTTCCACGTCCGACGTAGGTGTATATCGGCATGTCGCCCCTCTTCTCTCCATTATTATCGCCACAAGAGAGGATTCGCAACGGAGGACACGGAGAACGGAGGACGGCTACTGTGATCTGAGAACCGGGAACTGACGGGCAAGCGCAGAGGGCGCGGGGGGACGCAGAGGCAGTGGAACCACTGATGAACGCTGATAAACGCCGATGGCAGGCCGGTGGCCGGAAGGCGACTCGCCGCAGGTCTGTGCAATCCGAAATCCGAAATCCGCAATCGAGTTGACCGCCTACCGACTACAGACTACCGTCTTCAAGAATGCCCTTGCTCCGGCCGATAATCGGGGGTAGGATTCGGGCGAAGCTACGCGTAGTGACAGGGTTGGGAGGCCGCGGCGGATAGGATGCGTTTCCGCTATTTCTTGCTGCTGCTCGGGGATTTTCGCTTGACTTATGTATGAACCAAACCGATAATTATATTGTAGTAATAATAGATTTGATCTACTCCCCGTCGGACACGCCGAAAGGCCTCTGGCGGGGTTTTGTTTTTGTGGGCTGCGACGAGAGGGAGAGCCATGCCTGCTGAACCCGCCATGAAGCGCACCATCACCTTTTTCGACGGCCAGAACCTCTTCTACGCCGCCAAACATGCCTTCGGCTACCTGTGGCCGAACTACGACCCTCTGAAACTCGCCCAGGCGGTTTGCCAAGCCCAGGGCTGGTACTTGCTCAAGACCTGCTTCTATACCGGCGTGCCCAGCCCGGACGATGATGCCTTTTGGAATCACTTCTGGACGGCGAAACTCGCCCAAATGGGCCGCATCGGAATCCAGACGTTCTCTCGGCACCTGAAGTATCGCAATCAGGCCCTCCGACTTCCCGACGGCCAAATGACCACGATCCTCGTCGGCAGCGAGAAGGGCATTGATGTTCGGCTGGCCCTGGATGTCGTCGCCGGCGCCCGGAACAACACATGCGATGTGGCGTTGATCTTCAGCCAGGATCAGGATTTGTCGGAGGTGGCGGATGAGGTCCGCGCGATCTCGATGCAGCAGGGCCGCTGGATCAAGGTCGCCTGTGCTTTCCCCATCAGCCCGACGTATAGCAATATGCGCGGCATCGATAAGACCGACTGGATACGGATCAGCCGCCCGATGTACGATAGTTGCCTTGACCCGCGTGACTACCGCCCGAGGGGAATTACCCCCTGATCCCCTCGCCCCACGTCCCGCAGGCCCCGCCGCGGTCTCACCGGCTACCGACTACCACTCTTCCGCTCGGAATCCCCGGAAAAAGTACCTGACACCGTCCCGTTCCGTTCCCCTGCTTTGAAGGAAACATTGGAGGGCTGCACGTAACCGATAGCACGTTGTCCGCCTTGCGACGGATCTACGGTCCTGGTATAAGCGAATCCTGTTCTTCAGGAGCATACGTATGGCAAGCGCAGTGGCGTTCCTTCAGTGGTGCAACTACGAAGGGAGTACAGGCGGGCCTTGTTTCTTCGGGCGAGAGCCTCTAACCTATAACTCCCGACAGGAGCGATTGCACAATCTGCAGCTTGGGGACTGCCTCTGGCTTGTGTCACGGTGCCCCGAGGACCAACAGCACTACTTCGTCGGTGTTCTGCACGTTGTTGAGAAGAGGCGAAATCCCTCTCAGAGTGAGATCGGGCGAACGTTCGGGGAATTCGCCGTTGTGGCCGACTCTCGCCGCAGCCGTGACTTTGGGCGCACATTTCCGGCCGAAGGATTACTGCGTGCGTTTTCGTTCGAGAACGGGAAGAGCGTGAAGACGGGTGCTTATCTTGGACAGGCACTTCAGGCTATACGCTTCCTATCCGCACAGGACGAGCAAGTCATAGCTCACCTCACGCCAGATCGCGGCGCAAGTCACGCACCCAAGCTCGATAGGCCGTTCGGGCTGTGGACAAAATGTGACGGTGTCTCTGCAGATTACTTCCTCGCGAACTGGGAAGTTCGGCATGAACCGTTGGCCTTCCTGCTTTACGATTCACCGCCAGTCCTGTCAGCGGGCGCCCCAGTCTTTATCCACTCTGACAAGAACCTCCGAATAGTCTCGTCGTTCTTGGAAGGCAAGTATGTAGCTGGCTACAAAATGAGTGTCGAGCCGTCTGAACGTGCCGCCGAACGTGAGAGGATCTGGCGTGCATATCGAGCGGCAACGATAAACCCTCCGGACAAGTCGACCTTCGATGCGTTCTGGGACAGGCAACATGGCGTCAGGGCCTTGTTCTTGATCGAAAACCTCGTCAAAGTGCCAGAGCCTCTGCCATTTCGTGCATATGGACGTGCCCTTGAATGGGGCTACCCGATGGGCGTTGGGTACCGATACTTATCGTTGTCACAGACTTACCTTCTCATGCGGGCCTGCAAACTGCCACAATCGCCAGTGTGTCCGTCCTTGCGACTCGTGGCCGAAGAGGGGATGCGCGGATAGGCCGTGCTGTTCCTCCGGAATGCCTGGTGATCTTTCCGGCACACCTGGGCCCTTCCTTACATGAGCGTACCTGGGCGACATCTGATGCTTTTGGTGCGCGACGCGGCAACGAAGTTCCACCCTGTCATTGGAATTGCGTCGCTCAGCAGTGCAACTGTCGGGAGCGAGAAGCGCGACAACTACCTTGAATGGACACCGAAGAAGGTGGTGCGATACCTGCGGGAGAAGGGGACAGCCAAGCACGTACAGTGGATGTTTGACGTGGTCGAGGGAACCTTGAGTTCCATCTACAAAGACGACTTCTTCGCGGATGCTGGCGATTTGCTGAAGCCGGACGATCTACGCTGCCCGTCAGAACGGGTCATTGGTAAGCTGCTCGACCACAGCGAGTGTATGCGTCAAGAACATCAGCGTTTAGCGCAGCCGAAGGACCACGAGAAAAACCGGGCCCCATCGTCGAGGTCGGGCGAGGATTGGGAAGTGCAAGCTAAGACACCTCTTTTCCAGTCCAAACGCGCGCGGGAACTGGCGCGGATGCTGAAGATCAAGAAGTCGCTCCAGGAACACTTTCAGGGGAAGGTGACCAAAGACCGGTTGCGGGAATTCTTAGATTCCAGAGACGGGCAAGATGTCATCGCGCTGCTGGTGCGGAAGATCAAGGCTGACCGGGTGGGGGTGGCGATTGCCGATCTGACGATTTGCGGGGCTGTGCCGCCGTACAATGAGTTGCTTGGGGGCAAGTTCGTTGCGATGCTGGCAGCAAGCCCAGCGGTGGTGGCGGAATACGCCAAACGGTATGGGAACCAACCGAGCATTATTGCGTCCTCCATGGCAGGCCGTCCGGTGAAGCGGAGTGCTGATCTGGTGTTCATAAGCACCACTTCCATGTACGGCCAGCGGCCGAACCAGTATGGCCGGCTTTCTATCCCCTGCAATACGCTGGTTGGAGGCTGCCAGGGAGCGATCCGCTACGAGTGTCTCGGGATAACGAGAGGGATTGGGACATACCATTTCAGCGAGGAGACAAGCAATTGCCTATCCTTGCTGCTCGCCCAGAGCAAGCAGGGTCAAAGAGTGCATAGCATATTTGGCGAAGGGGCCAACCCGCGTCTGCGCAAACTCCGGGATGGATTAGACGAGTTGGGCCTGCCCACGGATGAATTGCTGATGCATGGGACGCCGCGTGTGACGTACGCGGTCAGCCTGATCGAGAACCTGCCGATGTATCTTCTGGGTATCGAGACAAAACCCAGATACTACCTGCCTAAGAAAGGCGCAAAGCAGATCAGCGAGCGGATTGCCCATTGGTGGGTGGAACGTTGGGTCTCGAAGCGGGTCCTCCGGGAGGATGTTCGCACCAGGATTGCCCAGCAGACCCTGGTGAACCCGATCCGGCACGGGGCCAGAGTGGAACTGCCTCGCATGGACAGCGACCAGCGGCTCCTTTTTGAGTAATGGGGCAAGGTGGGCACGGCCCACCCTACGGAGCTAGGACTCCCCGCTGGTACCCGCAAAGCATTAAACGCCGCCCTCTGTCATCTGTCCTCCGTCTTCCCTCAATGTCCTCCGTGTCTCCGTGGTGAAAGAGGCAGTTCGCAGTGGTCAGTTCCCCGTTCCCAGATCGCAGGAGCCGTCCTCTATTCCCAGCCGAGGAAACCTGGATTCCCGCCTTCGCGGGAATGACAACGCCGGGCTACATTTTTTCGCCTCTTTGCGTTTCTTTCGGCTGATGTGACTTGGATTCCGGGCGAAAGATCTTTCGCCCCTACGGCCTACCGCCTCCGGCCTGCGGTCCTCTGTCGTCTGTCCTCCGGCATCGGTGTTCATCAGCGTTCATCTGTGGTTAAAAAGCTGTTCCCGGCGTGATGGTGGGCACAGCCCACCCTACGAATGACCACGTTTGTGCAACGGTTGAAAAGGCAAAACACCCCGCGGGCGAAAAATTCTTTATTCCTTTGGGCACAAAGCTTTGCGCGGCGTGGCGGCACCGTGCGCGCACAGAATTTTGGCACGATTCGTGCAACACGGAGCATAGGTAGAGGGACAGTCTGTCCGCGGGAGGCCCTCGGATTTATGCCCCCGGTCGTAGCCGGGGGTGACAAGATTCCCGCCTTCGCGGGAAGGACATGTTTGTGATTAATGATTGGAAAGCGGGAGGAAGAGACATGAGCCGCCGTGCCAACCGTGTAAAACGAACCCAATTCGCAAAGGTTCACCACAGAGGCACAGAGACCACCGAGGTGATCGTGAATTCGTTGGGAGACATGACCTCGATTTTCCTCTCCGTTCCCTCCGTGTCTCCGTGGTGCACAATCATGCAAAACGAACCCAATTTGGCCCGGGTGGCCAAGAAGGGGCGAAGGTGGCCGGGAGAGCCCGCCGGGGCACGATGGCGCCAAACAAAGCCAATTTTGGCCAGGGCAAAACGACGGGCAAGTGGCTTGCAGGAAAGGAGTTATGGTACATCGCACCTGCAATAGGCTTCGGCAAAACAAAGCCAAACTTGGGAGAGCTGGGGCATCTGGGCAAGGGCGGTCCCCGTATGTGGGGGCGACTTCGCCGGAAACTGGAATGCACAAAACGAAGCCAAATAGGGGTAGTCGGTACTCGGTAGGCGGTAGACGGTTGTACAAACAAACCCAAGTCGGCCCAGGGGCAGGCGGGCCGGGCCACCAGAGAGCGAAAATGTGCAAAACGAACCCAATTGCCGCCGGCAAGCCGATCGGGAGATCGGCGTTCCCAGGAGCCCCGAAAGGGAATTCCCGATTGGCAGGCGGGCGGCACACTCCTTGCATAGGCACCATGAAGCTCTCGGTCGCGGCCAATTACGAGTTCGACCTGGTGGCACAGCTTGCCGGCTCTCCGGTGACGGAAGTCTACGGGAAGTTCGCGGCGGATGCGGTCGGCGGCGGACGGCCGAGCTACATGGGCACACCGCTGACGAAGAACGATTTGGCTGTCTATGTCTCTCTCCTCAATCGACACGACATTGCGTTCAACTACCTTCTGAATAGCTCCTGCCTGGGCAATCGCGAATGGAGCCGGCGCTGGCAAAAGAAGTTCGCGCGGCTATTGGAGAGCCTTGGCTCCATAGGCGTCCGGCGGCTGACAGTCTCCACGCCCTACCTGCTGGAGCGCGTAAAGGCAGCATTCCCCGAGTTTTACGTGAAGGTCGGCATTTATGCCCAGATTGACACCCCTCGGCGGGCGCGTTTCTGGAAGGACTTGGGCGCCGATGCTTTGACGTTGGAGAGCTTCTCCATCAACCGCGACTTTGGCACGCTGCGGGCCATTCGCGACGCCGTCGGGGGCGAACTGCAACTGATCGCCAATCACCCGTGCCTGCCGAACTGCCCGATGCAGCCCTACCACCAGAACGGCTTCGCCCATAGCTCGGATGGGTCGCGTCGATTGTTCCTCGACTACTGTTTTCTGTCCTGCACGCTCCGGCGGCTGGAAGACCCCTCCCTGCTGATCAAGGCGGGCTGGATACGGCCGGAGGACATCGGTTTCTACGAGACGATGGGATTCGAGCACTTCAAGCTCCTGGAGCGCGGCATCCCCTCCGCCGAGCTGCTCCAGCGGGTCAAGGCGTACAGCGGCCGCCGCTGCACCGGCAATTTGGCAGAGCTGATCCTGCCCTATGGCTTCAAGCGGCCGCCGGAGAAGCCGCGCCTGTGGCGGCTGCGCCATTTCTTCCGACCGGGCCAGGTCAATCCCCTCAAGCTCAAGCCGCTCTATACCCTGATGAAGAGCCAGGGAATGCTCTTTGCCCTGGAGCGCAGCCCCTTTCACATCGATGCCTCGAAGATCCCGGCCGACTTCATCGAGGGGTTCGAGCCGCGCTGCTGCGCACGGCTGGCGTGCGCGGACTGCCGCTATTGCGAGGAGATAGCCCACAACGCCGTGACGATCGACCCCGCCTTCCAGCGCGACCAGTCGGCGCACCTGAAGAAAGCCAGACAGCAGCTCATCGACGGGAGGTTGTGGGGTGTTTAAGGAGCGGGCACGCGGGTCCGAGTTTCTGGATCGGCCGGATGCCGATCCGCGGCTGGTGGAGCAAGGCTACCAGTTCATGAAGGTCGTCAATCGCATCGGCGGAGGGATTCGCGTCGTGCGCAAGTTCCTCGAACAAGAGTTGTCCCAATCTATGGCTGCGGACGCCGCAACGGTCCTGGACATCGGCGCCGGAGACTGTGACATTCCCCTAGCCATCACGCGCTGGGCCGACCAGCGGGGGTACAAGGTCCGATTCACGTGCCTCGACCACGACCCCAAGGCGGTTGAGCTGGCACAAGACCGGATTGCCCGCTGTCACTGTCACACGATCCAGGTGGTACAGGCGGACGTCTTCACGTACCGACCTCCCGACAAGTTCGACTATGCCATAGGGTCGATGACCTTCCACCATTTCACGGACGAGGAGATCGATACGCTTCTCATTCACCTGCGCGGCTTCGTGCGAAAGGCGGTGCTGATCAATGACCTGCACCGCTGCTTGGCGAACTACATGGTGTGCGTTCTCCTGGTGCTGCCGCTGGATCGGGAAATTCGGCACGATGCCTTGCTCTCGATCCGGCGGGGCTTCAAGCCGCGCGAGCTGGCACGGCGGCTGGCGAAGCATGACCCGATGGCGGTCGCCCAACGAATGTGGTTCTGTCGCGTCGCCGGAGTTGTATGATTCGATCGGGGGAGCAGAGGATGAACGTTGTCCTATCCGCACTGGCTACGGCGAATCCGAAACGCTACGCGACGCAAGAGGAGATTTATGCGTTTCTCGTAGCGCACTTCCCGATGCAACCCCAGGAGAAGGAGCTTTACCGACAGCTCTTGCTGGAAGGCCCGATCCGGGGCCGGCATATCGCCGTCGATGCGGATGAGGAGATCTGTTCGCAGGATGCCGACTGTCTGACCGCGCGCTTTGCCACGCACAGCCGGCGCATCGCCGCCGAGGCGGCGCGGACGGCGCTGGACCGGGCCGGTCTGGTGCCGGCGGATATTGAGGGTCTCATCGTCAATACCTGCACCGGCTATCTCTGTCCGGGCTTGTCTTCCTATCTCGTCGAGGACCTCGGACTGGCCGCTTTCACCTCGGTTCTCGACCTGATGGGCATGGGTTGCGGCGGGGCCATCCCGAACTTGGAAACCGCCTGCCGGATGATCCAGTCCGGCGCGAAGAGGGCGGTGCTGTGCCTCTCCGTTGAGATCTGTTCCGCCACATTCTTCCTGGGTCCCGACCCGGACCTGATCGTCAGCAACAGCATCTTCGCCGACGGCGCCTCGGCGGCCCTCGTTCAGGCCGCAGTCCCTTCCAGCCTCCAGCCCCCGGCCTCCGGCCTGCTTCGTTTCCTCGATTTCGAGTCCGCCACGCTGCCCAAGTATCGTGAGCAGCTTCGCTACACGAGCCAGAGTGGACGGCTGCGCAACATCCTGACAAGAAATGTTCCCGTCATCGGGGCCCGGGCGGTCGCGCAAGTCGTCCGACGCCTCCTGGACCGGCACGGCTTACCCCAGGACGCCATCGATTGGTGGATCGTCCACCCCGGCGGCACGCAGGTCCTGAACGCCGTGCAGAGGGAAATCGAGCTGGCGCCGGAGAAGCTGCGCTTCTCCTACGAGGTCTTCCGCAACTACGGCAACATGTCCTCGCCCTCCGTGATGTTCGTGCTCGACCGGATCCTGCACGAGGCCCGACCCAAGTCGGGTCAGACCGGCCTGCTCCTTTCCTTCGGGGCCGGCTTCACCGCCTTCGCCAGTCTGGTCGAGTTCCTATAGATGCTATCTCTTGTCTTCCAAGAACAGTGGGCGGATGTGCCTTTCGTAGAGGTTGGCGGTAACGTTCTCCGCGATGATGGCCTCGTGCTTGTCCAGGGCCTCGGTGAAGCGTGGGCCCAGTTCGGCCGCCACCTTGTAGCCGACGTGCAGGAGTTGGCGCAAGCTCGGATTGTACTGCGGGCACCGCCGGTCGTGACGCAGGGCCGCGGCAAACTGCGCACTGTCCCAGCGCCGGACCTGATCCGGGTCTGGAAGCTTCGTCTTATCAATGTCGATGACCGTCGCATACGGGCCGCAAAGCTCGTCGAGACGACTGAGCGCCTGGGCATAGATATCCTTGGCGATGGCGAGACCGTCGCCGCCGGCCAAGGCCAGGCCAATCAGCTCTTCCAGCCAGGTGGTGCCGGCGGTCTTGACGTGCACGCCGGCGTTGAATTGCTTCAAAGCCCTGTGGATGGGCCGGTAAATCGAGAATTTGTCGCTGCCGGAGTGGACGCTGAGCTTGAGGTCGCCCGGCAGGCCGAACCGCTCCACCGCAAACCGGATCACCGCGAGATCCTCTTCGAACTCCCGGGCAAACCGGCTCACGTCGCCGACGTAATCCACGCCCTTGTTGAAGCGGCCGCTGAACTTCGGCGCGATCGTCTGGGCGGGGATACCCTCATCGGCGAGCGCCGCCAGGATGACCAGCAGGTCCACCGGCGTTTGTGGTGTATCGGTCTCATCCATCGAGACTTCGGTTACAAACCGGCTCAGATCTTTGCGGGCCTCGATGTGGCGGAACGTGTTGCCCGCCTGTTGCAGGGCGACAAGATACTTCGCCGCGATGGAGCGCAGCCGCGCCTCGTCGATTACGATCCTTGCGTCGATCCCCTTCACCTGGTGCGAGCCGAGAAGATCCTTGTGCTTCTTGACGAACGCCTGGATGTCCGCCTCCGGGGCGGGCCGGCCGATGAAGTCGGCCACGTCGAGGGTAAAGAAATCGCTCGTGGAAAGAAAGGCATCCACGTTGGTCAGCCCGATGTGGTCGGCATCCACATAGTAGGGCTTCTTCCACCCACACGCCGCAATCGCCGCATCCGCTTCCCGACGGACATCGGCGGGACTGGTGCCGATGATGGTGTGCTCGCGATTCGACTTGTTCCAGACCGGCGTGATTTCCAGACCCTGCTCTTGGGCTTGGAGGATCGCCGCCAACTGTGCCTTGCCCTGATGCCCGAATCGGTCCCCGATCCCGAACGAGTACTTGCCAAGAATCATGTTCCGCCTTCCTACTCCGTACGATTGGCCATTTGTGCGACCGCCGTCCGTGGCACACCCTCGCCCGCCGCGACCGCCTGCTTGACGCCGCGAAGATCGTTGCCCATCAGGGTCACGCCCTCGGTTTTGGCCCCCTGCACCTTCAAAAACACGTCCATCCCCGGCGCCGGCCGGCAATCACGAATCAGCGCATCATGCACATCGGTCAGACGAAGGGATGAGGCCGCCCCACTTGACCAGGCGGCGTTCAACCTATCGACCGTGGCATTCCTCACGTCATCGAAGACAACCGCGTGCCGCTGGTCGGCGCCGGCCAACTGCAATTGTATATTCGCGAGCGTCAGCCCATCCACATGACGACAATAGAGACCATAAGCCGGCAGCTTGCCGAACATGCCGTACTCGGGATACTTCTGGACCTCCTCCGGGATCGTGCGCGAGGCTTGCTCGGCTGTGCCACCGCCCGCGAACGAGAGCCGGATATTGCTGAGGGTCACGTTCTCGATCCGCGCTTCCGGCAGCCCCGCGATCGCGCAACCCGTCGGGTTGGCGCCGGCGGCTTCGATGTTGCTGATCGTGATATTCTTCATGCTCCCGAGGCCCGGCGCGGCCATGCCTTCCTGGAAGGGCCGGGCGCGGTTGCCCAAGCGGAGGAAGATCGGCGCGCCGACACCGGTCATGGTAAGGTCCGAGACGACAATGCGATCCATCGCCCCACCGTCAACGATCTCCAACGCCACGCCGGCGAGGCGCGTATCGTGGATCGCGCAGCCCGTCAGGACGACGTTCTGAAAGCCGCCGTTCGATTCCGTTCCCATTTTGAGGGCATTACAGGTGCTGCGCAGGACGCAGCCGCTGACCACCACATCCTGGCAGGGCCGTGCGGAGCAGCTCTTGAGGACAATCGCATCATCGCCGGAATCGACGTTGCAGCCGGTGATTGTGACCCGCCGGCACGAGTCGATATCGATGCCGTCGTTGTTCGCGTTCACATGGCTCTTGACGGTGAGGCCGCTGAGGCGGACATCGTCACAGGCGAGGTAGTGCTGGACCCACATGGGCGAGTTCCTGATCGTCACGCCTTCGACCGCCACATCGCGGCACTCGACGAAGCGGATCATGTACGGGCGAACCTTGTAGGGCCCCTTGAATGCCGCGCCCTGGCCGTCGAGCACGCCCCGGCCGGTAATGGCGATCCGCTCCAACTTCTCCCCGTAGATCAGGCTCTTGTCGGTGTAGTTGTCCGTATAAGACCGGAACGCGGGCACCGTGGGCGGATAATCGTTCAGATTGGTGCTGCCCAGCAGGGTGCAGCCGCCGTCCAAGTGCAGCGTGACCCCCGTTTTCAGGTAAATCGTGCCGGACAGAAAGCGCCCGGGCGGCAGGTAGACGGTCCCGCCGCCGGCCGCCGCACATTTGTCGACCGCCGCCTGGAGCGCCGGCGTGCAAAGCGTCTGTCCATCGGCCTTGGCGCCGAAATCGCGGATGTCGTACAGGACCTGTGCCCCCGAGAGCGTCGATGCCCCGCCAGCACAAATCACCCACAGAAGGAACAACCGCTTCATCCGTTCCATTTTCCGCCCCTCTTTCAGACACAGACCTGCCAATAAAAAACCCCGCAGCGCATCCCTTCGCCACGGGGCAACGAAAAAGCAATAATTCAGGTTGAAGTCTCAAGGGTGAAGCTGCACGCCGCACGGCCGCTCGACACTTCACGTTGCCAACTTGAAACTCATCTTCTACTTCGGCTTCCCCGGGATCGGCGCCGCCGGCTCAGGCGGCAACTCGACCACGACTCCCATCTTGCCCAGCGCTCCGGCGACATCCGGCTGCCTTGGGTTCAACTCGAAGCTCCGCAGCAGATACTGCTTCGCCTTGGCCGTATCTCCTTTGTCGCGATAATAGAATCCGATCTGCTTGTTCGCCTCGAACGAATTCGGATCGGCATCCAACGCCTGCCGGAAGCAGCGCAACGCATAATCATCCAAGTTGAGCTGCCGGAACTCCCATCCGAGCCGCAACGTCTCTCGGGCCGACGCCGACGCCGCCTGATGGATATAACTGTTGGCGAACTGCTCGGCTTTGGTCGGGTCGCCGCGGTCCAGGTACAGTTTGACGAGGCCGGCCTGCGCCGCCCGGTTCGCCGGATCGAAGCCGATGGCGTTGTTATAGTAATCCTCTGCCTTGAGCCAGTTCTGCGCCTTGTGGTACAGACGCGCCAACTCGTAGTGCACCTGAGGATTCTCCCACTTCTTCTGCAGCTCCGCCAAGAGCTGGGCTTCCGTCGGGTCCGAGGTGGCGGTCGGTATGGGGGCCACAGGACTTATCTGTCGGCCTCCCTCCTGGCAACTCCACAAAACAAAGAGGGCAGAACCAAAGAGCACGCACAGGACCAACTTCCTTGCTGCCGGCTCTAAGCCCCCGCGCTTGCCCGTCATCTATCGTCTCCAATCATCGCGATACTTAGGCTTCATAACAGCGTCGCTTGATCGACCGCCGTATTCTACAGAAATCACTTGCCAATGCAAGCGAAAAAAATCCACGGATGCAAAGAAAGTTGCATTTTTCTTGGACCGAGTGACATCAAGTCCATTGCCGAAGGGTCGTTACGGCCATGTAATAAAATCGCGGTGTGCAGCGACATCTTCTGTGAGCGGCAGGGAAGGTGAAACGTTGCTGTCGGGGATGGTAGTTACAGGTGCAGGATTGGCAGACCATTGTGGCCGAGTGTGGACCGCTCGTGTGGCGGACCGCTTATCGGCTGCTCGGAAATCATGCAGACGCGGCGGACTGCTTCCAGGAAACGTTCCTGGCGGCGTGGGAGCTGTCGCGTCGGCAGCCGGTGCGCAACATGTCGGGTCTGCTGGTGCGGCTGGCCACGACCCGGGCGATCGACCGCCTGCGCCAGATGAGCCGCCGCGAGCGCGGCCAAGTGGAGGGCGGCGACCGCGACGAGATGGGCGACCGCGGCCCTGCTGACCAAGCACAGGCCCAAGAGCTGGTCCGGCAATTGCGAGAGGTGATCGGCCGGCTCCCGGCGCAGGAGGCTAAAGTGTTCTGCCTGCGCTACTTGAGTGAAATGAGCTACCGGCAGATCGCCGGCCAGTTGGGTATCGGGATCAATGTGGTGGGCGTATCGCTGTATCGCGCCAAAGCCAGATTGCGCGAAGCGTTGGGCGCGTTGCAGACGAACGAAGACGAGGTGAGCCATGAAGAAGCGTAAAGACAAGCTATCTGAAGCCGTCGCCCGGCTGAAGCAAGAAGGTCCTTCGCAGGAACTGCCGAAGGAAGTCGTTGACGAAACCCTGCGAAAGATTGCGGATGGCGGATGGCGGATTGCGGATTCGGGAGGCCGCCCCCAACCGATTCGCGCGGCACAATCCACCATACGTCATCTCTTCCGGCTCACGGCGGCCGCGGCAGTATTCGTCCTGCTCGGCTATGCCGCCGGCAGGCTCGCGGCGCCGAAACCCATGGATCTGGACCACCTTCGCGACGCCCTGACGCCGTCGGTGGCGGCGGCTATCGAGCCGGCCCTCCGTGCGAGAGTGGCCGACGAGATGCGCCGCGACTACCAGGTCGCCGTGGCCGGCATGTATGTCCGCGTAAAAGCGGAACTTACGGAGCAATACCGCAACGACCTGAACCGGTTCGCCCTCCAGACGCTGGCCGCCTCGAATGCAGTGACCAACGAGCTTCTGACGCAAATGGTCCAGAGTATCGACACGGCACAGACCCAGGACCTCCGCCGGATCACACGGGCCATTTATGAGATCGAGATGAACCGGGTGCAGGATAGGACGCAGCTCGCCAGCGGCCTGCAGACGCTGGCGTACCGCACGGAGGATGAGCTGTCGCGCACCCAAAACGCGATCGCTCAACTCGCCGCCGACACCCGCCCGACGGGCTTCGACCTGCCGCCCGTCGAACCCAGACAGACCTACAAGGAAAGGAACAAACCATGAGCACCTTGCCGAAGATCATCGCCCCATCCACCCTGCTGCTTGCTCTGGCGCTATGTCCTCGACCCGCCTACAGCGGTTCGGCCGGCACTGCCCCAGTCAGTCCGCCCCCTGCGGCGACCGCGGCACCCGCACCGCCCGGTGCCTTGCCTCCCGCGGCGGCCCCCTTGCCATCCTCTGCCGACCAGATGGTGCTGCGTCTGAACCGCCTCACGACGGACGACCTTCGGGGCGCGGTGCCAGTCCTGGTGATCCCGGCCCAGGAGATGACGCCCGGGACCTATGACCGGATCGTCGACGACTTGAGCATCATGAATCGGATCATCGAGAAGAACACCCGCACGATGAGCGAGGTGGGCGGGATCTACGGGGCCGTCTTGACCGGGCCGGGCAATATCGCGACGCCGCGGATTCTTCGCGCCTCAGGCGGCCGCCCCAAACCCATGTACATCGGAGGTTACGGGGCCGTCTTCTCGCTCTCGGTCGATTTCCCACTGTTGCCGCCGGAAGCGCCGGAGCCGAACAAGGTGACCGAAAAGACCGACCCGACCTGGGCCCAGGCCCAGCGCGAGCTTCAGGACCCCCAGGCGGCCCTGCGTCTGCAACGAGGGCCATCGCAAGGGCGCGTCTATCGCGCTGAAGCGGTCGAGACCCTCCGCAACACCCTGATCGGCCTGTTCAAGCACGCCACCAACATTCGCGACCTCGGACCGGATGCCTGGCTGACGATCCTGGTGCACGGGCCCGCCGCCGCAGTGCAGGACAGTGCCTCGGATTCGGGATCCACCGCCGTGTACGTGGGGGACTCGCCCTATCAGCAGCACCAACTGCTCCTTCTGCCGCAGACGCGCCAGGAGGGGCGAACACTCATGACCCTGCGGGCCAAGAAGGCCGATATCGACCAGTACGCCAAAGGCCAGCTTGACGACACGCAGTTCCAGCAGCGTGTGCAGATTGTAATCCACTGACAACCACGGACCTTCGGATCAGGAGAACCAATATGAGTCCACTTGTATCGATACTCATCGTACTCGCCGGCTTGACGGGTGCCTCCAGCGGCGTGGCCGGTCGGGCGCAATCACCTCAGCCCGCGAATGTGCCGCTTTCCGTGGCACCGGTTGCAGGCAGCACCATCAGCATCTCTGGAGACGTTGTCGGCGATCCCTTCCTGCCGGAGCAGACCCAGGAGAACGTTCTCGTGGTCCCGACACCGGACCTGCCGGTCGAAAGTCTGACCGACCTGACCGAAGATCTGAGCGTCATGTGCCGCATCTTCGACAAATCAGTGCCGGCCACTGGCAGCGGCGGTTTCGCATACGGGACCCAGGGCGACTCGCTCCGCTGGGTCATCGGTCAGCAGAGCCGGGGAACGCAGGGTCTGTACCTCGACGGCTACGGCGCTCTTTTCTTCCTGCGCGTCGACTATCCGCTGGCGCCGACTCAGAAGGAAGACGCAGGGCAGGCCAAGCCCAAAGAATCGGGGGATTCCGTCTGGTCGCAGACAGTCCGGGAGATGAACGGCCAGCCGGGAGACGAGTCACAGAGCGCCCGCAATGCCCCCGCATACGACGCCCAGAAAGTGGAGAACCTCAAGAAGACGCTGGTCAAGACCCTCGCCCACGCTTCGAACATCCGTATGCGCCGGCCGCAAGATGTGATCACGCTGGTCGTTGGCGCCCTGGATGACGCCAGAGTGTCCGGCTACGGGCGCTTTCGCTCTGCGGGCTGGGGTACCGCCAGGACCTCGCCCGTGCGGCCGGGAACTGCCCAGCCACCTGCTGCGATCCGCAATCCGGCAACAGCGATGTTGATCCTGCGGATCACCAAGGCGGATGTGGACGCGCTGGCCAAGGGTCAATTGACCTCCGCGCAATTCACGGAGAAAGTGCAAATCCTCTGGTCGTCGTTCGAACAAGGCACGCCGGAGACCAGACCGGCCCGGATCGGAGTCAGCACAGGGTCGAACACTGCAGGAACGAAACGATGAGAATGTTCGTGGGGTAGCCTCAAGACCATCGGCAAGCTCCGAAGAAGGTTCCCACTCGCGGTGAATCGCGATGGGGGGCCCAAACTTCGCTTGCCGCTGCCACCCATGGTCTCCAAGACTCAAGCGTTGTATGGCTGCGCGACTCGTTCCGTCTCACGCACTACGTGCGACGGAACGAGTCGCGCAACCGCAACCGCTGACGAGCCCTGCTACACGTCCAGATTCTGCACTTCCAAGGCGTGGTCCTGGATGTAGCGCCGGCGGCCTTCGACATCGTCCCCCATCAAGATGCTGAAGAGGTGATCGGCCTCGCCGGCATCATCCAGGCGGACGTGCAGCAGGGTCCGCGAGGCGGGATTCATCGTGGTCTCCCAGAGCTGCTCGGCGTTCATCTCACCCAAGCCTTTGAAGCGCTTGATCTCGATGCCCTTGCCGCCGATCTGCCGCACGGCGGGGCATACATCGCCGAGGGAGGCGATCTCATACGTGTCCTCGCCGTGGGTCAGGACGAACTTCGTCGGGAGCGCTTCGCCGGAATCGGTCTTCTCGACCTTGAGCAGAAAATCCTTCAGGTCCAGCGCGAAGTCCGCCTTGAGCTTCTGGTTGATCTGCTCGATGCGGGCCACCTCGCGCAGCTCCTCGCCGACCACGGTGGGCTCCTCCTCGCCGTTGGATTTGTCGCCATTGCCGTTCTTGCCGTTTTTGGAGGCCCCCAGCTCGTCCATCCGCCGCTCGTAGGAGGCGGCATCGTAGAAAATTTCCGGGTCATCCTGGCCCTGCCGGCGAATGATGTAGCGCGGCAGTTTCTCGCCGTCATAGTGCTTCTCGACGAACTCGGTGAACCGGATGCCGCGCCGGTTCAGCACGCCGACGCCCCGCTCGACGTCCGCGAGCAGCTTGACCATTTCCTCCAGCTTTTGGCTGGCGATCTTGCGCTCGCCGTCCTTGTCGGGCTTGTCGGCCTTCTTGCTTTTGGTTTTTCCGCCGTTGAGGTTGCGAATCATCAGTTCGGTGCCCTGCAGGCCGCGGCCGATCATCCGGCGGCGCATCTCATTCTCGGTCAGGACGTACTCGGAGTCCTTCTTGCCCTTGGTCTTGACCTCGTACAGGGGCGGCTGGGCAATGTAGATCATCTTCTTATTGAGCAGCTCCGGCATCTGCCGGAACAGGAAGGTCAGCAGCAGCGTGCGAATATGCGCGCCGTCCACGTCCGCATCGGTCATCAGAATGATCTTGCCATAGCGGCACTTCTCCACGTCGAACTCGTCCGTGCCGATGCCGGTGCCCAGGGCGCTGATCATCGTGCGAATCTCATCGTGGGCCAGCATCTTCTCGATACGGGCCTTTTCGACGTTGAGGATCTTGCCCTTGAGGGGCAAAATGGCCTGGATGTTGCGGTCGCGCCCGGCCTTGGCCGATCCGCCGGCCGAATCCCCCTCGACGATGAAGATCTCGGTCGTGGCCTTCTCCTTGCTGGCACAGTCCCACAGCTTGCCCGGCAGGCTCGCGCTGCTCAGGGCGCCTTTGCGCCGGGTCAGCTCACGGGCCTTGCGGGCCGCTTCGCGGGCGGCCGCGGCTTGGATGGCCTTGTTGAGAATGCGTTTGGCCTCCGGCGGATGCTCCTCCAGATAGTGGCCAAGCTGCTCGTTCACCACGGTTTGGACAAAGCTGTCCACTTCGGGGTTGGTCAGCCGGACCTTGGTCTGGGCCTCGAACTGCGGGTTCGGCAGCCGGACGGCTACCACGGCGGTCAACCCCTCGCGCAGGTCCTCGCCTGTGGTGTTCTGGTCCTCCTTCAGGAGCTTGTTGGCCCGGGCATAGGCGTTCATCGTCCGCGTCATCGCCGTCCGAAAGCCGGACAGATGCGTCCCGCCGTCGATGTTGCAGATGTTGTTCGCGAAGACGAGCACATTCTCGTTGTAGGCGTCGTTGTACTGCATGGCCACTTCACATGTCAGCCGGCTCTCGGGGTCGTCCTTGGCCATGTAGATGATGTCGTCGTGCAGGACCGCCTTGCCCTCGTTGAGATGCTTGATGAACGCCCGCAAACCATCGTTGAATTGGAAGGTATCTTTTTTGTCCGTCCGGTCGTCGCGGAAGCTGATCTTCAGACCGGCGTTCAGGTAGGCCAGCTCGCGAATTCGCTTGAGGAGGGTGTCGTAGTTGAATTCGAGATCGCCGAAGATCTCGTCGTCGGGCATGAAGGTCACCTTCGTGCCCCGTTTGGTCGCGGTGCCGATCTTCTCGGCGGGCCCGCACTTTTTGCCGCGCTTGCACTCGAAGTGCCAATGCTCGCCGTCCCGGTAGACGTCCACTTCGAGCCACTCGCTCAGGGCGTTGACGACGCTGACGCCCACGCCGTGCAGACCGCCGGCCACCTTGTAGCTGTCGGAATCGAATTTGCCGCCCGCGTGGAGCGTCGTGAGAACGACTTCGAGAGCGCTGACTTTGGCCTCTTTGTGTTTCTCGACAGGGATGCCGCGCCCGTTATCCTCTACGCTGCAACTCCCATCCGCCTGGATTCGCACCGTGATGTTGTCGCAAAAGCCAGCCAAGGCCTCGTCGATCGAGTTGTCGAGCACTTCATAAACCAAATGGTGCAAGCCGCCGATGCCGCGGTCACCGATATACATCTCCGGGCGCTTCCGCACCGCCTCCACACCGCCCAGAATCTTGATGTTACTTGCGTCGTATTTATGTGCCTCCATACGGGCCCTCAAATGAGCGATCAGCCTGGAGTCTACCTTGCGAGTTCAGGAAACAAACTCCACGATCCGCCATTTTCCAAAATTCAGTATAGAACTCGCAACTCCCTATAATATCGGACGAGGCCTCCCTCCGCCTGCAAAAAGTTACCAATTTTATACGCTCGCGGGGCCGGAAACGTTCGTCAGCGCGCCATGCCGACCTCGATCCGGCGGACCCGCGCCGCCGGGCACACCCGCTGCAATTCCCGCAGCAGGACGGCCTTGCACAACTGCAACTCGAACATATAGCTGGACCCGTCCGCCGCCACCTTGAGACAGCCGTTGGACACGCCGGCGATCCGACAGTGGGCACGCAGGGGATCGGGCAGCAGTGTTGCCCAGGCCTGAGCCACGGAATCGTACTGACTGCAGACCGGGCTCAACCGCCCGACAAAGTCGGACACGAGATCGCCGATCCGGCACTCCCGGGATGTTGTTCTTTCGTCCATCCTTGACTCCCCATCAGCCCCGCTCCACGCGGGACCGCCCATGACTGTGGTGGTCTATCCCAAGTTTATCGGCATCAGGACGTAGAGAAAATCAGCGCCGCTTTTGAGCACGCCGGGCCGGTCGGCCTGGCCTAATTCGAGCTCGAAGTCCGGCGTCCGGATCACGCGCAGAGCATCGGTCAGAAACTGTGGATTGAAGCCGACCTCAATCGGCTCGCCCCCATACTCCACCGGCATGCTGACCTCGGCGGCCCCGGCCTCGGGCGAGCTGCCGGAAAACACGATCGCCTCGCTGCTGAGGGACAGTTTGATGCCTTTGGACTCCTCGCTGGTCAAAAGCGCGGCCCGCCGAACGCCGCTCAGGGCACCCTCCGTCGGCAGGGTCAGCTTCTTGTCATAATCCGCTGGGATAATGTCTTCGTATTTGGGGAAGTTGCCTTCCACCAGGTTGGAGCTGATGACCACGTTGGCGCAGCTCAGCAGGACCTGGTTGTCCATGAGCTTGACCGCGACGGTCTCTTTCTCGCGCGGACCGATCTTCTGGAGCAGGCCCATGGTCCGCGCGGGGATGATGATCTTCTTTTCCGCGGCCTCGCCGGCCGGCGCCTGCTGAACATCGACACGGCACCGCGCGAGTCGCCGCCCATCCGTCGCGACGAGAACCAGCTTTTTGCCCTTGACCTCCCAAAGCACCCCGTTGATGGCGTAGCGGCTGCTCTCCTTGGCGGTGGCGAACAGGCACTGCTCAATGCCCATCTGGAGTTGTTCGAGACTGATCACCAGATCCGGGTGGGCCTGCCCGAAGGAGGGCACCTTGGGATACTGCTTGGGATCCTGGCCGTAGACTTTGAAATGACTGTCGGCGCCGCGGATCTCACAGGTGGTGTCACTCGACTCCAGCACCAGGACATCTTCCGCGCTCTCCCGGACGATGGCCGCCAGCCGCTCCGCCTCTACGACCGCTTCTCCCTCGCGTCCCACCTCGACCTGTGAAACCACGTAATCGAGGCCCAACTCCAGGTTGGTCGCCTGGATTCGCATCTCCTTGCCGGACGCGGCGATTCTGACGCATTTCAGAATCGGCTTTGGCGTGCGGGTCGGGACCACCGAGGTAATCAGCCCCAAGGCCTCAGCCAACGCGGAACGATTGACGCTCACCTTCATGACGCACACCTCTCAGTAAACACGTCTCGACGCTATCCATGCGCCGCCAAGCCAAACCGGGCCCTAGTCTACCGAACCCGAGCCTTCAAAACAACCCCCTTTTTCCCCAAAACAAGCTAGTGACACCAAGAGAGGGCCCGCGGCCAAGAGGATGTGTCTCTTCTTGCTGATAATTCTGAAAGATTCTCTGTAGTAGGATTAGTCTTAAGGAGTGTAACGTTGTTAGGTCCGGAGTGGGGCCTCCTCTAAGTCGCGTCTGCGCCAGAAGATGCGGCGGCCCCCGAGGAATTTCCCTGGTGGAAAAGCTGTTAGCCGTCGCGTTGCCAAGCTTGACAAAGTCACCGCGGGGGGGTAACTAACAGGCTGACTCCGTATCTTTTCACAGGAAGGTGCTAACCAAGTAACAAAGGCTGTTAATTAGAATCCGTGGTTGGATTATGAGGCCGCCGCAACTGTGGTCCTGGTTCTGATTTTGTTTGGTCGGCGGTCTCGGCTTGTGGACTGACGTATGGTTTGCGGGAGCAGGTAGAAGACAATGGGATCGAGGGACGAACACGGATCGAAGACGGGGACGGGACCTTTTTTTGTGGGTCTGGATGTCGGCAGCAGTTTTGTCCATTGGGCCGTTCTGAGCCAGGAGGGAGCGGTTCTGTACAGCCCCGAACCGATCATGCACTTCGCCAATCCCCTGGGCGCGATTGGCGAAGCCTGGCGGGACATCCTTGCGCGGTTCAACCGCGCCGCGATTCGGAGCACCGCCCTGACCGGCAGTGCCGCTGAATCCTTTCCGCGCGTGATGCAGGGCGCCCTGTACGTCTACGACAGCGTCGGCATTCCCAAAGGGGCCGAGGCGATCGCGCCGGCCGCCCGGTACCTCTTCCACATTGGGGCCAAGGACTCCTACTTCTTCAGCCTCGGCACGGCGGCGGGCCGCAAGATCATTGTCGAGTGGCGCACGGGCACCAAGTGCGGCGGCGGCTCCGGGATGCTGGTCGAGAAACAATGTCGCCGGCTCTTTCAGGGCGAAGTACCCGCCCCGCAACTGGAGGACCCGGCTGCCGCAGCCGGCGCATCCGACAAGCAGCAGCTGGTCGCGCGCAACCGCGCGCGGCTGCAGGCCCGGCTCCAGGAGATGTTCCGCCGGGCCGAAGAAGAGGCGGCCCGCTCGAAGGAGCCCAGTGAGTTCCTCGCCCGCTGCGGCGTCGTCGTGCAGTCGGACCTGATTCATAAGCAGAACGAAGGCGCCACACGCGTGGACAACCTCGCGGGACTCTTTCGAACCGTGGCCCGCAACTATAGCATCGATGTCCTGGGTTCGCGCCGGCCCGGAGCCGGGGGCAAAACGGGCGACGCCATCGCGACCGGCGGCGTCTTTTCCAACGACCTGGTCCGCCAGAACCTCTCCGACCTGATCGGGGCCACCGTCCTCAGGCCCGAGCACCACGACAATGTCGCGGCTATCGGCGCGGCCCTGAAAGCGATCGAGGAACACAACGCCTTTGTCCTCGACGTGGACCAGCTCCAGACGGTCGCTCAGTACAGCCGCGAGCGGCGGAAGTTCGCGCCGCCTTTGTCGGCCAGCCTGCCGAAGGTGCACGAACGCAACGAGCCCCTGCATGCGGAGATTCCGCCGGGCACGGAGGTCGTGCTCGGCATCGATGGCGGCAGCACGACCACCAAAGGCGCGCTCGTCGAGATCGCGACCGGCAAGCTTCTGGACAAGCTCTACATCAAGACGCACGGCAACCCGGAAGAGTCCCTCAAACGCGTCCTGCGCTACCTGTCGAAGCACAAGGACAACGTGATCATCAAAGGCGTCGGCGCCACCGGCTCGGCCCGCAAGCTCTATGAGAAGATCCTGTTGAGCAAGAGCAAGGCCGAGCAGCTCGCGGCGCAGGGTGTCACCCTGGTCGATCGCATCACCGATGAAATCACCTGTCACGCGCTCGGCGTCAAGCACAACAATCCCGAGGTCGACACCATCTTCGAGGTGGGCGGCCAGGACATGAAGTTCACCTGCTTCGGCAAGGACGGCACGGTCAAAGAAGCCAAGATGAACTACAGTTGCCAGGCCGGCTCGGGGCAGACCCTTGAGAATATGGCCGATGTGGTCAACCTGAACGTCGAGAGCACACTCCAGGAGGCGGCGTTGCGGGCCGAGCGTGTGCCCCTCATCGACTCGACCTGCGGCGTGTTCATGGAGATGGACGAGAACCGGCTCATCGCCGAGGGGTTCAGCCGGGACGAGATTGCGGCCGCCATTACCCGCGGCACCGCCGCCAGCTACTACTATAAATTCGTCGGCGGCGCCCAACATTCCGGCAACAAGTGCTCCGCCCAGGGTGGGCCCGCCCTCGGAACCGCGTTTCTCGCCGCCTTGGCCCAGGTGACAGAGAAGGAGATCGAGGCCTATCCACATCGGGAGATGTTCGGCGCCTGGGGCCAGGCGCTCGATATCATCGCGAACCTCCAGCAGCTCCAGCGTGCAGGCCAGTCCTATGGCACCGCCTTTCGCGGCTGGCAGATTGTCGATATGGCGTTCCAGAAGCGCAAGGTCCTGTGCCGGGAGCTCTTCGGCGCGAAGTCCTGCGGCGTCCGCGCCTGCCAACTCGAAGTCTTCCGCATCGAGGACGATGAGATCATCACCGGCGGCTTTTGCCCGCGCGGCAACTCCGAGGCGGTCAAGAAACCCAAGATCAACTACGTGGACCGCTACCACAAGATCTACGACAAGCATTTCCAGAAGCAGGGGTGCTTGCTGAGTGAGGTCACCGCGGCCAAGGCGGACGGTCCCACCGTCGGCATCAAGCGTAGCATGGCCACGCTGGGCAGCAAGGGCGTCTGGAGTGCCGCCCTGTTCCGCAAACTCGGTTTCTACCCGGTCGTCTCGCCCCGCAGCGACAAGGAAATCGCCAAGATCGGCGTGGACAACTCGCGGACGGAATTCTGCATCGCGCGCAAGCTCGCCACCGGTCACGCCGCGGTCCTGAACAACCATTCCGGCATCGAGTACCTGTTCAACCCCAGTTTCATCGAGCAGCGCAAAGCCGACCCGCCGGACTTGAAATACTGCATCTACACGGAGTCGGAAGGCTACATCCTCAACGATGTGCTTTCGCTGGACAAGCACCGCCAGATCAATCCCATTCTGCATTTCGGTGATCTGCCGCTGCTCGTGCGCGAGCTGCGCCGGGAGTTCGACCGCGTCGGCTTCAGCTATACGGACGAGCAGATGCGCGCCGCGATCGGGTACGCGGAGGACGCCGAGAAACAGTTCCAGGCCGAGCTCTTTCTCGAAGGCGACCGGTTCCTCGAACGGATCGAGCGCGAGAACACCCGGGCCTACGTCGGCATCGGCCGTGATTACGTCGTGCTCGACCCGGAGGCCAGCTCCAGCTCGGGCGCCATGTTCTCCCAGGTCCGCGGCCTCGACTACATCCCGCAGCAGTTCCTCGAACACCGCTTCCGCGAGATCCCGTTGGACGAGTTCGTCGAGAATGAGTTCTGGACCCAGAGCGTGCGCATCTTGCAGGCCAATCTCTTTGTGGCCGACCACCCGAACCTGTTCGCGATCCGCATGGTCAACTTCGCCTGCGGGCCGGACAGCCTGAAAATCTACCAGGAGGAATTGATTCAGCAGGCGGTCAACAAGCCCCTGCTGGTGCTCCTGACGGACGCGCAGACCAACAACGCCCCGTTCGTCACGCGGACCGAGGCCCACGAGCGGGTCGTCCACCAGAGCCGGCCGGTCCATCTGGACCTGGAGAAGCTCAAGATCCACGCCGGCAATACGCAGGAGAAACGCACCTGGCGGCGTCCCTACATGGG
>JAMCWO010000363.1:0-962 GCA_023481165.1 Planctomycetota bacterium | reverse complement strand
CGGCGGCGCCGCCGGCCTGAAATACTTCGGGGTCGAGGGCCGGGTCCTGCCGACGAACACGCCCCGCGGTTATGAGGTGGCCCGCAAACACGTGTCCACCGAGGTCTGTCACCCGCTCAAAGGCGTGGTCGGCGACGCCATCGGCTTTTTGCAGGAGGAGATCGAGCGGGCCGGCCGCGAATTTGTCGAGAACAACTACCTGGTGATGCTCCCCACGTCAAGCGGCCCCTGCCGGTTCGGCAAATACAGCGAGGTCCTGCGCTACTTCATGAAGCTGGAGGGCCTGGAGAAGGTCCCCGTGGTCGGTCCCTCGTCCGAGGCGGACTATCTCGATGTCCCCATGCCGAGCAGTTTGACGGCTTCCGGCAAGATCAAGATGCAGCAGCTCCTGTTCAAAGGCATTCATGCGGCCGACCTGCTGGAAGACATCCTGCGCCGCTTCCGCCCGTACGCGGAGGATAAGCCCGCCCTGGACGCCCTCAAGCAGGCCCGGCTGGAAGTCCTGGGCGAGGTCGTCGCCGCCGGCGGCAAGGTCCAAGACCTGCAGCAGTGGGGCCGCGAGACGGTCGCGGCGTTCCAGGCGGCCAAGCTCCGCTACCGCGAGCGTTTTCCGCTGGTCCTCTACATCGGCGAGATCTACATGCGCCAGCACGATCCCTACACGGACTTCGTCATCCGGCGGCTGGAGGACGCGAAGCTGGAGGTCGTGCGGGACCCGGTCACCGACTGGCTGCTCTACGTCAACCGCATGAACCGGCGCAACGCCAAACGGGATACGAGCCTCGGCTGGCACGAGCGCGACTACCAGCGCACGGTCCAGTCGGCCCGCAAGCTGGCCAAGACGGTCATCAAAGGCTGGTACATGGCCAGCGTGACCGAGAAGCTCGACGAACCCTTCCATGAGGTGCTCGCGGGCCGCCACGTGCTGCCGCCGCCGATGGAGATCATCGAGACGCTGGAAC
>JAMCWO010000175.1 GCA_023481165.1 Planctomycetota bacterium | reverse complement strand
GGCGAGGTTTGCTCGTCCTGCGCCCGTATCAGTCCGGCGTTGAGAAGCACCTGCAATCCACCGTCCACGGCGTCCCGTGACCAGCCATAGTCCGCCTCCTCAAAGTGGGTTCGGATGTCAGCACCCTTCTTACCGCCTGCAATGAACGCAAGAATCGCTTTACAGACTGGGTTCTTGGCAGGCTCCCCGTCGTATCCTACGGCTTTCAACGCGTCGGGCGCGCCTTGTTTGGCCTTGGTGTAGACCTTTTCCCACCCTGGATGATCTGCAAGGTGGAATTGCGGATAAAGGCGCTGCAAGGCATTCCCCGCTGCCTCCAGCACCGTGCTCTGTAGGTCGTTCCCGACAATCTCATTACCCCCACCTTGAAAGACCCGTGCGCCGGAGAACGCGTCATCCAGGAATTCCCTGATCTTCCCGTCGGCGGTCTGTTTGGTCGTCTCCATCGCGGCACGGGCTTCCGTTCCCTCCGGGCCTTTAGGCACACCGCGTCTTTCCAACGTAGCATTTGCAGCTTTATAGTCGATCAAATAGTGGCGGAGGTCATCCGCCGAGCGTTTCGG
Source organism: Planctomycetota bacterium (assembly GCA_023481165.1). GTDB lineage: Bacteria > Planctomycetota > Phycisphaerae > Sedimentisphaerales > Anaerobacaceae > PLanc-01. The sequence continues at coordinate 6,912 of JAMCWO010000175.1, read as the reverse complement.
GATGTACACAAAGACCGTCGGAGACTGATTTCCCGCCTGGCGTGCATCCGCGCGTACAGAATTCTCGTCGATGGACCATCCATCGCGCACCCATACGCAGACCTGTTTGTTGCTGTCAGTCGGCAACTTGGTGTCGTACACCAGCGAGAGATCCCGAGAGACGTTCGAGACGCCCTGAGTCAGGGAGAGCTTCTTTACGACCTCCCCAAAAGTCTTGCGGATGCGGTCGTCCCGTTCCGCTTCGATCCGATGCGCTTCGTTGGCGAGTTGGTTGCGTTGGCTCAGAAACTCGTCATTCCAGGCGGCGCTTTCTTCCGTCTGGATACGGTATTCATCTCCGACTTTCATGAGTAATTCGCACTTGTCGAGCAGTCCTGGCAGGCGATTGCGCAAAGCACCACTGCCCGCACGAAGGTCCTCAACCATCAAATCGGCAATTGTGTCCAGCGATGCATGGATGCCGATCTCGTCGTTCGTGCCGGCCAGCTTATTGATAAGGAACACCAAGCCGCAGGCTCGGGCCATCAGTCTCTCATCGGGAGAACCCTTGATCCACGTCATCGTCTTCTCGTGGACTTTGCGAGGCAGGATGCGGCCTTGCAGAAGTCTGTCAGCCGCATCGAAGTACAGAAAATCGGCGGGAATGACACAGCCAAGAGGTGCATCCAGGTTAGTCTGGATGACCTTGTGAACCATGCTGAGTTGGTTGCGCAGTTGACTGTCGGTGCCCGTCTGGTCCAACACTCGCAGAGTGTTCTCCCAGAAGCGTCGCCGCACCGGGAGAATGGGGTAGTCCTGAGCGAATCGTGGAATATCATCTTGCCGGTGCTCGATGCTGGTGTTTGCCAGATGGCGGGAGACCTCCCCGAGGTTAGTCTGCATGGTCTGTTCGATCTCGCCAATAGTATCTGGCTTCTTGGCAAGGATGACCTGCCGAACCACGGCATCAACGTCTGCATCAGATAGCTCGATCCGGATCGTGAAGCGCCCCTCCAGCTTCTTGAGATTGGTCGTACCCGTGACTGCGGTCTGACCAGTGCCAATGAAAAGGAGCTTCGAACCGATGTTCTTGCAGCAGCATTCAACGACTTCCTGCACAACACTCGGCCGGTCCCTATCCTCGCCGATGTACTGCTGGACTTCATCGAGCACAATCAGCGTCAGGGGGAACTTCCCGTCTTTCGTCAGGGCCTGTCGCATCGCCCGCAGCATCTCGTCGTTGCTGACATCCTGCACAAACGGATAGAGGTTGTTCAGTGTCTCCACGCAGAGGGCAGGTGACGAGAAAGTGTTAGGCTTGACTTTCACGAGAGCGGCATGGAGTCCCTCCGCGACGTAGAAATTGTCCAATTCCTCTTGCCAGTCGTACCCGTTCTTTTCGACCTCTTGGTGGACCTGGTCCAATACTCCTTCGCTCCGGAGCCACATCACAAAACGAGCGACAGGATACTGATCCGGGAGCCCAACGGATTTGAAGATGATGCGGAGCAATGCCAATCGGACGCTCCCGCTCGCGCCCGCACCCAATGTGCCCGATGCAGCATGGAGTCCATTTCGCTTAGCTGCCGTGGACAACTCCTTGAGCAGATCCTGGATGCTCTGCGGCAGCCTGGCGATACCACGGGCCGTGGCCCCGTCCGGAAACTCCGTGTCCAACCACAGGGCACGCAGCATCTTGACCAGGTGCGACTTGCCGGACCCGAAGAAGCCGCTGACCCAGACGGCAGGCTGCTGGGCCTGGCTGAGGTTCTTTAGATATGTCTCAAGGATATGCTCCATTCCTTTTTCGTACTGGCCGTCGCACACGAACGTGTCCAACTCATAGCGAAGGACTGCCAGTGCCTCATCACTCCGATCATCATTGACGCTCGCGACACCCTCATTGACCAGCTTTCTGGTGGTCGGGTCTATCGCATAGACCTGCCTATTGACCATGTTCATTGCATGCTCCTGTATTCCGCTTCCGTATCCGCCGTAATCGGAAAAGCCAGATAGTTCCAGCCATCGTATCCATCAAGCAGCCGGTAATTGTTGTCTTCGAATGTGCCTGGAAAAAACACCACCATTCGCCCCTTGATCTTGGGAGCCAGCCTGTCCACGACCTCTGCCACTTTGAGTAAGCCGAACAATGAGCCCACCCCTTTTAAGGCGATCACCGCATTGCTATCAGCAGCCTTCTCCCCGAGTCCCGCTGAAAACTGCTCGCAGATATGCGTGAGGTACTTTGGAAGCAGTGGCAGCAAGCGTGTTGGCTGGCGAAAGTAGCTCTCAGCATATCTCTGGCCGGATAGCCAGCCGGCAAAGGTATCTGTCAGATCGAACAAGAACCATTCGTGCCCCGCCTGGCGAGTCACCAGTTCGAATTCATCAATTCGAGCGCGAAGCCGCAGCTCATCGTTCTCGTTGTATATGCAGAAAATGACCCTTTGCAGGGCTGCGGCGTTGTCTCGCCACGGTATGGCAATGTGCCTGGCATAGGCATTCAGCAGTCGCCTGACCTTACTCACGAGTCCACTCCTTCTCCTCTTCCGTCAACAAGGCTGGGAACAGAACCTCAATCACATTGCCCACCCGCTTGAACACGATCCATCCCTTGCGAGAAGCCGTTTCCGCCAGTTCCACGACCCTTTCGAATGAACAATCCAAAACCTTGGCGTAGTCCGTCCTGAGCAGCGATTCGCCTCGTGCTCCAGACAGAAAGCCCAAGAACAAAGCGTATGCAGTGGAACCAGGTGTGGCTACCGCTTTGGACCGTGTCTTCTTGACACAGCCGGCGAGATGCCCCGCCTGCGTCCAGGAAGATGCGAGATTCTGGGCGGCGGACTTGAGGGTCGCCCGGCTGAACCGGCCGGGGCTCTTGCTGTCCAGGTAGGTTTCCAGTGCCTCACGTGAGAAGGCTTGCCCTTCGGCGGATTGTAGTATGAACGGAGCACTGCCCCTCAGCAGTGAGTCTCGCGCGTATGCACATAAGAACGCGATCAGAGGGCGCCCTTCGGGATCACGTTGCCAGAAATAGCGCAGTACGCGAAACACCGTTGTGCTTGGATGGAGGCTGTACAGGTCCTTTAGATGTCGCTTCGTGAGTGCCCTCGTCCGGCCGGACCGCTTCCCCAGGCAGTTTTCCTCTTCTATGGCTCGGGCGTAGTCGCTCGCAACAGCAGAGACAGGGACATGGTTCAAGAGTTCAGTCAGTTCCCTCAGCATCATGGTGCGTGCCAAATGAGCGCTGCCGCGCTGATATCTGAACCCAAATCGCTCCAGTCTCTCGCTTGCAGACACTGATGTCATTGGTGTATGGACCATTCCTGCCATCAACCTTCGTGCTACAATGGCATGTATACCCCTAAATTCATCCCGGAAGACGTGGTCCAGGGCAATTGCCCGGCCTCAACGCACAGCCAGAGCAGGAGTAGGTGCCGAGCGTTGCCGGCTGTGTTGTCCGCCCGGTTATCAATGATGACCGGCAATTTCTCCGCCACGTCAAGGCCTCCCAACCCTGTGAACACTCCCGGACTCCGGTGAATCCTACCCCCTATCATCGGCAGGAGCAAGCCCATTCTGAAAGCCAGACTGCACAAATCAGGACCGATAAGTGTCCCCTGTGGATGGCCCCCAGAGCCCCGATGTAGGTGCAGAACCCGTCCTCATGCAGGATCTTTCCCCCGCTCGGCCGCAACGTTGCTGAAATCCACAGGGATTCCCTTGCGGGGCGCGCCCCTATCGGATACGATAGGAGTGTCTCGCTAACGCCGTCCAGCTACGGGCCAAAGTCTCGCTTCCTCTCTCCCTCATCGGCCCGGACGGCGGGCTGGGTGCCGTTTCTCTCAAGTCAAATCAGCTTCATCAAAGGTGCCGGTACCCGGCCACACTCGGCCACAGACGGGCGTCAGAACTGGTCGAGGGACGACACCACCTTGGGCATCAGGACCCTGTAGCGGCTCTCGTCCCCCACGTGGTCCTCCGCCTCGGTATCCACGTCGTCCATGTCCCGCTCATCGCGGGGCAGCGACGGCACGGTCCGGATGAACTGCCGGCAGTTCGCCAGGACGTACAGGCCCGGCCCTTCGCCCGTCATCGCGTTCTTGAGACGGCTGCGCATCAGCTCCCAGCCGTTGCGGCGGCTGCCGGATTCCTTGCTCACCTTCCGCCAGCGGACGCTTTGGGCCGCCATGTCGTCGGCGATGCACTTGCCGTTGTCGCGCGAGAAGATGGCGGAGTCCGCCGGCCCCGGGCGCACGACCAGCTTCATCTGCTGCTCCGTCTCCCGGATGCGCCGCGCCACCGTTGCCGCCAGCTCCCGGGTCCCTTCGTTGGGCTTGCCGGTCCAGCCGTACAACTCCGCGATCCGGAACAGATCCCCCCGCCGCGTCGGGAGCGTGCTCCCGTCCGCCAGGACGATGTCGGTCCCATCGCTCTCGGCCCACCAGCCGACGGAGTACGGCCGCGCCGAACCCCAGTCGAAGGAGCGGTCCACGTACCACGACGCCGGGATCGGGAACGGCTCCAGGATATGCACCTTCGGGTCCCACACGTCGTCGAACATGCCGCCGGCCACGATGTCCCAGTTGCCGAACAGCCACGCCTGGAGCTTCGGCCCGGAGAGGGCGCGGAGGCTGCGGACGTAGTTCGGGTCGTTGACGGCAAGCTGCGGGCACTCCTGGAGGCTGCTGTGGATCGCGACGCGCTCCCGCCCCTGCTCATCCTGGATGATCTTGCCCCGCGGGGCCGGGTCGATGAAGCGACTCTTGACCCAGTTGTGCCCGACGCCGTACGGATTGCAGGTCGCCCGGTAGTGCCGCGGCACGTGCGGATTGCTGGACCGGCACACGGAGAACATGCTCATGTAGAGATCGTCGTTGGCCCAGTTCGTCAGCTCCTCCCAGCCGATCCACGGGTACTCGTGCCCGTGGTACTTGTAGTAGTCGCGCTCCTTCTCCGCGTACCGCAGGTACAGCGCCTCGCCCTGGGGGAACCGCCAAACGTGTTTCGACGCGTTGTACTGGGCGCCCGGGAACGCTGCCGGGAACCACTTGAAGCAGCGCTCGATCACCTCCTCCAGGGCCGGATAGCTCTGGCGAAACAGAATCCCGCGCCAGTCGCGGCCGTAGCCCCGATTCACAAAGTGCGCGAAGTCCATCAGGAGCACGTCGCTCTTGCCGCCGCCGCGGGTGCCTTCCAGCAGGACCTCGAAGACCGGGCACCGCAAGAACCGTGTTTGACTGCCCGGATTCGCCCGCCAGATCAAGTGGTCGTCGGTGGCGTTGGGGTCTCGGGCTTGGGCTTGTTCTCTTTTTCCCATTGTTCGGAATTCGGCGCCGTGCCCGGCCCTTCCACGTAGCCGGTCTTGTTCTGGCGCTCCTGGGCCGGGTGGGGCTCGACGTAGAACCGCTCGGGCATCTGCTTCATTTCCAGCCAGCACAGGATCTGGTGCGCGGTCCTCAGATCGCCCGCCGTCTCCGCCTTGAGCAGCAGGCCGAAGTGCCGCTGGAGGTAGCCGGCGATCATCCCGGCCTTCGCACGCGCGCGTAGGGAGACAATCGACTCGCGGGTCCCGTCTTCGCGGAGCACCTTTTGATCCCGCTGGAGGGCCTTTTTGAGCGTCGGGCACTTGATCCCGACACGGGCACAGATTTCCTCATCGCTCATCAGGACGTCGCTGGCAAGCTGCCAATAGTATTCGAGCTTCGAGACGACCTCGGGCGTGAGTTTCGTGGCTGCCATGCCCGTTTTTGCCCCCGGAACGCGGGATTACTCCCCCGCCGCCTCCGCCGGCACTTGCTCCCCTTCGGCCGCTTCCGCCGCCGCCGCGTGCTCCAGGACCACCTCCGCCATCTTCGCCAGGATGCCGGGCACGTTGCGGATATTGTACTGCTGCGAGGTCTTGGCCACGGCCTCCTTGAAGCGCGCGAAGGCGGGCAGCTCCTCGACCAAAATGTCTCCCTTGTCCCCCAATAACTCGATCGCCTGGTCGAACTTTTGTTTCTGATGGCTCAGGAATACGACGTTGACCACCTCGAAGTCGATGTCGAACTTCACCTCGTCTACCTGGATGCGCTGGTCCGGCAGGTCCTCCCGCAGGTGCGCCAGGCCGCTTTCGATCAGGGCGTCCTGGTCCTGGATCTGGGCGACGATCCGCCGCAGCATCTGCTTATCATCCTCGCCGTTGAGGAAATTGTGCGCGAGCTGCTTGGACTTGATCTGATCCATGGAGAGGCCCTGGTCGATGCACAGCACCACGATCTCCATCACCCCGGCCGACCGGGCGGCCCGGGTCCGATGGTGCCCGCTGATAATCAGAAACTCCTCCGGCCGCTCGGGATTCGGGGTCACCAAGGGCAGCGACTCCAGCCGGGCATCTTTGCGGACATTCGCCACCAGCCGCTCGAACCGGTCCGGGTCCATCACCCGGGCGTTTTCCTCCATCTCCCGCAGCCAGTCCAGGTGCACCCGCCAAATCGAAGTCCCGTTGCCGAGGTCCAGCAGCTTCTCGCGGATCTTGTGCTCGATTGCTTCCGTCATAGCTTGCATCCTTGCTCGCGCTCCTGGAGGTAAATGGCGACGCAGTCGGCCCACGTCCGCTCGTACCAGGGGGTGTAATACTTGATCTTGTACATGCCGTTGTCCATCTTCTCCCGGGCGACCACTTGTAGCAGGTTGTTGTTCTGCTTCGCTTTGCGGTACTTCGTCAGGCAGGTCGTGCGAAAGCCATTGAGGCGCACCAGCCGGGTCCGCCGGAAGAAATTCCGCAGGAGCCAGTCCCGGAACTCCGTGCACGTGATCGACATCATCAAGAGGCGGTTGTGCGTCGTATAGCCCGCCAGGGGCGACGAGAACCCGAACGTCTCGTAGATGCAGTCGGATTTCATCCGCATAGCGTCCATGATATGAAACCCCACGACCCCGAACACTTGC
>JAMCWO010000306.1:814-7481 GCA_023481165.1 Planctomycetota bacterium | reverse complement strand
GCCATCCGTGGCCTCCTTTCTGTTTGCGTTGTTCAGTCGCATGATCAACCAAACAAGATACAGGAGGCCTCTTTGTCAAGCCCTTGCCCTACAACAACTTATCGCTTATCTTCATGCCATTCGAGACAGACACCGTTTACGGCGCGCCGTTTTCGGGGCAACAAAACCAAAGAGAAGAGGCGGTTCAGGGGCGGGAATGGTGGGACCGGTCCACACCCAGGGAGCCGCGGAGTCGGACGCGGCGGATGTAGCGCACCCAAGGTCTCGGTTGGGAGCTTGGTTCGCCACGACAATGGCATCTCCCTTCGCGGCGTTAGATCGGCGTGAGTAAGATCACACGTGCCCGGAACCAGAAGGGGCACCAGCGGAGGAAGCCGGAGTCAAGAAGGCGGAGCCTCAAAGGAGACTCCTTCCCCAGGAATCCGCTTATGGGCCGTCATCCAAAGGGGTTCGGCCCGTGAACCGTCTCCGGGGAACGCCGGAACTGGACGCCGCGTTGTTGGGATGCTGGACCGGCGGCGGGTGCGTGCGTAGCGTCCACGCCCCTGAACCGCCTTTGTGCGCATGTTCGCGGGCGGGACGTTGAAGTGTGAGGGGATTATCGGGGAAGACTGGCGACGCACCTTTGCTACACCGGTTATCTAGTCTTCCCCGCATCTGGCCGGCTCGCACAGTCATCCTGCTCACGAGAAAGAAAGGCAAAGGGCAAGGCAACAGCGGAGAACCGGACGGTACGGGGAATCGTCTCGATCGTTCCTCTTTCCATGCCACTTTCCCGCACGTTCTCAGGCCGCCAACTCCAAGAGTGCCCCGAAAGACGCGGTTTGAGGGGCTGGCACGGTGTGTATTTGGCACGTGGCACGTGGCGGTCTGGATTTTTGGAGGCAAGAACGCGGGTGGCGGACCTCCGTGCGCTCTCGGGACGCGGCTAAAAGCCGCCACCGTATGCCAGCCGCATCCCCTGTGCACCCCGTTACTCCCCGCCCGGCGGCTGCCTCTTAACAGTAGAGAACGCTCTCTGCAAGCCGGCGTCGTCGTGGAGGCCGGCGGGAATCCGGGGCACCGAAGGAAAAGGAGTGAGCCATGAAGACACTGAGGAGACTGCGGCAGTGGTGGCGCGGGTTCTGGGGGTGCGATCTGTGCTGGCCGATGGAAGTCGATTCTCACCGCTGGGAGAACAAGGTCGAAATCCTGCGGCGGCTGGGGACGTGCCCCTGACCGCCGGCCCAAAAACATGCCCCGGATAGCGTCCGGAGTGACACCGTTGCAGAATGCGGTACCGGCTGATGAACTCATGCTGCCAAAACTGTTCGCATCCGCAACGCTGTCCCCCAGGCGGCAATCCGGGGCAGCAAGCCCATCGGTCCCCGACTCCCTTCGGGGCCGTTATTAGTTGGGGGTCTCGTACATCATCGCCGCGTTCCAGTCCTCCGCAAAACGTCCCACCGCCGTGTGCAGCCGGCTCTTGACCGTCCCGACGGGAATCCCCAGAATCCCGGCAATGTGCGCATAGGAGAATTTGTGGAAATAGGCCAGGATCACGATCTCGCGCAGTTTTGCCGGCATTCGCGCGATCACCCGTTTGACCGCCACCGCAGTCTCATCCCGAATCAGGTCATCGTAGGGCATGTGCTCGTCGTAATCCAGCGTATTGAGCACATCGTCGATGGAGTGCTCATCGCTGTCGAACATGCTCCCGAGGTTCGCGGAATCGATCCGCTGCATCCGCCGCAGCGCGTCCTTCGCCTTGTTGGCGGCGATCGTGAACAGCCAGGGACGCAGCGGGCGGGACAAGTCGAAGGTGTCGCGACTGACGTACAGTTGCATGAAAGTTTCCTGGAACACATCATCCACCAGGTCCGACTGGCTCAGAAACCTTCGGAGGAACGCATATAGGCTGTCTTTGTACTGGCTCACGAGCTCTTGGAAGGCCCCTTCCTCGCCCGCGGCGTAACGCTTCAGCAATTCCGTATCGTTCATGGTCATCCCCTTCTCAAAAAGTCATAAAACTATGGTAGCCGCGGGGGAAACTCATTGAATCGGGCGTTCTCTGCTTCTGCTATCCGGCTCTGCGCTCGTTTTCGCATCGGGAAATCCCCTATGAGTGGCCCGGGACCGGCCGGAATCACGCCGGTTTTGCCCCGATAAAGTTGCAGGGACAGACTGTTGCACGCAAGGAAACGATGGTATACTGGGGCTCCGGCGTAGTTCGGCTCGTTGGCGGTACCGGGTCCTCTGTGTTGGGCGCGCCGAGGGAAACGCAAAGGGGTACGACAGATGTCGCGAAAGATGCCAGGCCGCACGGATTCACGCAGCAAACGGACGGTCCTCATCGTGGACGATCATCCCATTGTGCGCCAGGGTCTGGCGCAATTGATCAACCAGGAGAAGGACCTGGAAGTCTGCGGACAGGCCGAGGATGCTCATGAGGCCATGCAGGCCATCCGCCAGCTCGATCCCGACATGGTTATCGTGGACATTTCTCTCAAGGACACCAGCGGGATGGAGCTGATCAAGGATCTCAAGATCCAGCACCCGGATCTGCCGGTGCTGACGCTGTCGATGCACGATGAGGCAGTGTACGGCGAGCGGGCCCTGCGGGCCGGTGCCCGGGGCTACGTCATGAAGCAGGAGGCCACGGGCAAGGTCGTCACGGCCATTCGGCGCGTGCTGGCCGGCGAGATCTACGTCAGCGAGGGCATGGCCGCCAAGATGGTCAGCAAACTCGTCGGGGGAGGCACGCGGACGGCCGGCTCACCCGCCGACAGCTTGAGCGACCGGGAGCTGGAGGTCTTTCGCATGATTGGCGAGGGCTTCGGCACGCGCGAGATGGCCGACAAGCTCCACCTGAGCATCAAGACCGTCGAGACCTATCGGGCCCACATCAAGGACAAGCTCGGCCTGCAGGATGCCAACGAGCTGCTGCGGACCGCCATCCAGTGGGTCAACGCCGGATTGGAGCGGGAGCGATAGACGTTCCCCGATGCGCAGCGGCGCTGCGGGCGCGGATCGAACGCAGTTGGCTCTCCTGCTTGTTGGAGGTATCGAGCGATGAAGGCACTCATGGCGATTCTTGCGACGGCTGGTGTTCTGGCCGCGGGTGGCTGCGGCAGTCCGCCGCGGCACAGCGGTGTCGCGGTTCAGCCGGTCAGGAAGGGAGGCACAACAACCATGGAATCCGCTCCCGACGTGTTGACGATCAGCGGCGACTTCGAGAGGATCGTGGTGGTTCGAATCAAGCGCGGCATGGACCTGCTGGACGGTTTGAAGCAGGCCGTCGCGCGGGAGAAGATTCGCAATGCGGCGATTCTCAGCGGCGTCGGCTCGCTGACGAGCTATCACGTCCACGCGGTGAGCAATACGACCCTGCCGGCCCAGAACATCTACTACAAGGGCCAGGGGCCGCAGGACCTGCTGAACGTCAACGGCTACGTCATGGAGGGCCGCATCCACGCCCACATCGTGTTCTCCGACAATCAGAAGAGCTTGGGAGGCCATCTGGAGCCGGGCACGACGATCTTCACCTTCGCGATCATCACGTTGGGAGTGTTGCCGGAGGGGGCGGACCTGACGCGCTTCGATGAACCGGGCTGGTGAGCCGGCGGCTTTACTGCACCACCTGCTGCCAGCTACCGGGGGAGACCTTCATCCCATCCACATACGTGTAACCCGTTGGGGGATTGGCGGACAGGCCGGGGTCATAGACGATGGTGTTCGTGTCCTCACACGTGACGGTGCCTTCACAGATCACCACGCCGACAATGCGGGCCGTCTGTTGGAGTCGGAGCGACCCTTTGACGTGAACGAGCCCGCGAATCTCATCCGGGTACTGATCGGTCGTGTCCGAGTCCGTGACGCCGCCGTACGGAGCCCCCACCGGGTTGAAGTTTGTGAGACAGGCCGACTCCGAGAGCGACCCCACCATGCTGTTGGGCCGGATGATCAGGTTGCCTTCCACCAACAACACGGGGAAATCCGAGCGGCAGTTCTGCATCAGGATGGCCTCATCCACGGTGACCGTGCGGCCGGCGGCCCGAAGGATGAGTGTACCGTAGATTCTGCTGTTGCGAAGCGTGAGGTCGCCCCCACCGGTGTCAATGAGGTAGAGACCGTTCGGATCCGTCGGCCCCAGGGGATTGCAGCCCGGGGCGAGTACGACCTTTTCGATGATCGGCGCATAAGGCACAGCGGTGGCCTTACTGATGTAGTCGGCAAACACCGCGGCACTCGGCATCGGTCGGGAGGTCCCCGGTACGGTGAGCGTGCCGGTGATCGTGCCGGTATGACCGATACTCTGGGCTTCGGCGCTGCCGTCGATCACGCCATCATTGTCAAGTTGCTCATTCGTGGCGATGCCGGCCCCCACGGCGGTGATCCGTCGGCCGGCATTGATCATGACGAGGCCGGAGGCACACAGGCACGGGCTCAGTGCCGCCAGAGGCCTGATGTTCGGCACGAGCGTAACCTGCGCGATATGAGTGGCGTTTCCCCGCGTCCCGAGGCCCGTCAGGATCAGTGGCTCGTACGCGGAATCGCTCAGCACCCCATCGCCGGGATCCGTCCCTTGCAGCGTGAACTGACCCGCGCCCAAGTCTTTGTTGTTCCACCAGGTGCCATTGGGCATTTCGGTTCGCCAGTTGGGGTTCTGCTTGATCTGTAGCAGGCCCAACTCGATCGCCGAGACCGCACAGGCCCGGGCCTCGGTGCTATCGCGTGCCAGGCGTGTCGAGCGCATCTGCAGCCGCACCGCCGCCAACGCGCCCAGCCCCAGAACCGTGATGAGCAGGGACGAGGCCAGGATGTGCAAGTAGATGCTGCCACCGCAACGACGGCGGCTTCGATTTGCCTCTTCAATCCGCAATTGACACGCTCGGCAGCTCATATGGGCTCTATCGGATGCCTCTTGCTTCCTTCAGTTGGCCGTCCGGACCGCGACCACCGTCGCCTGCGGCATGCCGCGGAACGCCGCCACCACCGTGATCCGTTTGGCGCCGGTTTCCGTGCCGCTGACCTGCTGGGGGTCCAGAGGATCGACCCACTCGACGGTGACCGTCCGGCTCCAATTGGTGGAATTCGGCAACGCCGTGCCATCTTTGGCGACGAGCGGAGACTCGGTCCAGCCGTGATAGTCGTCCACATCATCATAGGCCGCCCGACTCGTGTCGGACTCCCCCGCTTCCCGGCCGAAGACGTACGTCGCTCCGGGCTCCTGATAGCTCTGTTGGAGAATCTCCGTCAGCAGCGCCTCTGCATACAGCCGGCCCCGGCCGACCAGGACCGCCTTGTACTGAGCCACGCGTGCCGCCCCGACGGTATTCAACGCCGCGACGAACATGACAGCGACGATCACCGTCGAGAGCGCCGCTTCGACGAGGGTAAAGCCCGCCCGCCAACGGCCGTTGGGCTGACGGCGGGTGGCAGCGGCAAGCGCAGCGACCCTCCTGAGCCCCGAGGGATTGCCGATGGTCTGGCGAATGCGACGGACCACGAGACTCATTGCACGCTGATCCTCCCGGTAACGCCGTCGACCACCACGGTCCTTTGTTCTCCGCCCGCGGAAAGCGTCACGGTTCCGCCTTTGTTCGGCAGTCCCCAGCCATTGAAGATGACTTGCAGGCTGCCGTCGAAATTCACATTCGTCAGGTCGGCCAAGTAGGGCTCCGCGGACAAGACCACCGTATAGTCGCCCTGTGCCCCATCCGGCGCCGGGATGCTGAGCAACTGGTACCGGCCGGTCGCCGTCGAGAATGACACGGTCCGGGAACAGGAGGCCGCCTTGGCACACGACTGCGCCAGGCGCAGATCCGCCATGACCCGCCGGGCCGCCAGATCGGCCCGATAGCGCCCGGAGGCGCGGCCGTAACGGGGGGCGGCCACCGCCGCCACGACCGCCGTGATCGCGAGCACCAGAAGAAGCTCAAACAGCGAGAAGCCTCCCTTCGTTGTTCCAGCCCCCCGATTCATATCCCGTCTCTCTGCTGCGTGTCCCTGGACAGCGCTGGGTCCCTGCGGCGGCGACACAGCTCCCCGTGCCGGCGGATACGAAGCGGGCCACCGGCGACAAGAGCGCCCGTGGCCCACGTCAAGTCGATCTGCGACAGGCACGATGTTTCTCTCTCGATGAAGAGAATGGCCCCGGCAGGGAATCATCCCGCTCCCGCTCAGTAGGCGTTGTACTTCGTGCCGGCCTCATCCACCTCGCCATCCGTGGTATTGGCTTTGATGGTTCCATCCGTACTGCTGTAGATCCAGCCCACCCCCACCCCGTTCGCATCGGCGATCTTGGCGCTACCCTTCTTCGTCCCGACCGGCAGCGGAGGAATCGAACGCATGTACGGGCCATAGATGGCCGTCGTAGTCTTCGTGGTGCTCACGACGCCGCTGATGTTGGTGTACTGCGTCAACTGCGCCGTGACGTCGATGGTCGTGGGAAAAGCCCCGCTATGCTCGGCGGCATACAAGTCGATGGCATTGCGCAGCGTCGCGAGATCGCCCGTCAGGGCGGCGTCGCTCGCGCCTTTGGCGCCGCGGCTCATCCGGGGAATCCCGATCGCGGCCAAGATGGCGATGATCGCCACCACGATGACGACTTCGAGCAGACTGAACCCCCTGCGTGTGTACCCATGTCTTCTCATCAGTATTCTCCTCATGTCTTGTGTGAACGCCT
>JAMCWO010000306.1:0-804 GCA_023481165.1 Planctomycetota bacterium | reverse complement strand
CCGGATATCGACCCAAAACCACCAGTACTTAAGTACTCCTGCAGAGAGAAGGGGCGCCGTCGGACGTGTGCCGGCGCGACGTTCCCCTCCTCCGCGTCGCTTAGGGGCCTGCCAGATGGAGTACCACCTGCTTGCCGTCGCCTTCAAACAGGGCGGACCGAGGACCGACCGCGATGAGCGTGAAACCATCGAGGGACTGGCCTGGGATCAGAGTGCTGTCGTCCACCAGGGCACACGACTGCCCGTCCCGCACCACCATGGCCCGGAACTGATGCCGTTGCACGAATACCTCCGTCACATCCAGGGTTCCTTCTTCTTTTCCGGCGGTAGTATCGGACCAGGTGGGCGGCAGAGAGAACGGATCGCGCACCATTTCGCTTCCGGCTTCCTTGCCCGAAGTCAGCTTGTCCAGCCGTTGCGCCACCGTCATGGGCGGCATCGCTTCCGCCGCAGGCGGGTGGCCCAAAGGTCGAGCATCCGGGACAGAAGCCGCGCGAGGCCCGGCCGAGGCCGCGCGAGGTCCACCCGAAGGACGCAGGACCGTGCGATCCGCCACCAGGGCGACAAGACCGATAAGAAGAACTGCGAGTAATGTCTTCTGGCGTTTGGAGAGGCTCATAACTCCAGACCTTATACAAACGAGCGACGCAACCTTGGGACGACCGACGATCCCTTTCATACCGCCTTCGGCGCTGAACCGCTCGGCGCTGCATACCAGAACAGCTCGAACCGGAATTTCCCCGAGTCCGCCGACTGGGCCGGATTGCCGGACAACTCGATGCGCATGACGCTCATGTCGGGATA